>CAZRZE010000010.1:0-21272 GCA_964604535.1 uncultured Akkermansia sp.
GGGTTTCCTGCTCCGCTGACCGTAACATCAAGGGCAAAATCCGCCCCGATGGCATATATTTAGAGCAGCTGGAGTTTGACCCCGGTCGCTTCATCCCCGAAGAGTGGCGCAGCGTGAAGAGCGAGTCAGTCAGCATAGACCTTGACCGCCCCATGAGTGACATCCTTGCAGAACTTAGCAAGCATCCAGTCAAGACACGTCTATCCCTCAATGGCACCATCATCGTGGGTCGCGACATCGCGCATGCCAAGCTCAAGGAATTGGTGGACTCTGGCAAGGACTTGCCTGACTACATCAAGAATCATCCCATCTACTACGCAGGTCCTGCCAAGACACCAGAAGGCTATGCCTCTGGCTCATTTGGACCAACAACAGCTGGACGCATGGACTCCTATGTGGATCTCTTCCAGAGCATGGGAGGCAGCCTCCTCATGATTGCCAAGGGCAACCGTGCGCAGTGTGTTACAGACGCCTGCCAGAAGTACGGTGGTTTCTACCTTGGTTCCATAGGTGGTGTTGCCGCTGACCTAGCGAAGAACTGCATCACCAGCGTGGAGTGCATCGAGTACCCAGAACTGGGCATGGAAGCCATCTGGAAGATTACCGTAGAGGACTTCCCAGCCTTCATCCTTGTGGATGACAAGGGCAATGACTTCTTCGCCGAAATCCGCAAGAATTGGGGATGTGCTGGCTGCAAGAAAGCTAAGTAAGCAATAAAAATAATTAATAACAAAGGGCTAGAGGCGAGAGTTTCTAGCCCTTTTTTAGAGCAACTTTTGCAATAGCTCTATGTTTTGCTCAACCTGCGTGTGGATTAACTCGCCCATGCGACTATCATTTACTTCTTTGCTGAGAATATCCTCCAAGGCAGAAGGAAGCTTCTTGATCTGCCTCTCAGCTATGAGCTGTATCTGCTTGATTTGTAAATTGCAACTCTTCGAGAACTTGTTCATGTCGCCACGGCTTACTTCGCTGGGGAGGTAGTGTTTTCCCATGCGCATAGCCATTTCTTTATTGATGCCTGCATAGATCTGCGTGCAAAGAATATCGTAGGCGGGCGCGAGTTGCATTCCTTCGTTTTCTAGGTGTAAAAGAGAGAAATTTTTCCCATGAGCATCGGCATTACCTATAAGGAAATTAAATATGATGCGTGCTATCAGCTCATTCATCGTGGGAATGGGGTAGCGAAAGTGATTAATCAGGCTGAAGCATTGGGCAAAACCTAAACCGCCTTCTTTCTCATATTTTAGAGAGCTTGGGATATTGTAAGCTTGGCAGAAATCTTCTTGGTGGATGCGTCTGACCATCCCGCCCTCTATGGCTCTGTCGTAGCGTTCTATGAGGAAGTAGGGCGTGTCGTTGGCATAGCACATGCGTACTTCGGGTACTTTTATGCCAAGTGCCTGTGCAGCTCGTAGGCAAATGTATTCGTTCTCTACGCTGTTTGCGAATTGCTCTATAGCGGGTTTAAGTATATGGGTGGACGGGGTTGTTGGACTAGGCATGGCGAGCTGTCCATCCAGCATGATGAGGGAGGTCTTATCCTGAGCTCCAGCAAGTGAGAGACGCATGCCCTCTCTACCAGTTGCCAAGGGTTTACGCGGAAGATCTTGAAGAAGTTTTTCAAGATTTTCCTCGCTCAGAATGCTCCCGTCCAAGGGGGCTAGGGCTTTGGTGCAGTTCTCTTCCTCCTCGGAGAAGGAGACCGCACCGGGGCAGTCGTAGCCAATAGCTGCGAGGAGGGCGAAGTCGTTGCGCTCACTGATGCTATATTTCTTCCCCAATGCCTTGCGTACTTCGTCTGACTCGGGCAGTAGGCCATTGAAGTAACCCGCGCAGCTCTTTGCATCAAATGTTCCTTTCTCCAAGGGGAGGCTCAGAGAAAGAGGACGCTTAGCATTTTCCTTGTAGCGAAAGACAATTTTACCGCCTTTATCTTGTGAGAGCACACCCACTTGTTCATCTCCAATAAAGGCGTAAAGTTTTTTAATTTTAGCCATGTTGTGAGTTAGGGGTGATGTTGATGCGTAGGCCGAGCATTTTAACTAGGTGGAGAGCTTTTCCAATCTGCGCAGTCTCTTTCCCTCTTTCTAAATCGACGATGTAGCGCAGACCAACGCCACAAGCAAGTGCGACATCTTGCTGGGTGAGCCCTTGACGCTTGCGCTCATCTCGTATGAGTTTGCCTAGCTCTGCTGTTGTGGAAATCTGCATTGTGTCTTTTTCAAGCTTATTTTAGCAAAATTAGAGCATTGTTCAAGAGAATTATACCGATCGGGAACTTTTTAAGGTAAAATGTTGAATTTCGATATAATTGTACCGATCGGGAATATCTTAAAATGATTAAAATTAAATGTTTTATATAACTTTTTTTAAAAATGAGTTCATTATACTATTTTTATTTTATTGTTTTATTTTCCCGATCGGGATTTTTTTATGTGATTATACAAAAATTTAATATTACTATTCCCGTTCGGGAATATGTGAAATTAGTTTTAATTTAATTTATTATAGTCTTTTTTATGATGAAATGTAGAATTTATCAATTTTTCATTTTAAAATGAATTTATGCCATTTTGCGTAGTTTTGCCGCTATTGCCAAAAGTAGCAACACGCCGACGCTTCCTGCTAGGTAAAGCAGCACATTGTCCGGCAGTTGACTGGAATTATATGAGTGCATGCCGCTCAAGAAATAGTTTACGCCGAAGTAGGTCATGAGAACTGATAAGAAGCTGAACATACTCAGTACATTAAAGCTATACAGGCTGTAGATTTTTGGCAGCATGCGCAGGTGGGTACACAGGACGTAGCAGAGTATGGTGATGAGTGCCCATGTCTCCTTGGGGTCCCAGCCCCAGTAGCGTCCCCAAGACTCATTAGCCCAGATAGCGCCTAGGCAGCTACCTATTACCATGAGACTTAGCCCTATCCAGAGAAGTATTTCCTGTATGTCTGTGAGTTTCTGTGCGCTTTCTTTGCCCTTTTTACCTCTCAGACAGATGAGTAACAAATTACTCACCGCCAACAAGAAGGCTATTCCAAAGAAGCCGTAAGCTGCCACAATAACAGCGACATGGAACATCAGCCACAGGGATTGCAGCGCGGGCACGAGGGGGCTCATATGTGGGTCCATCCAGCTGAGCGAGGATACAAAGAGCACCACACCCGCAAAGAGCACAGAGATAGCCGCCACAAAATACGAGCGCCTAGCCGCTACCAAGCCCACCAAGGCACTCATCCATGCAATGTAGACCATGGTCTCATAAGAATTACTCCACGGCGCGTAGTCGGCAATGTACCAGCGCATACCCATACCATAGCTATGTATGATTAGCACGCCCAGCACCAGAAAGCAGAGTGACACGAAAAGAACGCGGCAGATGCGCTGCCCGCCCAGCACTCGCAACCATGAGAGCAGCAGCATGAGACCACCGATTATGAGGTAGGCTAGCTGACTGCGTGGGAAAATCTGCCAGTCGTTGTAGCGTAGTTCCATCTTGTTTTTATCTTCATCTAAGCCAGAATCGGCCCCTTTTTTTTCTTGGTAGATGCTGAGCAGGGAAAGGATGTGGGTGGCCTCTTCCCAGCTGCCTTCTTTATCCAGCGCGGATTGCAGCTCTCCCAGATAAACGGTCAAAATCTTGCTGACAAACATGGCTTCTTCGCCCTCAAAATGCTCTGCATTGTCTTCATCTCCTGCAGCAAACCAGCGTTGCTGCTCATCGCCCAGCTTGGGAAAAAGTTTGATGAGCTGATATTCCATGAGCTGATGGTAGAGGTTGAGTTTCTCATCCAGCTTCAGCAGGTCTTTGTCATAACGGCTGCGCTCATTGGCTTTTTTCTGGTAGATGGCTTCCAGTTCTTCTTGGAAGAGGTAGTCACCAGCGGGTGTGAAAACCTCGACAAAGGCTATGTAATCCTTACTCAACCCATAGCGTTCTGATATGTCGGGGTTGAGGGAGGCGATGAAGGGGATGCGCGCCCACTCATCGGGGCGTAGCCAAAAGCTCAGCAAGAATTGCTCTGCGTTCCAGCTGTTGATTTTATCATCGCCATGTAGCTTTCTGAGAATCTGGGAGGCATAGGTCTCTACGGGCACAATGCGTCCGTGACCATCCTGCATGGGGAGGTCTGCAAAACGCTGAGCCTCCTCAACTGGCACGATGGAGTCAGCTACATCACTGTAATCAGCTGCCCTGGCCACGGGCGCGAGGCAGAGCATAGCCAGCGCGGCTAGTAGCATGTTAGAGCTACGTGCAAGTCGCGTGAGCAGCTGTCGCACACGTCCCTTCTTGCTCCAAAAGCAGAGCAAAAATGCCACGCTGAGGAGTATGTAGCCCGTGTAGCTGATATAGCGCCCCATCCAGTCTTCGTTGATGAGAAGGACACTGCCGCGCTCATCGGGATCGTAGGATAGCTGAAAGACGCGGTAGCCCTTCACATCCAGTGTGTGGTTCATGTAGATGTGTATATCTCTCTTTTGCTCTCCTTCGTGCAGGATGAGAAAGCTTTCATAGGAAGAGGGGCTGGAAGAACCAGGGTAACGCGTGAGGACAAAGTCCTTCAACTCCAAGGCAAAGGGTAAATCCACTTCCTTTGTCTTTCCACCTTCTTCTCGCTGCAACATGTAGGAGGCGGTCTGTCCCTCGCGCAGGTGCATGTAGCCCTCGCGTCCTGTCAGGTGTGTGACCAGCGCGCCTCCCAAAATAACCAGTAAGGCGGCATGGATGAGCCATACCCCATAGCGTCCTTGCCTGAGGTAGGAGGAGCGTAGGATATTCAGCAAAATACTCAGCGCAATCAACCCTTGAAAGGCAATGAAGGCGGGCGAGTGGTAAATCCACTTTTGCACAAAGGGAGTTCCCTCTTTGCTTTCTACGTAGGTGGCTATACCCAGTATCAGCGCGTAGAGGCAGAGTAGGATGTAGGCGAGGCTTTTGGCGCACAAAAAGCGCATACAGCTAGATAACATAATTCTTTAATTAAAGAGATAAGACGTATTCAGATAGTTCTTCGATTTCTTCATCACTGATTTCCTCTCTGATGCCGTGTTTGTGGATGGAGTAAACTTCTTGCATGGTGCGTGCGCGCCCGTCAAAGAGGTAGGGTGCGGTGCGCCATACTTCGCGTAGCGTGGGGGTATCCCAGCCATCTTCCATTTCCACGTCATCGCCTATGACGTGTTTTTTGCGGTCAGTGAAGTAGGGGCCACTGTGGCAAAAACCACAATGTAGGCGTTCAAAAACGAGGCGACCGCGTTCTGCCTTGGCAGAAAGTTTTCCGTCTATTAAATAGGGACTGTCCAAGGGGCGCAGGGATTTCAAATAGGCATCGACATAGTTGGCGATTTCCTCATCTACTTGGTAAAATTGGATGTGGGTGAAGCCCTTGCGCACAGCTGTTTCTGCATCGGCGCGTATGCCTGTAATCATGCTGGGTGCTGTCACGTGACTGAAGAGGAGGCTCTTGCAGTTCTTGGAGTTGCCTATGCCGTCATTGAGCAAGTCCCAGTTGAGCCCATCAGTGCGTGCGTCACCGGGGTGGCAGCCATTGCAGCTTTGCCAGTTTTGGAAGCAGAGGGATGCATCGTTAAAGTATCTTTCGCCCTTTTGCTCTACTGTTTCACTGCGCTCTGGGTTGAGATTGACGGATTCTACCTCTGCGGTGCCTACTTGCACCTTGTTGAGGATGTCGGCAAAATAGGTGGGGATGATGGCATTATCGCCACGCACTAGCATGCGACGGGGTCCGTTGCCTTGCAGGGGGACGCGCTGGCGTATGCCGTGAAGCAGGTGCAAGTCGTAGGAGAGGGCTTCCTTGTCCTTTGCCGCATGCACGCGTTCCAGCATGGTTTGGAGCTCAATGATGCTCAGCTCATGCGTGCCCGAGTGGGTGATGAGAAGATGCTCTGGGAGGCATTGAATATCCCATACACCAGCAGCTCCGCGCTCTGGTTCATCGACGAGCACACTGCAAATGTAGCTTTGCGTGCTGGCATCAATGATGCTGAAGGCACTGGTATTCATCCAGCCCTGTTGCAGCTGCGAGGTGGGCACCATGAAGCGACCGAGGTTATGCGTGACGAAAAGATACTTTCCATCGGGGGAGAGTGCCATGCCGCGCAGCGCATTGCTGCCATTACCTAATTCTATGTCCTTGCTTTTGGTGAACTTTGCCTCATCAACCACCGAGAGTACCGCTGTGACCACATCCAAGTCGGCGCGTTGATTGGGTAGGAAGTTGGTGACATAGAGTGTTTTTTCATCCTTGCTCAGCAGGCAGTGCTTGGGTTCTCTCACCAGCTGTACCTCGGCGACCACCTTGCGGGATTTGAGGTCAATTTTGACCATGTTGTCTTCAAACTGCTGACAGACATAACAGATATCGCCCGCTGCATTGAGTATGGGGGAGCAGGCACCAGATCCTAGCTTGAGGCTAAACTCGAGCTTCCCCGTGCTCAGCGAGATGACTTCTAGCTTGCCCACCTTGTCAAAGGTGGTGACGTAGGCGAGATTGCCTCTGATGACAAGACCTGTTGGGCTCTGGCTCAGTGGGATGCGGCGCAACTTCTTGCTGCCATCAGCTGAATAAATATCGAGGCAACGCGCGTTTTTTTGCGCCATCACCAGCTCACCAGATTCTGTGTGCGCCAAGTCCGTAGTGAACAGGGGCTCACCCTTCGCCTCTTGAGCAGAAAGAGGCGCAATGAAGAAGGTGATGAGGCTGATGCAATAAAGGATGCTTTTATTTATCATAGGCTTTTGTGTTATTCTTTAGGGCTTTGTTGAAAACTTCTTGTTCTTGCAGGCGTGCTGCATAATTTTCGAGTTGTTTTTTCAGGCGGGGATGGGGGATGAGCTCGGCCTCAATATCGCCGCGGGGCGTGGTTTTGAGTCGCGCTGCTCCCTGCTCTATAATGGCGATGGCCTCTTTGTATTCTGCTGTGCCAGCTTTGAGTGAGGCTAGCATGGGGCTCTTTTCGGGGCGTTCAAAGGAGATTTGCGCCATGTGCTGGCGGCGATGGCCATTGAGGTGGTTGAGGTTGACTCCTGTCAGTTGAGCTAGTCTAGCAATTTCTGCATGGTTCAACGGACTGCGCCCTGCCAGTGTGTCGTCAAAGGCGGATTCATACACAGGGTAATAGACGCCATTAACATCCATCCATGAGTAGAGTATCTCTTTTTCCTCCGCGTCGAGTGTTACTTTGGGGTGATTTTTGTTTTTGTTCTCAATAATGCTGGTCAGCGGGCTGGCATGACTACCCCAAGATTTGGGGGGCTGGATGGCAGCTGGTCCGCCACCAATGAGTTTTAGCTTCTTGCCGACGTAAAGGTTCACATAGGAGGCATTGAAGAAGGGATTGCTATCGCCAGCTAGCACAAGGCGACCATCATCCCAGTCGTGGCAGGACACGCAGCGTTTGTCTAGTATGGGTTGCACCAGTTCTGCGTAGGAAAAGGACTTTGCCTCCTTGCTGCGCCATGCTTGAATCTTCACTGGCTTTTTGCGCAAGGCCATGGGCATGTTGCGCATGGGTGGTGGGACGGAGAGTCTATCTTCGTGGCAGCCTATGCAGCCATTTACTTCACCTGGCATGAGCATGGTTCCACTGCGCATGGATTGTATCATCTTCTTGTCCTTGTCCAGCAGCTGGAAGTAGAGGAACTTGCCCGCTGGGGCTTCAAAGTTAGCAGAGCCATCGGCTGCAATCTCCACATCACCGAGGATGCGCTTTACCTCAAAGCTATGCCAATTGATAGCGGGAGCTTGTTCTCCCTCGCCTGACCAGCCATTGCGCGTCCAAGTGCGTTTTTCGGGGGATTCAATGACGCGCAGGTACTTTGCCTCACCTCTTTTCACTCCTTGCATGTGCGTGCCTTCGTATACATCTTGCACATAGAAGACACCAGTCTCGCTCGTGTGATTGCGCTGGTTAGGGATATTGGCGGGTAGGGGACGTGACTCCACAATGAGGGGATCAAAGAGGCTTTTTTCGCCTTCTACAATCAGCTCTCGCCTGCCCTCTGTGTCCATGAGGAAGATGCCAGACTTCGACTTGAGGGCAGCCGTGCCTATGGGGGTGCTGGAGACCAAGAAGTTCTTGCTATCTATGGGGTAGGGGTCTTCTACAAAGTAGGGCATGTGCTGGGGCTCTTGGAAGGAATCAAGATGCCCCGTATCCAGTAGGTGGCGGGTGCTAGCGGGTTGTAGGGCAATCACGGCCTCTTTGCCATCAACACCTTTTTTTCTGTCGAGCACGGCAAGCGCGCCCCATGGTTGTTCATGACAGGCGACAAAAATGCAGACAACGAGGTCTGTGTTGGGAATCTGGCGTGCATCAATGACCCCACCGGGTGACTTGGTGTTGTTGCCGTAGTATATGGAGTGTTTTGTGCCATCGGGGTTCACTGTCCACAGTCCTTGGGCATCGCCAAAGTTGCGGTCAACGTACTCCCATCTATCGTAGAGTATGCGTCCGTCGCTCATCACATGCGCGTGACCTTCAAAGAGAGTGCTAACGCCAAGCTGCTGAATGTTTGCCCCATCTGCGTCCATCTTGTAAAGATTGGCCATGATATGGCGGTTGCACATGCAGTACTTTGGCTGACGTGTGGAGGAGAAAACAATGCTTCCATCGGGGAGGTAAGCGGGGTCAATATCAGAAACATGCTCTGCGCGTGTCAATTGCTTGATATTGCTGCCGTCTATATTCATCTCATAGATATGATAAAATGCCTCCTTCTTGGGGCGCATGGAAAAGATGACTTTTGTGCCATCATAGGACAGCTCGGGGTCGCGTATGACTCCCTCCTTGGATTCCAGCAGGGTAACAGTCTTTTTGCTATCCACATCATAAAGCCGCATCGCACTGCCTCCGCGAAAGGAATTGACATTGATTTCCCCAACCTGAAAGAGGGTGCCAGTGTTATGATGATCCTCTGGGTATTGAGTACGCTCAATGTAGAGAATCTTCTTCCCCTTGAGAAGCGGTTCTGTATTTGCCAGAAGCTCCGATGCACCCAAAAGAAGGCATGCCGAAGCAAGGAACTGTGATATTTCCTGAATAGGGTACATATTATTTTTTTAATTCTTGAAGGGAGATTTTTTTGAGACCAGCTCGGTAGATGCTCTCGATTTCCTCCGTGCTAAGAGCCCTGCTCCAAATAGCGAGATCATCAATCGCGCCTTGAAAACCGTGTGGGTATGCGCCTGTTCCGTCCTGTCCGATGTGGATATTGTATTTTTCGGGAGACCATAGGGAGAGCAAAGAAGTGGGGCTGGAGAAAAAGTAAAGAGTGCCCGTGCTCACGCCTTGATAAATCTCAGCGGCATCTTCATTAGCAGCAGTGAAGGCAATGAACATCCATACGCCTTCCTCCCTGTCAAAATGCCTCATATCAACGCGTCCCTGCGCGTCTTTTAAGTTGAGCCGCATGCTTTGGCTGATATGTAGGGCAAAGCCATCATTCGCCCCATTGCTCCAGTTCTTGTTAGAGAGGATGAGGGGGTCGCCCTGCTGTGCGGGTACTTTCACCCACATGCTCACGCTAAGACCTTTGCCCTTGTCAAGCGTCTGCTGTGATTGGAGAATCTCTGCAAAAGACTGAGGAGATAGGAGCAGCGCGCTGTTGAATTTTCCCTCGCCTAGCTTTTGGACCAAATCGCCGTGCAGCTTGATTTTCTTTGTGTCTACGTCCTGTTGGATCTGGTTTTCGTCAAAGGAAAAGTAAAATTCTAAGTCGTCGCCTAGTTTAGCTTGGGAGGGGGGAAGTACCTGCTGACCGCGAGGCGCACCATCAAAATCATAAGATGAGACATCCAGCCCCATGTGGTCAAGGACAGTGGGTGCGACGTCTAGCAGACTGGGTGTCCCTGCCATGCGACCCTGTTTTGCCGCCTTGCTGGCAATGAAGAGGGGGACGGTGTGGGCGCAGCCGCCCTCCATGCCATGAGATGTCTTGTAACCCCCGTGGTCGGCGAGTATGATAATTTGCCAATCTTCTTTTTGAAAATGCGGACGCTGGCTGATGCTAGCTAGGATTTCACCTAGGTAGATGTCCATGGTTTCAATGGCTTGAAGGTACTGCTTGCCATGGGGGTAAAAGCCGTCAGTGTGCCCCATCCCATCTGGCAAATCGAAGTAGATGAGAGCCGCGTCTCCATCCTTTTTGATGAAGTCTACAACGTGATTTTTAATTTCCTCATCCTTGCCATGCTGAAAGCGCAGCTTGTCGGACTGTCTTTTTAGGTCGGCATCTTCTCCCCAGCAAAAAAAGAAAGCCGTGGAAAGTTGAGGATGCTTTTGGATGAGTAGATCCAAGTAGATGGGGTGCTTCTGGTATGCGCCAGCGGCTGTTTGTCCATTATTGGCCACCAGATGCTTTTTCGCATTCACTCCCGTAGCAATGGACACATGATTGGGTGCGCTGTTGGATGGTGCGTCAAAAATGGATTGCGCCCTGAGTGAGTAGGCGCAGTTGTAATCCTTTTGCCAATTGCCTGATACCAATTTATCTAAGTGAGGTGTGTGTGCGGGTGCAATCGCATCTGCTCGCACGCCATCAAGCATGATGACTAGAGATTTTTTTGTTTGAGCATGAGTAATGGAAACAAAAAGTACTAGAAAAATATAGTAGAAATGATACTTGTTGATAAACATATATTTTTATAATTGTTTTCCTTGCTCTTAAAATAGCAAAAGGGAATCTCTCGTAGAACAGAGAGATTCCCTTTAAAATTAATTTTTAAAGCTTTGCCTTGGGGCTGGTGAAGCGCAGACCCGCATTGTCATGGTAGGAAGCCCATTCATCAATGATGGCGCCTTCATCACCTGCCTTGAGGAAGTGGAAGGTCTCAATTTTCTTGAGGTGGATGATTTCACCTGCTTTTTGAATAACAAAGTTCTTGCTCTTGATAGGGCCATGGGAGGCGGGAATGGTGGGTGGATTGGGGGTGGCTTCACCTACTTCTGAGAAGTTGTATGCCCAGCCCTTTGTGACCATCCATGATTCGAACTTGGCAGGCTTGTCGGTGGGGAGGTGAGCGTGCTCAGGAATCATTTGACCGGGCAGTAGGTAGATGCCATGTGCAAAGTAGCCGTGCTTCTTGTCATTCACCCAGAAGATGCCGCCCATGCCGAGGTTTTCAAAATCACCCATACCGAAGTCCGTGACCCAGAAGTTTTTCTCCATGAAGGGGGTGAAGGGGATACCGTAGAAAGCGAACATATGCTTCATGGCCTTTATTGCGGTGGCTTGGTCAAACTTGCCATCTTTGTAAAAGTCCTTGTTGGTGTACTTCTTGACGTACTTAGCCTTTACTTCCGCCTTAGGTACTTCTTTTGCAGCAGTAGCGGGGCAGCATTGAGCCATGCTGGGAGTTGCGCTAGCAAGAAGTGCCGCGCCTGTCATTGTTATGATTAGATTTTTCATTGTGATAATTATGGGGGGAGTGATTTTTTAGTATAACATTTGCCCCTGCTTTTGCAAGAGGCATTTTGTGCAAGGGGGATTCAATCTGTTATCATTCACAGCTTGTTTTTCTTCTGTTCATGAAGTGGTAAAGAATTGATGTGCATAAAGCACCTAGTCCATCGGCTAACATATCTTTTTGCGCATCCCAAATATCACCCTGAGAGCCAAGGAAGGCATTGCCTGCTTCGGGGTTGGAGAATGCGGCATAGAGCCATTCGACTATTTCAAAGATGCCAGCGAAGCCAAATACCCCCATCACTACAACAAAAATAGCTAAACAGCGACCTCTGATATAAGATTTTTTCTCGATGAGTTCTAAGAGGGGGTAGGCAAAGAATCCCACCATAAAATGGCATACTCTGTCAAAGTGGTTTCGTTGGAAATCAAATAAATCGGTGATGAAATCAAAGGGGACTTTTTCAAAGGTGAAGTGCCCACCAATCGTATGAAGAAAGAGAAAAACGGCCATCAAGAAATAGGCCATATTGGAAAACCTAATCTTGTAAAAATACATCACCACCAAGGCCGTCACAGGGATGAGCCCTACAATGTTCTCTGCCCACCATGTTGTCCTATCAAGAGGATTGATGGCTAGTATGATGAATTCGATGCAATAAATTGCAAGTAAGATGATGGGGAATTTCTCTTTGATGTTCATAAAGGGAATTGAGATTTATTTTGATCTGGCTGGAGGTGTAGTATGGGATTCTTCCATGATTTTGCGTATCTGGGCGACAACGCGAGGGTTTTTCTCTGCGAGGTCGTTTTCCTCTCTCGGGTCGCGGTCGAGGTTGTAAAGCTGTATCTTGTTATTGCCGGAGTTGGTGCGCAGGATGATGCCTTTCCACTTGCCCATACGGACAGCTTTAGAGCCACCGTTTTCGGGGAATTCCCAGTAGAGAGCTTCGTGCTCTTCCTGCTTTTTGCCCATCAATTCGGGTAAGAAGCTGATGCCGTCTTTGTCTTCTTCCACTTTTTCTCCCACGACATCTGCTAGGGTGCGGTACATGTCCCATGAGGCGCAGATGTGGTCAGATTTGCGCTTTTGGGAGATCTTTGCTGGCCAGCTGACGATGAGGGGGACGCGTATGCCGCCTTCTCTGAGGCTAGCTTTACCCCAGCCTTGGTCACAGCGGAAAGGTCCCGCGCTTTCAAACCATGGGGAGCTTGTCCCGCCATTGTAGGTGGGTCCGTTGTCGGAGGTGAAGATGATGATGGTGTTTTCGTAGAGCCCTTCCTTTTTCAGTTGCTTGATGAGCTCTCCTACCTGTTCGTCAAAGTAGCTAATCATCGCAGCATAGGTGGCACGTGGATAGCGGCAGGGGAGATAGTCCATGTTACCTATGTAGGGTTGCTCATCACCCCATTTTTTGAGGTAATAGTCCACCCATTTCTTGGGGGCTTGGAGGGCAACATGGGGAAGGGGGGTGGTCCACATCAGGAAGAAGGGCTTTTTCTCCTTGCTCTGTTGGCTGACGTAGGCGGTGAGTTCCTCAAACATGAGGTCATTGCTGTACTGCTTGCGCTCGAAGCGTTCATAGCTTTTCTCGTCCTTGGGGTCAGCATCCTTGGGGACACGTGCGTGGGCATGGAGGAGGGGGGCGTTGTCCAGCATCTCGCGCTTGTCATTGCGGTAGAGGAACATGGGGTAGTAGGTATGTGCCTGACGCTGACAGTTGTAGCCGTAAAAAAAGTCAAAACCCATCTTGTTGGGGGTGGCGTGAGAGCCGGGGAAGCCCAAGCCCCACTTGCCTATCATGGCGGTGGCGTAGCCAGCGTCTTGCATGAGGTGGGCGAGGGTGCGAGTGTCGGCAGGGAGGGGGGCTTGACCTTCCAAGCGTGGGTTATCTAACATGGCCTGATGATTCCATACATTGCCACGGCTAGCCATCTCATCATTGCCACGAATGGCTGCATGTCCAGAGTGCTTTCCTGTCAGCATCATGCAGCGAGAAGGTGCACTGACGGCGGAGGCAGAGTAATGCTGAGTAAAACGCATCCCAGTGCGAGCCAGCTCATCAATGTTGGGTGTTTCTATCTTTTTTTGTCCATAGCAACCTAGGTCACCATAGCCCATGTCATCCATTAGTATGTAGATGATGTTAGGCTTGTTAGGATTATTATCTATCTTGCTTTCTGCCATGCAAGGCATTAAGCATGTAGATATTAATATAAGGGAGGTTGTTTTTGGCATATCAAATAAGCCTACCAAAGCTAGAGCCCATGTCAAGAATATAATCTATTTCCTGCCCTGCTTGTTAAATAGAGGCTTGTAATTGCTCATCAAATGAGCTAGTATCTCCGCGTACTATGTCAGAGTGCTTGCAATTAGGTCTGGTTGGTCTTGGAACCGTAGGAGCTGGTGTCTATGAGACGCTAAGCTTGCAGCATGATTTATTGGAGGCGCGTGCTCAAATTTCCTTCTGTGTGAAGCGCATAGCTGTACGTGATTTAACACGCCCACGCCCCGTGCAGGTGGATGCCGCATTGCTGACAGATGACTGGCGCGAGATTGTCAATGATCCCGATATTGATATTGTGATAGAGCTCATCGGAGGCACGACAGAGGCCTTTGAGTTGGTGCAGGCATCTCTTCGTGCAGGAAAGCCCCTGATCACGGGCAATAAGGCCTTGCTAGCAGAGCATGGTGGAGAGCTTTTTGCCCTCTCGGCGCAGCTCAATGTCCCTCTTTACTTTGAAGCCTCATGTGGTGGGGGCATCCCCATCATCCAAAGTTTGCAAAATTCCCTCATCTGCAATAATGTGCGCAGTATGGCGGGTATAATCAATGGCACGTCCAATTACATTCTCAGTTCCATGAAGGAACGCGGGGTGAGTTTTGCCAAAGCCCTCAAAAAGGCGCAGGCTCTCGGCTTTGCAGAGGCTGATCCCACGCTGGACATCAACGGTGGAGACGCGGCGCACAAGGCTTTGATACTGGCTATGCTAGCCTACGGAAAGCCCATCTCGCCCGAACAGATTGCCATCACGGGCATTGAACGCGTGGAGGCAACTGACTTTGACTTTGCCCAAAAGCTGGGCTATACCATCAAATTGCTCGTGGTCATCAAGCTGCATGATACAGAGCATGGAGAGCGCCTTGAGCTGCGCGTGCAGCCCAGCTTCGTCCCCCTGACGCACCTCTTGGCTAATGTCAATGGTGTCTTTAATGCCATTGCTGTACGCGGTGATATTGTGGGCGAAACCATTTTCTACGGACGCGGTGCGGGCAAAAACCCGACAGCCAGTGCCGTCATTGGCGATATTGTGCTAGCCATGAGAGAATGCCGCCACCCCGAGTTCCACACGGGCTTTAGTCCCTACAGCGAGAATCTGGAAATCATGCCTGCGGATGATACGGAGACACCTTATTACGTGCGCTTCAAGATTCGCGATGAGGCGGGTGGCATCGCTGCCTTGGCAACAATTTTTACAAAATACGGTATCAGTATCTCTGCGACCAGCTCTTCGGCTATCTCTTCTGATGAGGATGAGACCTGCAACAACCTCGTCTTTGTCCTGCATCAATGCCCATGGGGCAAGGTGCGCCAAGCCCTCGAAGAGGTCAGTCAGCTCAATGGCGTGGTTGACCATCCTAGCATACTGCGTATAGAACACTTTTGTGACTAATTATCACAGACCCTCCACATCAATCACATACTATGGCATTAATCGTACAAAAATATGGTGGCACCTCAGTAGGGACAGTAGACCGCATTCGCAATGTGGCACGCCGTCTCATTGAGACTCAGCAACAGGGAAATCAAGTTGTCGCAGTCATATCCGCTATGAGCGGCGTGACGGACAAACTCATCGCCCTCGCAGAAGAGGTGATGGAGCAGCCCACCAAACGCGAGATGGATGTCCTGCTCGCCACGGGGGAGCAGCAGTCCATCGCTCTGCTCTGCATGGCGATTAATGACATGGGTCATCAGGCAAAGAGCTTTACAGGAGCACAGGCCGGTGTACGTACCTTTGGTTCTCATACCAAGGGACGCATTGAGACCATTGATGCAGTGCGCGTGCATGAGGCATTGGATGCTGGCTGCATTGTCGTCTGTGCGGGCTTTCAGGGCGTGAGCGAGCAGGGCGATATCCACACGCTGGGACGCGGTGGTTCTGACCTCTCTGCCATTGCGATGGCAGGTGCTCTCAAGGCTAATATTTGTCAAATTTACACAGATGTAGACGGTGTTTACACCTGTGACCCGCGCGTTGTCCCCCTCGCGCAAAAAATCCCCATTCTCTGCTATGAGGAGATGCTGGAGATGGCCTCCAGTGGCTCCAAGGTTATGCAGTCGCGCTCCGTGGAATTCGCCAAGAAGTTTGGCGTTGTATTCGAGGTGCGCAATTCAATGAACACAAACCCAGGTACTATCGTGCAAGAAGAAAACTCAGCAATGGAGGCTCTCACCGTTCGCGGTGTCTCTATAGAACGCAATCAGGCCCGAGTCACTGTCTCGGACATCACCGCTCCTACAGCCTATACCGCTATTATCCTAGGAGCTCTCGCGAAGGCAGAAATCAACGTAGATATGATTGTTGCCAACACGGCTCATGATGGGCGTGCCCGTCAATCCTTTACCATGAATATGGCAGACCTCGGCGCAGCTCAGGCAGCCATGTCCAAGCTGCTCCCCCAACTGGGTGATACCGCTCGCTTGGAAACAGAGGCAGGTCTTGCAAAGCTCTCTGTCGTCGGTGTGGGCATGCGCTCCAACTCTGGCGTGGCGGCAACCATGTTCCAAGCACTGGCTGATGCAGGTATTGCTACAGGCATGATTGCTACCTCGGAGATCCGCATCACCACAACAGTGGATGCAGGAGACATTGAGGAGGCTGCACGCTGTGTGCATACAGCCTTCTCACTGGACAAGCCCACAGTAGACTAAATACTAACTTTTTTTAACATGCAGGGCTGGATTTATTCCCGCCCTGCTGCTTTCTTGTCACCATGTCCACGCTCTATCGTCGCAAAGCACGTCGCCGCAGCAACAATCACTTTTGGTTGTTTACCTTGACCATTGCTACGCTTGTCGTGGCAGCCTGTCTGGGGCTGTATTTTCTCTATGAAAACAAAATTAAGGTTTTGCTAGAGGGACAGCCTCCTATTATAGAGTACTCTGATGTGGAGGCTAATGCCAATCTCACCAAGCTGCTCGGAGAGCTCTCAGGGAATAAGTCCCAGCTGCTTGATTTGCAGGACGAGTGGCGCGCCCGATTAGGCTGGATAAAGGATGATAAGACGCGCAAGCAGTTCCTCTGGATTCTCATGACACGTCTCATGGACAAGGGGGAGTGGGAGCGCGCCATGCGCATCCTTCCCGAGGTGGAGCATCTGGCAACCATAGAGCAGATTGACCGCCTCGCCATGCTGGCGCAGGATAATAATGATTTGGAGCTGCAAATGCGCCTTGATCAACGCTTGCAGGATTTGGCTATGCAGAACTCCACCAAGGTGGATTTGCTGCTGCACTCCATACAGCGTACCACCGAGACAGCTATTCGACTGAAGCGCACCGATGACGCACTCAAGGCATTGGCGCGTCTGGAAGTACCCGCTATTCAAGCAAGACTTACGCGTCCCGAAGATGCCGCCCTTGCCGCCTACCTACTGATGCAACAGGCAGAAATTAGCGCGGTAAAAGAACCCATTTTGCAAAAAGTGCGCAATATTTTGGAAGCTGCGCGTTGGCCAGATTCCCCTGTCACCGCACAGCTTATTGTGCAGGAGGCAAGCAACGCCATGCGAGACAATCCCGCCATGGATGAGGCGCGCATGCGCGAGGTTTTAGAAAAACTCAGCGTCAGCCGCGACTCCATGCTGGGCGCAAAGAGTGAGGCGCGCTTCCTGCCCGAGTGCTACTTCATGATGGGTGATTTGTCCTACCGCCTTGGTGACTACGAAGAGGCAGCCAGCGCACTGGATATGGCACTTGCCTTTGCCAAGGGCTATCAAAAACTCAGCCCAGAGCAACATATTGCTATCATACGCCTTCAGTTCCTCGTCAATGATGCACGTGGAGCAGTGGAAGAGGCTATCCTCGCTTGCCGTTATCTTCTTGAGCATGATACAGACGTGCAGCAAAAGTTGCGCTACCTCATGTTCCTCGCTGGAAAGACAGAGGATGAAGAGAAAAACAAGCACCTGCTGGCGACATGGGATATTCTTGCCGAAGATGCCACGCTGGCTGAAAGCAATCGCGCCTACCGCGTGCGTATTGCCAGAGAGCTTTCCGACTTTTTCAAAGCGCAGGAAAACTATACCGATGCCATCACTTGGTACAAGGCACTCTTGCAGCTAACTCAGGAAACACATACAGAGTTGCTGGATGGTCTGCTTTTTGAGATGAGAATAGAACTTGCCCTCATGCAGCGCAAGAAGGAGCTTGATACAACAGCGCGCAATGGTCTCCAAGCTGTTGTTTCAGAAATTGAGTCACTGGACGAGGAGTCACGCGACACCCTCGACAAGAACAAGCCCAATCTCTACAAAACTGCCGTGCGTGAGCTTTCTCGCACCTACCTCCTTATGGGAGACTCCACCACATCTAGGAAACTCTCTCGCAAAATACGCGAGGGACTTCCCAGTAAAAAGCGATAGTTCACTGCATGTCCTCGCTGCATAAAAAGAGCCTTATAGCGACGCTGGCTATCTTTTGCTGCCGTTTTACAGGCTTGCTGCGTGAGATTTGCTTTACTGCGCTCTTTGGCGCATCGGGGGCGATGGATGCCTTTTTGTCCGCCTTCCGTGTGCCCAATATGCTGCGTGACATCTTTGCCGAGGGTGCGCTCTCGCAGAGCTTTACCAGTGTCATGAGCAAGGTGGAAGAGCAGGGTGGTCGCTACGCTGCTTGGACATTGGCCAATAGGGTGATGAGCCAGTTGGCCTCCATCATGCTCTGCGTGGTTGCACTGGGCGTGCTATGCACGGGCTTGCTCATGAACATGCTTTACCCCGAAAAAGCCATTGTTGAGCTGCGCGAAGCTCCCCATATAGCAGGTCAAGCCATCATCTATGAGGGTAGCAAGGAAAATGCTGATGGCATCACCGTTCTTCAATTTGCAGGTAGTAGCAATCAAACAGGCTGGGTAAAAAAAGATGCCTTTGAAAACCTGCGTGCTGGGGAGAGTGTTGCCTACATCGACGGACGCATGCATAGTGGGGAAAAGGCCTATCGTCTCGAAAAGCAAAATTATAAGGAGCTAGCCATACAGCTTTGCCGCATTATGTGGCCCTTTATCCTGCTAGCATCCCTTTCTGCTCTCTGCATGGGCAGCCTCAATGTCTTTGGGATTTTTGGATTGCCTAACCTATCTAGTGCTGCCTTCAATATCGGTATTATCGTATCAGGTACTTTCTTTGGCTGGGTGATAGACCCTAACTTTGGCGTACGCTCGCTCTACGGCTTTTCTATAGCTGTAGTCATAGGAGGGTTGATGCAGTTGGCGATCATGCTGCCCAAGATGTG
The DNA here is from genome assembly GCA_964604535.1 of uncultured Akkermansia sp. Taxonomy (GTDB): domain Bacteria; phylum Verrucomicrobiota; class Verrucomicrobiia; order Verrucomicrobiales; family Akkermansiaceae; genus Akkermansia. Next base: position 18,947 of record CAZRZE010000010.1, read on the forward strand.
CTCTCTAGGCTTTATCCCTCGCTTTGATATAGGTCTATGCCGTGTGGATGGTAAGTTGCAATTTGCCACTCCTGAGGTGAAAAAGGTGTGGAAGCTCATGATACCTGGTGCTATAGCTGCGGGCATCATACAGCTGAATATTTTTATCAATACGTCCTTCGCGCTCTTCTTGCCTGCTGGCTCTGTGACGGCATTGAGTATGGCCTTCCACCTCTGGCAGCTGCCTGTTGCCCTCTTTGGGGTGGCAATGGGTATGGTTATTTTGCCAGCGGTTTCTCGCCTCGCTGAAAAGAAGGGAGAGGTTGCAACGCAGTTAGCCATAGGGATGCGCTTTGTTGCTTTTTTTGCTTTACCCTCGGCCGTCGTGCTGGGCATATGGGGAGAGCAGATTGTGAGCGTGTTTTTCCAGAGAGGTCGCTTTGACGCAGCATCCTCAGCTATGACAGGTCAGGTCCTGAGTGCCTACTCCATTGGCTTGTTGGGATACGCTGGGATGAAGGTGCTCCAACCTGTCTTTCTCGCCTTAGAGAGACCTTGGGCACCCGCCTTCCTCTCCCTCGGATCGTGCTTGGTCAGCGTGACGCTCAATTATTGCTTGGTGCATGTTTTTGGCATGGGCGTGTCATGGTTGGCATTGACGACTGCTTTGATGACAACGCTCAACTTTGCCTTCTACTTTATCTTTTTGCGCCGTATTCTTGGTACAATGGCATGCGGTACCCTCCTGCCGGGTCTGTTGCGCATAGCTGGCGCGGGTGTTGGTCTGGCACTTAGTTGCTGGCTGCTGAAGGAGTTCTTCATGGGTGATTTTTGCAGCTGGGGCTTTTTTGCGCGTGCAGGACTCTTGTCTGCATTCGGCTGCCTAGTGGGTGCTGTCTACCTCGCGCTTTGCTACCTATTACGCGTTCCGGAACTACATAGCCTACTGGCTCGCTTTCGTGTGAGGGGGTGATGTTCCTCCTCTCTCTCTCTCAATTAACATTTTCTATGCTATTGCAAGTGTTTTTATTTTTTAAAAAATTCTCTGAGTCTTTATTGTCTGGAGATGCAGAGGGTAAGGTGACAGCTTTCTCGGTGTGTAATGCGTTGTATGCTGCGTAATTCACTCATTGTGACAGTTTTGAATTTTCTTCTTGATGCGCCGAATGTCATTTGATAGGATACTATCATGACCCTAACAAACTTGATCCCTCTGGCTGCACTGGTTGCAGTGCCTGCTCTGCATGCGCAATTGGCCACGATAGATGGTGAGCTAACGACAGCTGAAAAGAATTATGTTTTGCACTGCTTGGCTGGTTCTGTTGATGCCCTTATTCAGAATTTGACTGATCCTCTTCCTGAAGAAATTCCTAATTTACATATTATTGTCGTTGAACGTGAGTTGAAAAGAAACACTGTACCCCTTGATGGTTTGAGTGCTGCTCAGGTTGCCTTTTTGGAAGAAGAACGCCAAATCCAGCGTGATGCAATGAAGGAAATGGAGGGCAAGGATGAGGCAAAGCAGCAGGAGGTATTTTCTGCCCTGCAGCAAAAACTTCAAGACCGTGTGAAGGACGCAAGCCCAGAGATTCTTCGTATTTGCGGTGTAAGCGACGAGTTCCAATCTGTTGTAAATGAGGTGCAGTTGGATGCCAAAATCAGAGAGATTATGCAACCCGCAGAGGCAGCTGGCCCCGAAGATATGAATGCATTGAGGGAAGCGGTTGGTAAGCTTAAAGGCCTTTCTGCGCAGTTGCGTGAGTTGGCTAAGGCGTGAAAAACTTCTGTTAGTCTATTATGGAGATGATGAGGCTTGCATTGTTTTTCAAACTATGCTAATAATGTCTAGCCGTCATAGCCCAGCGTGTGATGGAGTCACAGATGGTACTTAACCAACATATTAACCCTTAGCACGAAAAAATTATGAATAACGAACAAATCGAAACAACACCTGATGTGCAAACTCAGGAAGGTCTTGAAGATAATGGTAACCGCCTCTCTGCTGCCCGCCGCTTTGCGATGGAGCAGTACGAAAAGCTGCGCCGTGCCACAACCGCACAGGTTGCCCAAGTGCGCCAGTACACTAGCGAGGCACGTGAACAGCTCCACCAGAAGTGGGACAGCACCTGCACCAAAGCACGTGACGTACATAAGACTGGTGAAGAATTTGTCAAGAGCAACCCCACCTCCAGCATCATTGGTGCACTCGGTGTGGGCATCATCATCGGACTCATCCTCGGTAACCGCCGATAAGATAGCTTTAATCGCGATAGCATCACCTCTTTCATAGGGGGTGATGCTGTGGCTTTTTTAACTGACCATGAAATTCTCTTGGATAAAGGGTAGA
>CAZRZE010000010.1:21282-27683 GCA_964604535.1 uncultured Akkermansia sp.
GAAGCGTTACCAAGCGGTAACGAGGGCAGCTACAACTTACAGGGAGGTGTTACAACATCTCTCAGAACATGGTCGTGCTCTAATGGAACTCTTTCTCATCGAATGCCAGCAGTACTTCAAGGCGCAGCTATCGCGCCTATTATTGCTGGGGATGGGATTATTTTTTGCCCTTTGTGCCTACGTATGCTTCTGGGTTTTTGCGACAGTTCTTCTCGCCTCATGGTGGGGTATTTTGGCATCGCTGCTTGCAGTGATGGGCTTTCATATTATTGTTGCTCTTGTACTCTTCATCATTGTGCTGCGTATGAAGCCTCTTAGCTTTGCGCCCGCAACACGGGAAGAAATTAAAACTGATTTGATATGCGCGCGTCTCTCGAACAGCAAAAGCAGCAAGTAATTCTACGCGTTGCTGCAACACGTCTCCGTGTGATTGAGCGCATGGAAGATGCGCGCGAAGAGCTGCGCAGTTGTTCCCCTAGCGTAAAGGAGGTGCTGCCCGCGGGCTGGCTTTTCCTAGCCAAACCCCTTTTGAAGCGTTGGGTAGGCGTGGGCTCAGGAACAACAATTGGCATGCTTTTGATGAGTATGGGTAAATCTGGCGCCAGCAGTTTGCTAAGCAAGTTATTGCAACTCCTCTTTTTTGCTATCAAATCCATACTGACAAAGGTACTGCTTCCTCTCTTGTTGTTGCCCTTTTCTCTGCTTTTTAAACGCAAAGAAAAGCAGCAACCAAAGAAAAATTGCCTGTCTCATTGATTTTGCTTGTTAGTTGTGGAGCTATTTGATAACTTGATTCTATCTATTATCACATCATCCGTAATAATCAATATCCATGCAAACATGCACTTATAATATTGGAGAGAGCGATGAGCGCCCTTGGGGTAAATGGCTCGTCCTTGAAATCGCACCTGGTACCGTTATCAAAAAAATCACTGTTCATCCTGGACAGCGTCTTTCCCTGCAAAGTCACGAACATCGTGGCGAAAAGTGGGTCGTGATACAAGGTGATGCTACTGTGGAATTGGATGGTATAGACCATGCCGTGTCACAAGGGCAATCAATTGATATTCCGCTTGGTGTGAAGCATCGTTTGACCAATAATACTAACGAGAATGTCGTGATTGTTGAGTTCCAATTTGGCGATATCCTCAGCGAGGAAGACATCGTCCGATATGATGATGAATATGGCCGCCTGAATGGTTAATGCGCGCTTTTCTTGACAACTAGAGTGATTTAGCTTGTCAAATTGTGCAAAAAACGCCATATTATCTTCACGAACAAACTTATGTCCGAAGCAAAAGAACGCAAAACGCTCGAAGAGCGTCACCAGATGTCAGATATTGAACGCCTGCGCCACTCCTGTGCCCACGTGATGGCAACAGCTATTTGTCGATTGTGGCCACAGGCTCAATTGGCAGCAGGTCCCAGTGTCGAAAACGGTTTTTACTATGATGTGGAAATCGAGGGTCACAATATCTCCTCTGCCGAATTTGATTTAATTGAGGCAGAGATGAAGCTTATTGTCAAAGAGAACAAGAGCTTTGAACGTCAGGTTCTCACCCGAACTGAGGCGATGCGCATGGCAAAGAATGGTGAACTAGGCTCCGTTGCCCCCCGCAAGTACCCTTCTAAGTTCAAGGTAGATCTCTTGGAGCGCATCCCAGAGGATGAGGAAATCTCCATCTACCGCAATGGCGACTTCACCGACCTCTGTGCAGGCCCTCACGTAGGACGCACAGGTAATTGCAAGGCCTTTAAGGTGATGAGCGTGGCTTCGGCTTTCTATCAAGGCGACTCCAATGGTCCTCGCTTGCAGCGTATTTATGGCACTTGCTTCCCCAACCGCACACAGTTGGAAGAACACCTTCACGCCTTAGAAGAGGCGAAAAAGCGTGACCACCGCCGCCTAGGCAAGGAAATGGGACTTTTCACCATTGATGAGATGGTGGGGCAGGGGCTTGTCCTCTGGAAGCCCAAGGGCGCTCTGCTGCGCCGTGAATTGCAGGACTTTATCACAGAAGAGCTCGACCGCCTCGGTTACTCGCAGGTCTACACACCCAATATTGGCAAGCTGGATCTCTACATGACCAGTGGTCACTGGGAGCACTACAAGGAAAGCCAGTTCCCGCCCATTCCTGACCCAGACGACTTTAAAAAGCTGCGTGATGAGCACGCTAGCTGTGGCGATCTTTTTAATGCGATGGACACGCAGACCATCACGGGCTTTATGCTCAAGCCGATGAACTGCCCCCATCACATACGTATTTTCTCCAGTGATCCCCATTCTTACCGCGATTTGCCTGTGCGTCTCGCAGAGTTTGGTACAGTGTACCGCTGGGAGCTGAGCGGTGAGCTAGGTGGGATGACACGCGTGCGTGGCTTTACCCAAGATGATGCCCACATTTTCTGCCGCCCTGACCAGATTAAGGAAGAAATCAAGCAGTGCATAGGCATTGTAAAGCTCATCCTTGGTACGCTGAAGATGGACGACTTCCGTGTGCGTCTTTCCCTTCGCGATGCGGAGTATACCGATCCTAAGTATGTGGGAGAGCCTGAAAACTGGCGTTTGGCAGAGACAGCCCTTCGTGAGGTTCTCAATGAGAGTGGCTTTGACTACGTTGAGGCAGAGCATGAGGCGGCCTTCTACGGTCCCAAGATTGACTTCATCGTTCGCGACGTGATAGGTCGTGATTGGCAGCTGGGAACAGTGCAGGTGGACTACAATCTGCCAGAGCGCTTTGATCTGACCTATACAGGTGCGGACAATAAGCCCCATCGCCCCATCATGATTCACCGTGCGCCATTTGGTTCTATGGAGCGCTTTGTCGGTTTGCTTATAGAGCACTTTGCTGGCAAGTTCCCCACATGGCTCTCACCTGAACAGGTGCGTATACTGCCCATATCGGACAAGCTTGCAGACTACGCAGAAGCCCTCCGTGCGCGTTTGGCAGATGCAGGTGTCCGTGTGAAGCTGGATAGCGCGGCCGACAAAATCGGCGCAAAAATCCGCAATGCTCGCCTTGACCGCGTACCTTACATGGTCGTTGTTGGTGCACGTGAAGCAGAAGAAGGTCTCGTTGCCATACGTCACCGCGACACAGAGCAGCCCTTGGGCGCTATGCCCGTGGATGACTTTGTCAACGGTCTCCTCAGCGAAATCGAGCAACGTCTTATCTCGCCTATCTTTCAACAAGATAAGCCCTAATAACTTTTATCATAACAAACATCAATAACATCACACACTGTGTCAGCCCCCATTAAAAAGAAGCCTTCGGGCAACAAAAATCGCCGCGATCAAAACCGCACGCCTCAAATACGCGTGAATGATCGCATCAGAGCCCCCAAAGTACGTGTCGTTACCGCAAGGGGCGATCAGCTAGGAGTCATGGTCACCCGTGACGCACTAGCAAAGGCCAAGGAAATAGGTCTCGACCTCGTCGAGGTAGCCCCTGGTGCCGATCCTCCAGTCTGCCGTATTATCGACTACGGTAAGTACAAGTACATGCAGTCAAAGCTGCAAAAAACTAACAAGGCGAAGACGGTGAAGATGAAGGAAATCAAGCTGCGCATAGGCACAGATGTCAATGACTACAATGTGAAGATGGCTCGCAGTGAGCAGTTCCTTGACCACGGTCACAAGGTGCGCTTCCAGCTCCGCTTCCGCGGTCGCGAGAATGCTCACCATGAGCTGGGGCTAGAAATGATGGGCAAGGTTGTAGAAGACCTCAAAACCATGGCCGTTGTTGACCAAGCTGCAAAGCTGGGTGGCAATACTGTCAATATGGTGCTCTCTCCCCTTCCAGAAAATCAGCGTGTGAAGAAGTTCAAGAAGTACGAAGAAGAAGGCTTTGACGCAGACTCCGATGCACACGATGCTGAGATGGAGGACGATGACGCTGACGGCCTCATTCAGATGTTTTAACATTTGTTTTCCAAGGCGGTAGTTTCTACCGCCTTGGAAAAACAATCAAGTAAGATAAATAATTGTATATTTTGTATTTTTCTGCTTGATTTTTTCCTATAAAATCATTATTATAAATGCAGCTCATGGGGAGTTACCCCATTTATACAAAAATGAGCTTGCAGCTTAATAGCTGCTCAATCAATGGAGAGATGTTTTTCTCCGCACCTTCTGATGTGATATTCGCTTATTCGCCCTTATTCTTTTTTGCTAAAGAAGGGATATCAAAGGCAACTTTCACAAAGAAATAAACATCATTCTTATTATCATACGAACATCAATCGTTGACAATTATGGCTGGACACAACAAATGGTCAAAAATTAAATTCACCAAAGCTGCTGCCGATGCGAAGAAAGGAAAAATCTTTGCACGTTTTTCTCATGAAATCACCTTTGCTGCAAAGAGCGGCGGTGGAGACCCTGATACCAATCCTCGCTTGCGCGTGGCAATTGATGGGGCAAAGGCATCTTCCATGCCCAAGGAAAACATAGACCGTGCTATCAAGAAGGGCACAGGAGAACTCCAAGGCAATCTCATTCAAGAGATGACCTACGAGGGCTACGGTCCAGAAGGAACAGCCATTATTGTTGAGCTAGCAACCGATAACACCAACCGCAGTTCTTCAGATTTGCGCACTATATTCGGCAAGAATGGCGGCAACCTCGGTACACCAGGTTCTGTTTCTTATCAATTCGACCGCAAGGGCGAAGTACGTTTCATGGACGCTGAATTGGATGAGGATAGCGCGATGGAGCTTGCTATGGAAAGCGGTGCAGAAGATTTTTCTACTGGCGACCAAGCCGATGAATGGGTATTCATCTGCGGTCCTACAGATATGCAAGAAGTCGCACAGGCACTGCGTGAAGCAGGTCGCCAAGTGACGGGGATGAAACTCATCTCCATTGCCCAAAACCCAACTGTCATTACTGATATGGAAGTGGCAAAAAAAGTCATCAAACTTTACAATGCCCTCGATGACTACGATGATACACTCAACGTGTACACCAACTTTGAGATAGCTGAAGAGCTGCTTGAAAATCTGTCCTAATACGTCTATGAGCCAAACAGAAAGCATTCCTGCGAAGAAGAAAAAGTTCAACCGCCCCTTTTATAAGAAAAAGCGCGAGTCGAATTCCGAAGCTTCTGGAGAGGGATCGAATAACCCTTCTTTTAAGAAGAAGAAGTTTTTCCCAAAAAAGCGTAAAAATAATAAAGAAGGCGAGCAAAAATCGCGTTCTTACGTCCCCCTTGGTGAGCCAGAGCCACTGACAGGTATCTTGGAAATCACCAACAAGGGCTTTGGTTTTGTCCGCACAGCTGATAATGGCTGGGCACCCTCTAATGATGCCGTCTATGTCTCTATAGAGCTCATTAATCAGTACAGACTGCGTCCCTTTGTGGAGCTCACAGGCATGGCTCAGAAGTACGAGCGAGGCCATCAGATGACGAGCATCACCTCTGTCAATGGTATGCCCCCAGAGGAGGCGTCCCACGTCCCTCACTTTGATGATCTCAAGGCAGTGAATCCCACGCATAGGCTTTCCTTTGAGACAAAGCCTCTGCGTTACACTACGCGTACCTTGGATCTTGTTGCCCCTGTTGCCCGCGGGCAAAGAGGGCTCATCGTAGCTCCTCCGCGCACCGGCAAAACCACATTCCTCATGGACATTGCTGAGGCTGTAGGTGAGAACTACGAAGAGGACATGCACCTCATGGTGCTGCTCATTGATGAGCGTCCCGAAGAAGTCACCGAATTCCGCCGCGCTCTGCCTCATGCAGAGATTTATGCCTCCAGCAATGATAGCCACGTGCGCGAGCACTGCCGCATTGCCGAGATGTGCATAGAGCGCGCGAAGCGACTTGTCGAGCAGGGAAAGCATGCTATCATCCTGCTTGATTCCATCACCCGACTGGCGCGTGCCTACAATAATGCCGATAGAGGCAGTGGACGCACCATGAGCGGGGGCATAGACGCGCGCGCTTTGGAAATGCCACGTCGCCTTTTTGCCGCTGCACGCAACACGCGCAATGCGGGATCATTGACCATTTTGGCTACAGCTCTTATTGAGACCAATAGCCGCATGGACGACCTGATTTTCCAAGAATTCAAGGGAACAGGCAACATGGAGCTGGTTCTCAATCGTCGCATCGCGGAGATGTACATCTACCCTGCTGTAGACATACTCAAGAGCGGTACAAGGCGAGAGGAGCTCATCCTGCCAGAGCATATGCTGGACAAGGTACACCTCATCCGTCGCGCCCTAGCTGGGCACAAGCCCGTTGAGGCCATGGAGAGGTTGCTCTCCTTTATGCAGAAGACGGCGACCAACGCGCAGATGCTTCTTAATTTGAAGACGCGCTAAGTCGGTCTTTGCTTTCACTTTTTACATATAAAGAAATCGCCCCCTTTTCCGTTGAGGAAAAGGGGGCGATTCTACT
>CAZRZE010000011.1:0-26899 GCA_964604535.1 uncultured Akkermansia sp.
ACTGGATGAACCCAGTGTCTATCTCGACCTAGCAGGGAGGGAATTTTTGCTCAAGACTATTGAGAACTTGGCAGAGCTGCGTCCCGAGCTGACCATTATATTCATCACCCAACGCATAGAGGACATCACACCTTGCTTTAGTCGCGGAACGATGATGAAAGAAGGGCGTGTGATGGCGCATGGCTCGCGCGAAGAGGTGCTAACCGAGCCGCTATTGCAGCAAGCCTTTAACCTTAATATACGTCTTCTCGAGGGCAAATCGGGTCGCCTTTGGGCGATGATAGAAGACTGATTTTTTTTATCACATGAAAAAGGCCTTCCCCCTCAAACGCCAATCTTTGGCTGGTCAGCTGCGCGAGCAGATGGAGCGGTTGATACGTGAGGGTAGTTGGGCGTTGGGGGAGCGCATCCCTGCCGAGGCAGAATTGGCGCGACTCTTTGCCGTCAGTCATAACACCGCTCGCGAGGCGGTGCAGGGGCTCATCCACGCGGGTATGCTCATCGCCCGCCCTGGGGATGGTACTTATGTGATTGCCACCGATAGACTCAATGCTGCTTTTGGGCAACGTTTGGAGGAGGTGGACATGGACAGCATATTGGAAGCCCGCCTTGCCATAGAGAAGGCCATTGTCGCCCTCGCGGCCATCCATTGTACATCTGACGACATGGAGCGGCTAGAACAGGCACTGGAGGCCTGCAAAAGGAGAGAGGGCGTGGGTATTGAGGCTGACATGCATTTTCATTGCCTCATTGCGGACTGCGCCCGCAATCCTATTCTTAGTCAGATTTATCGCGTGATAGCGGCTTACCTCTGCCGTCATTGGGGTGAGACCCTGCATGAGAGGCAGTATGAAGCAGAAGCCCTCAATTTGCACGACGATTTGCTCCTTGCGCTGCGAGAGCATGATGCAATACGTGCCCAAGAGGCAGTGGAGGCCATTGTGAAGTTTGGTCACGATACTCTGCAATAAAAGGCTGTTTTTTTCTATCAAATAGAAAATAATACTTGAAAAGTTTAATCAGATGTGATAATAGCATTGTTGCTAATATTAGACAGTATAATACAATTTTACTTTAATAACTCGAATTATTTCCAAATTTATGGCTACAGCACCGAAAAAATCTACTACAAGTAAAAAAGCTAGCCCCTCTTCAGCTGCCGCTGAAAAGAAGGCTGCTCCTGCAAAAAAAGCAGCTACGCCCAAAAAAGCCGCTCCAGCTGCAAAGAAAGCTGCTCCAGCAAAGAAGTCCGCCACCGCTGAAAAGAAGCCCGCTGCACCTAAAGCAGCTGCACCAGTCGTGAAAAAAGAGGCAGCAAGTGTCGAGCAGCCCAGCAAAGAAAGCTTTACCGCAGAAGAACAAAAAAGATTATCTAAGCTGCAAGCGACCATGGAGTTCTTGTCCGCCGATCCCGAGTGGGCGGCATTCTTGGTCGAGCAGAAAGAAGCCCTTTACGTCCTCTATGATGAGGTTGCGCCCAATATGCAGAACACCACGCGCGACCAATTGCGCTCTGGTGAGTCCAACGTGTCGTCTTCCTCTGGTCAGCATATGGGTGACGCAGGTAGCGAGGCCGAAGCGCGCGATCTTACCATACGCCTTCTTGATAAGGATAGAGAGCAGCTTTTTGAGATTGATGCTGCACTAGAGCGCATACGTCGCGGGACTTATGGAATTTGCGAAGAATCTTTGGAGCCCATCCCCAAGGGAAGGCTGCGTGTACGCCCATTTTGCCGCATGACTGTGAAATGCCAGGAAGAATTTGAAAAAAAATATGGTATCGCAAAGTCTTATCGTTCAAGTAATTCTGAGCTTTTTGGTTACGCGGGATTGCAAAATTTGCAAGAAAACGCGATTTCTCTTGACGAAAGTCCAGAATAGTGTAGAATACGTCCCCACAATCAACTTTTTAACAACTCAACATGCCAAGAGATATCATCATTCTGGAATGCACGGAAGCGAAGGCTGAAGGAAAGCCTACGTCACGCTATGTCACGACTCGCAATAAGAAGAGTCTTCGTACACCTGGTCGCCTTGAGAAGGTCAAATTCAACCCCTTCTTGAAGCGTCGTACACTGCACCGCGAAATGCGCTAATTTTTTTCTAAACAATACATATGATTACAGAATTTAAGAGCGTTCAACGCCGTATTCGTTTCCGTACATGCAACAAGTGCATGCCCCGTCGCCGCATCGACATCCCTGCAGGTTCTGTCGATATGTGCAATCCTGAGTTCCTTTCTAAGTTCACCTCAGAAACAGGTAAGATCCTTCCTCGCCGTGTGACTGGTATTTCTGCAAAGATGCACCGCAAGATTACACGCGAAATCCGTCGCGCTCGTGCGATAAACCTTCTTCCTTGATTTTTTAAGGTTTTCTCGACGGCATTCGTCATGATACGGAGCTTGGGTAGGACTGAGAAGTACCGCCAAGCTCCTTTATCATTGATATAACGTTACCTTCCCTTTTGTTATGAAAGAGCTTAAGGACACGCAGAACGAAATCGATACACGCCAACTTTCTATTGACCGTGTAGGTATTCGTTCATTGCGTTTTCCTATTGAGGTCAAGGATAAATCAAACCGCGCTCAGGCAACAGTGGCAACACTTGCTATGATGGTCGATTTGCCACAGGAGTTCAAGGGTACGCACATGAGTCGCTTTGTCGAGGTCTTGCAAAAGCATAGACGTCATTTGGATGTGCATACTGCCATCCGATTGCCAGGGCGATTGTTGAAGAGATTTGGCGCACAACGTGCGCGCGTGGAAATTGATTTCCCCTATTTCCGCGTCAAAAATGCCCCTGTCACAGGGATGAAGGGCACCATGGACTACGACGTCCGCTTTGAGATAGATGCCGAGGCTGGAAAGCCTGGGAAGTTTGTTCTCATTATCAAGGTGCCAGTGACAACGCTTTGCCCTTGCTCCAAGGCAATGAGTGATCATGGAGCACACAATCAGCGTGGTATTGTTACCTATGCTGTGCGCTTTTCTGGATCAGCGATATGGATTGAGGATCTTATTGACCTCGTTGAATCCTGCGCTAGCTGCGAGCTCTTTAGTCTGCTGAAGCGTCCAGATGAAAAATACGTGACAGACGCCGCCTACGATAACCCTGTCTTTGTGGAGGACTTGGTTCGTAATGTTGCCCTCGCGACAGAACGTCACAAGGCTTTTTCTTGGTACCGCGTCGAAGCGGAAAACTTTGAATCCATCCATAACCACAACGCCTACGCTATGATAGAGCGCGATTTATCGTAGTTACAATTCTTACCTTACACACAAAATATGAAAATTGCCATTATCGGTACAGGCTACGTAGGACTAACAACTGGTACTTGCTTTGCCGAGGTGGGGCACCATGTCATCTGCGTTGATAGTAATGCGGAGAAAGTTGCCATGCTGCAACGTGGAGAAATCCCCATCTATGAGCCCGACCTAGAACCTCTAGTCGACTCCAATGTTTCTGCTGGTAGATTGACTTTTACCACGGACTTGGCGTATGCGGTGCATGAGTCAGAAGTTATTTTTATCGCTGTCCCCACACCTCCACAAGAGGACGGATCTGTTGATCTTTCTTATATTGAGTCTGTTTCTCGCCAGATAGCCGAGGTTATTAAACCAGCACATAGCTACCGTATCATTGTTGATAAATCAACAGTACCTGTTAGCACAGGTTCTAAGGTGGCGCAAGTCATGCTGCGCTATGCCGCAAGAGATGTCAATGTGGACATTGTTTCCAACCCAGAATTTCTCCGCGAGGGTTCTGCCGTTCACGACCTCCTGCACCCTGACCGCGTGGTCATAGGCACGGATTCTTCCCGCGCAATGGATGTGATGAAGCGCGTCTACCAGCCCTTTAATGCACCTATTGTTGAGGTGGATCTCTGCTCTGCAGAACTCATTAAGCATGCTGCTAACTCCTTCCTCGCGATGAAGATATCCTTCATTAATGCCGTTTCTAACGTCTGCGAAGCAGCTGGAGCGGATGTGGAAAAAGTTGCCTTGGGCATAGGGATGGACAAGCGCATTTCGCGCAGCTTCCTCCATGCTGGTCTGGGTTACGGCGGCTCTTGCTTCCCCAAGGACGTGAAGGGCTTTATCCATGTGGCTGACAGCCTCGGTACGCCAATGAATATTCTCAAGGAAGTAGAGCTTATAAATGGTCAGCAGTTGGAGCGCTTCATCAATCGTGTGCGTGATAAGCTGTGGGTGCTGCGTAACAAGCGTATTGCTGTCTGGGGTTTAGCCTTCAAGCAGAACACTGACGATGTGCGAGAGTCTGTTTCCATCAAGCTCATCAAGCGTCTTTGCGCAGAGGGGGCACAAGTTTGCGCCTATGATCCTCAAGCTTCTGAGACAGCTGCAAAGGAGTTGAAGGGCTATAATTGCACTATCGTCAATGATATGTATGAATGTGCTGAAGGTGCAGAGGTGCTCATCGTTGCTACAGAGTGGAAGGAGTTCTCCACTGCTGACCTCGTGAAGCTCCGTGATGTCATGCATCTCAATATTATTTTCGATGGTCGTAACATCATACATGGTGAGAACGCTACGCATGCGGGATTTGAATATCACTCGGTCGGACGACCCAGTCTTTACCCTGTTTGAAATAAAAATTTGTAGACAGTCGAGATATTCGTGCGTTCTTAAGGGTGGAGATTAACAACATAGAAAGAACCCCCTCCCATGAATAAATACCTCGTCGCGCTGTTATGCGCTTGCCCATTAGCGGCATCAGCACATCCTGCCCCATACAACCATTATCACAGCGGTCGCCATGGTCAAAAGATTGTCGTCGTTCCCCCACGTCCTGTCCAACCTCCGCGCCAAGTCCATGTCTACCATCCAAGGCATGTTCATGTCTGCCCACCGCCAGTACGCATTGTGCGTCCTCTTCCTCCTGTGGTGAGACGACTTAAACCTATACCGCGATTTGAAGTGGTGCATCCCCGCCCTCATTATCGCCCCCAACCTGTCCCTAGGCCACATCCCCGACCACAGCCCCGCCCTCACCATGGTGGTCGCAAGTAGTCAGTTGAGATAAATAATCTACAGAAAAAGCCCTCTGAACAAGCTGTTCTGAGGGCTTTTCTCTGGGCGGTAGAGGATGCATTGCTTGACTTCGCGACTTCAATTTGCTATAGATAATAGTGTATGAAGGCAATGGATTTATCGGATTTTCGCGAGGAATACTTGAAGGACAGCTTGCGTCGTAGCAATCTAGCAGCATCTGCTCCAGAGCAGTTTGATATCTGGTTCAAGCAGGCGTTGGAAGCAGGTATTCCTGAACCCAATTCGATGTCCGTTGCTACTGCAACCAGCGCAGGGCGCCCCAGTTTGCGAACGGTTTTGCTCAAGTACTATGATGCGCGAGGCTTTGTTTTTTTTACCAATTACGGCAGTCGCAAGGCACAGGAGATTGAGGAGAATCCACAGGTCTCCCTCATGCTCCCTTGGGTCACGTTGGAACGACAGGTTATCATATACGGCAGGGCGGAAAAAATAAGCCGTACCGAGACACTCAAATACTTTCTCACACGCCCGCGCGAATCACAGTTGGGTGCGTGGGTGTCACATCAAAGTCAGGTTGTTTCCACTCGCAAGCTTCTCCTTACCAAACTAGTGGAGATGAAGAACAAGTTCGCCAAAGGTGAAATACCCCTCCCTGACTTCTGGGGTGGTTACCGCGTTATTCCGCAGGAGGTGGAGTTTTGGCAAGGCGGACCTGGTAGGGTGCATGACCGCTTTCTATACTCCCTGAAAGCTGACGCCACTTGGGATATTACGCGTTTGCAGCCCTAGATTACGCGTATTAGGCTTGCAATCTTTCTCTCACTTCGTTAACATATGGCTATGAAGTTAGTCCCACTCATCTTGGCTCTAAGTAGTATGTTGATACCAGCATGCAAGAATTCCCTGATGAACAATACACCCATGCACCTGCAAGTAGATCGCAGCGACGACCCCCCAGGTCTCGCCAGTCAGCGCAAAGAAATGCGTGATAAGCGTGAAAAATCAGGTACATATACCAAGGATGAGCAGGTCTATATCTCTAATGGTAAGGCTATGTTCTTCCGCCATAATCCTGATTATTACACCAACCCAGAAGCACAGATGGTCGAGTCTCAGACAGCAAAAGTCATTTTCTGCGAGGGGCTTTACTACTTTGTAGAGGCTGCTACTGGAGAACGCGGTTATATACGTGAATCAGACTTTGCTCCAAAGGAATACGGTCTTCCCGACAGCTCCTTAGGTATCATGGGTGAGCTTGGTGTTCCTACCGCTCCATTGGATGGAGTGGAATACAATCCCACTATGGATAATAGCGGACTTTTCCCCGGTGGCGGAGAGCTGTTACCAGGTGGCGAGCAACCCGCGCCACCTAAACAGTTGCAAGAGCGTAACACTGGACGTAGTCAAGACTTTGAAAAGGCAAAGGACTCCATCAAGGATAACAAGCCAGCTCCTGCTATTACTCCACCTAGCAGACCTACTGCGCCTGCTCAACCCGCTGCGCCTTCCTTGCCAGAGCCTTCTGGTAGCGGTGCTGCCTTTTAAGCAGGGTTGACAAGCGGAGAGCCCGCATCAGCTGCCGTGAGTGATAGGGAAAAACAACTGCGCCCCTTCCTTCTCTACCTCGCTGTAGAGCGCGGTAGTAGCCTACATTACCAACTTTCTGTCCAGCAGAGTCTTGTTCACTTTCTACAGTGGTGTGAGCAGGAAAAGCTAAGTGCTATCTCTTTAGGAGAAGAGCAACTGCGAGACTACATCAGCTACCTGTACCACTCGGACAGAGAGCTATCTAGTTGCCGCGTCATGCTAGTACATGTGCGGCAGTGGTACCGCTATCTCAAGAGGAGTCGCCTCATAGAGCATAACCCAGCGCAGCAATTGCACCTTGGCAAGATGACGCGGAAGCTGCCAAAGAATCTTCCCGCCCAGCAGGTGAGTGCCCTCATTGAAAGCATAGATGAAGGTCAAATTCCCTTTGGATCGCGCGACAAGGCAATGGTAGAATTGCTGTATAGCAGTGGGCTGCGTGTTAGCGAGCTCACAGGATTACGTGCCAGTCAAATTGACTGGGATGAGAATTTCTTGCGTATTGTGGGCAAGGGGAAAAAGACCCGCTACGTTCCCTTGGGATCTCGAGCGAGAGCTGCACTTGACCATTACAGAAAGCAGGGACGTCCACAGTTATTGGCAAAGGCAGCAGGAGTCACCGATCTCATTTTTCTATCCAACAGGGGGGGGGAGCTGACGCGCTCTCGCGTGAGGCAGATCCTCATCCAGCGTGCAAAGGAAGCAGGCTTGGATATGCAGATACATCCGCATGTCTTGCGGCATTGCTTTGCCACTCATCTATTAGAAGGTGGTGCGGATCTTCGTGTGATTCAGGAATTACTGGGACACGCAGATCTCGGTACAACGGAGCAGTACACGCATGTTGAGCAAAAGCGACTGCAGAGTTTGCACCAGCAGTTTCACCCCAGAGGGAAGAAAAAGTAGAAGACTGCTACACCTTCACCTTGATTACCTCGAGCAGTTCTTCATTCAGTAATTTTTCTGACTTTAGGCGCTGCAATTCGTGTGTGATAGCCTGCCATGTGCGGTTAAACTCTGCTAATTGCTTTTCAGCAAAGAGGTAATCAACGACAGATGGGGCAGGGAGACGGTAAAGAGCCTTTGATAGCTCCTCCATCTCTACTTTGAGTGATTGCAGGGTGGGCAGTTGCTCTTTGACGCTAGCCTCGTCCTGACAGAGTTCGAGAGAGGCGAGTGTGCGCGTCAGAATGGAGACGAGTTTTTCGCTGTACTGTTGGTGCGTGCTAATCTCATCCTGTCCCTGCGCAAGTTGGCAAAGGCAAGCGCTAGTAAGTATGAGTGAGCTGATGCAGGTCTTCATGATTATATTTTTGAGCTATGGTTGCGAGGACCTTTCTTTCTAAAAAGTTTCTGAGCTGTACCGCATGCAGGGCAGCGGAACCAGAAGCGGAAGATGACAGAAAGAGCTGTTGGGATGGCTGACTTGATAAAGGGTGCTTTATGCGCGTGTCGATGGCGTGGGAAGTTGCGCAGGCTATAGATATTAATAAAGCAGACCTGACAGCGAAAGAGATTGCCCATCATTGCGAAAATGATATAGGCAACAAAAACAGCAATGACGATTTTTATGACAATGTCAAAGGGGATGTCCACAAACATCATTACAGCAGGTAGGAGGAAGGTAGCAATGATTGCAGGGTAAAGAACGCAGACCGCAAAAGCACCAAAATAGCAAGAGAAGGAGCGGCGGAAGCGTATCGCATGCCCCAAGGTGTTCTTGTGGACGTTGCGGAGATTCTTTTTGGGCAGGGCTGCGCGGAATTGCTCATTATCCGACTCCGTGGGGTTGACGGCTGGGAAGTTGATTTTCTTCTCTACGTATTGCTGGGGTGCTATCTGCTCAAAGTCCTCTACTGCTTTGGCGGGGGCTTTGGGCTTTCTGTAGAAAATACCGTCCTTGTCTAGTAGCATGCGCGTAGTGCTACAGAGTCTTTCTAGTTGACCTGCTTCTAGCTCTATGCGCTGCTCTGGGAAATACTGCCAGAGGTTTTCCAAATCATGCGCCAAGACCTCATGATGGATCTGCGCGATTTTTACATCATCAGTGATACCTAATGATTGCAGTGCTTTTTGTAGTTTTGGATCGAGTCTCTGATAGATGGTGTCGTACATGAGAAGAGTGGTTTACTTGAGCTTTTCAAGCATGATTGTAAGTTGTTGTTTTTTGATTTCCCATTCTGCGAGGCGAGCACGTTCCTGCTCCACAACAGCGGCTGGTGCGCGATCTGCAAAACCAGGGTTGTTTAGCTTTGCTTCGCTCTTGGTGATTTCGGTAAGTATTTTGTCCAGCTCCTTATTGATACGCTTTTTCTCGGCGTCGAGGTCTACCAGACCATCCAAAGGCAGGAAGAGTTCTCCCAAGGGGGTGAGGGCAGCGGGTGTGCCCTTGTCTGCTTGATAATCAGCGGCAATGGTGACGCCTTTCGCTCCTGATAGGAGGGCAAGACGCTGTGCACTGTCTTCGCTGACCTCTGTGGAGGGCTGTAGGACGAAGGTGACGTTCTTGTTGGTGGCAAGATTGTACTCTGCCTTCAGATTGCGCGCGCGGTTGGCTGACTCGTATATATGGGAAGCGAGAGTTTGCGCCGCTGAGAGCTCTTCTTCGCTGTAGCCGACGAGGAGTTCCGAGGCGCAGGGAAGGGGGCTTTGCATCAGTGGCGTGTCCCCTGTTGCGTAGCCGAGACTCTGCCAGAGTTCTTCTGCAAGGTGGGGCATGATGGGTGCGAGCAAGGCGAGGTAGTGCTTGAGCACCGTGTCCATGGTGAGCAGAGTGGCTTTTTTGAGCCCCTGTTCATCATTCTGGCGCAGGTCGATTTTTACCGCCTCTAGGAAGAGGGCGCAGTACTCATTCCAGAAGAAGCTGTAGAGAGACTGCGTGTAGGTATTGAACTCGTACTTGCTGAGACCAGTGGCTACTTGGCTGTGCAGTTGCTTCAACTTCATGAGGATGTCGATATGGACAGCGGAGTAGATGGGCTCTACATCATCGCTGACTTCTTCCTGCATCAGGCGGAAGCGCACGGCGTTGTAAATCTTGTTGGCAAAGTTTTTGCCCTCTTCTATCTGCTTTTCATCAAACTTGATATCAGAACCAGTGGGTGCGATGCGCATCAGACCAAAGCGCAGACCATCCGCGCCATAGCTAGCGATGAGGTCAAGCGGGTCGGGGCTGTTGCCCAGAGATTTGCTCATCTTGCGGCTTTGCAAGTCGCGCACAATGGAGGTAAAGAATACATTGCCGAAGGGCTTTTCTCCCATGAAGTAGTAGCCCGCCATAATCATGCGTGCCACCCAGAAGAAGAGAATGTCGGGGCCTGTGACAAGGTCAGAGGTGGGGTAGAATTTTGTTCTGCATGCCTCATCCATGGTGGCGTAGGGCCAGATCCAGCTGGAGAACCATGTGTCGAGGGCATCATCATCCTGTACCCAGTTTTCGGGGTCGGATGGTGGGGTGACTCCCACGTAGAGGTCGCCCGCGCTCGCATCGGCGAGGTCGAGTTTTTCCGCCTCTTGGAGTTGCTGTGCCTTGTCCTTTTTGTACCAGACAGGGATGCGATGACCCCACCACAGTTGGCGGCTGATGCACCAGTCTTGGATATTGTCCATCCAGTGGGCGTAGGTTTTTTCCCAGCGTGGGGGGCAGAAGTTGATGTCGCCATTGGCTACAGCAGCCTTGGCTTCGGCAACGCAGGGGTACTTGAGGAACCATTGCATGCTCAGGCGAGGTTCAACGGCAACGTGGGAACGCTCGCTGACGCCTACATTGTTTTCGTAGTCCTCTACCTTTGCCATCAGTCCCTTTTCGGAGAGCATCTCGGCAGCTAGCTTGCGCGCCTTAAAGCGATCCATGCCGTGCAGCTCTGGCAGACTGGGGCAGTCCACGCAACCATTGGCATCAATGACGGAGATGAAGTCGAGATTGTTCTTTGTGCCAATCTCAAAGTCCATCTTATCATGCGCGGGGGTGATTTTGAGCGCACCTGTACCAAACTCTATTTCCACGTTCTCATCGGTGATGATGGGGATGGGGGCGTCGCAGAGGGGGCGTTGCACTGTTTTTCCAACGAGGGCGGCATAGCGCGGGTCTTCGGGATGGACAGCTAGGGCAACGTCAGCCATGATGGTCTCTGGGCGTGTGGTGGAGACTAGTATTTCTCCTGTGCCATCGCTTAGCTTGTAACGCACGGTGTAGAGCTTGCCCAAGGAGGGGGTCATGATGACCTCTTCATCCGACAGGGCGGTGTGCAGGACGGGGTCCCAGTTGACCATGCGGTAGCCACGGTAGATGTAGCCCTCATTAAAAAGTCGGACAAATGTCTCCAGCACCTGTGGGGCAAAGACCTCATCCATGGTAAAGCGTTCTCTCTCCCAATCGCAGGAGCAGCCAAGGGATTTGAGCTGATTGATGATGATGCCACCGTGTTTTTCCTTCCAGTCCCAGACGCGGTCAAGAAAGGCTTTGCGTCCCAAGTCATGGCGTGTGCGAGGTGGGTTTTCTTTGGCAAGTTCTTTTTCAACGCGTGCCTGTGTTGCAATGCCTGCGTGGTCGGTACCAGGCAGCCATAGCACCTCCTTGCCCTCTTGGCGGGCGCGGCGGGCGAGTATGTCTTGAATGGTGTTATTGAGCACATGTCCCATGTGCAGCACGCCGGTCACATTGGGGGGTGGAATGACGATGCTGTAAGCTTCTTTGGTGGATGATGGATCGGCGTGGAAGCATTTGGCGTCTAGCCATGTTTGCTGCCATTTTTTCTCTACAAACTGAGGTTCATATGCTTTAGGTAACTCGCTCATTGCGCGAAAATATTATCATAAATCGTGCTCTATGCCAAGGCTTTTTTCTGGTTCTGCCCTGTCTTTCTTGACAAAAAAAGCCACACATGAGAGCATAGCAGCATGGATATGCTACAGCAACTGCAAGAGCTCTGCGGGCAGCGCGTCAGCACGGATAGGGAAATATTGGAGCAGCATGCTGCTGACAAGTGGTTTGCCTCTGCCTTGCCCGATGTGGTTGTTTTTCCAGAAACGACGGAGGAAGTATCTGCTATTATGCGCATCGCTACTGATTTTGATGTGCCGGTGACAACTCGCGGTGGAGGTGTTGGTTATGTAGGTGGCTGTGTTCCTGTTAAGGGAGGTATTGTGCTCTCCTTGATACGCATGAATCGTATCCTTTCGCTGCGTCCCGAAGATGGTGTGGCTCTGGTGCAAGCAGGTGTGTTAACAGCTGATTTGCAAGAGGCTTGTGCTGCTGTATCTTGGTTTTATCCCCCCGACCCCGCTTCTCGCAAGGAATCCACGCTGGGTGGCAATATTGCAACTAATGCGGGTGGTCCTCGCTGTTTGAAATATGGCGTGACGCGCCAGTACCTGCTGGGGCTCACTGTGGTTCTGGCAGATGGTCGCATTCTGCGCTGTGGGGGCTTGACTCACAAAAATAAGCAAGGCTTTGACCTTGTGGGGCTTTTCTGCGGTAGTGAAGGCATGCTGGGGGTGATTACTGAGGCAACGCTGCGCATTATCCCGCAACCGCAGGCGCGTCTTTGTCTGCATGCTAGTTTTGAGCATTTTGCCCATGCTGCGCAGGCGGTGCAAGAGGTGCTGCAAGGTGGACACCTGCCCGCGGCCATGGAAATCACTGATGCCTTTACCCTTTCTGCAGCGCGTGCTTACTTGGGTGAGACAGAGATGTTGCCAGCCGAGGCAAAGGGGCACATTATTATCGAAATTGACGGCAGGAGGGATGCGCTTTCTGTTGAAGCAGATGAGATTTGCGCTATTCTAAAACGCTGCCACTCTTGCGCGGAGTTTGTTGCACAAACAGAAGAATCTATTGAGGCTATATGGCAGTTGAGGAGGGAGTTTTCCGCCAGCCTCAAGGCCACAGGTCTCACCAAGCTGAATGAAGATATTGTTATCCCGCGCTCAAAGTTGGTGGACTGGGTCTCACATTGTGAGCATGTGCAGCAGGAGACGGGAATCCCCATTGCTTGCTTTGGGCATTCTGGTGATGGTAATATACACACCAATATCATGATTCCAAGGGATAGTCAGGGTGTGGAGCGTCGTGAGGAGGCAGAGCGTCTCGTTGGAGAGCTCTTTGACTGGGTGATAGCGCATGGTGGCAGTATCACGGGAGAGCATGGTATAGGTCTAGCCAAGGCAGATTGGTTTCAGCGGGCTATAGGGGATTGTGCTTTTGAGTTACATGAGAGATTGAAGTTATGCCTTGATCCTCAAAATATTCTCAATCCAGATAAAATGGCTTTGCGGGTGACAGAATAGTTGCTTGCTTTTGTGCTTGTTTTGTGGTAAAAAGCAGCTATGGAGCTCAAGTGTTCAAAATGTAACCGTACTTTTCAAGGAAATTCCGAAGCCACTGTAATATGTCCTAGTTGTGTGGATGCAGAGTTTTCGGGCTCTTCGCGTGGTACGGTTGATAAGACTTTTCGTGCAGAGGCTGAGGCTAATATGGAGGAAACGATGCGCAAGCAGCGCGCGCGTGCCGAGATGATGAATCAGAGCTACAACTCGGGCAAAAACTTCACCAGTGCTGGTCGAGTTAACTTGATTGTGGCGATTTTCCTGCTCATTATTTGCATCTTTGGCTTCTTGCTCAATGATCCCACTAAGGCGCGAACCGCTATTATTAGTCTCAATGACACCATGATGCAGATATTCTCCATGACCTTCTGTGGTCTGGCTGCTATCTTCACCTTTAATGCTAGTATGAAGCATAAGAAGCAGGTGCGTCTCATTGCTCTGGGGCTGCTTGTCCTAGGGTGGTATATGCCGACTATTGCCGGAATGTTTAAGGGGGAATTGTCTGAGGAGGAAAAGGCGCAAGGGGCTCCTGCCGAGAATAAGATTATCACTGCTCCTGCCGTTAAAGGTCGCTTTTTGAGTGAGGATGACCTCACGGAGCTGCGTCTCCTGCGTAGCCGTAGCAATCGTGCATCCTATGCAATTTTTGTCAATGAGGCAGATCCTATGCACCGTAAGAATATAGGTGAGGCCATTGCTCGTCTGGTGACAGCATCTCATCGTTCCTTCCGTAGCAAGAAAAAGGGCTTCCTCTACATCGTGGAAACAGAAACCACGCAAATGCAAGACATCAGTCCCATTGCAGCGCGCTTTGGTGATATCTACTACTCCAACCCCGAAGAAGGTATTTATGAGGTGAATTACTCTGCTGACAGCGATGCAAAGATGACCAATACCTACACGCCACAGGCTATCAGTACGGCGAGTCATCCTTCATTTGTTGCAGCCAATGTTCTGGAACTCAAGAGCATGATTCCCCAGCGCGTGCAGCAGGCTGCTAAGGTTCTTGCAGGTGCTAATACACCTGTTTCTCGTACAGATATTGTGGATGTTATCTATGAGGTACTCAGTGATCCATGGCAGACAGAGCCTCAGGTCTATGCTGACTTGGTCAAGACTCTCGTTATCTACTCCGCCCCTAATAATGACCGCACAGCGGAAGAATGCTTGAAGCTATTCAATTTTAATATAGCAGCAGGTCTTCAGACACCAACTGTCATTGTGGATTACCTTCTCAAGGCAAGAGGGGCGAGCATGACTGATACCATCCTCGCGCTCTGGGTTGAAAATCCCTTGGCTTGGGGCGACAAGCTGACCATGCTGGGCGCAGATGCTGAGAATAAAATGCTAACCATGTTGAAAGAAACACGTGAACTGCAACTGATTGGTAATATTATCAAGCACTTCCAGTACCATGGATCCAAGAAAGTTATCCCCGCGCTTCAAGAATTGGAGCAGCACAATGATTCTCTGGTGAGCCGTGCAGCCAGCGAGGCTATCAAGCAAATCAACACCCGATAAATTAGATATACCTACTCATAAAAAGCATATGTTAAAAACAAAGTTACCACTCCTACTCCTCTGGATGCTAGTGGCGATAATGGTTGGCTACTTCAGCTACCCATTGTATCGTTATCAGAAGCCGGTCTTGGCTGGTACCACACCAGCTGAAAGCACAGCTGCACCCGTGACAACGACTGTGGCTGGTGCGCAAGATGCCCTTGATGGCTACACCCCACCTGAGGGCATTGTCATTGACCTCATTGGAGGTGGCGATGCAGGTGAAGGTGTAGATGAAGACATTGCTTGGGTCGCAGAAACAGAAGAGGAAGAGGATAGCGGCATGGGTTCTGATGACGGCTATTATGACATCAATTCCTTTGAGCCTGATGACACGCAGGTGCAGGAAATTGCTGTTGTGAAGGAATTGGAAGAATTTCCTCTCGATGAAGAGCAAAACCGCGTCTCCGCCGTCATGAAGGGCAATCGCTATGTGGGCGTGAAGACCAAGTCACGCATTCTCGGCGACCGCATAGAGGATGAGCGCGAAAAGGATGTCTACAGAAAGATGAAGGAAGGCTTCACCGTTGATGACTGGGCTGATCCTCTCGCCCTGCAAAAAACGATTTCGGACCGCATGCTCTCACGTTTGGGCAAGTTCACGCAGGAAAATATATGGAAGTTCTTGGAAAGCCCCACCAACCGTCGTGATTTGGCTGTTTTCCAGTTTATCCAACTTGCCACACCCGAGGCTATTAAAGAAGCAACGAAGTCCGCAGAAGGACAGGCCGTGATTACCACGCTGAGTAATGATTTGGAATGGTTGATGGGCTTGCTCTACTCCGGTCCTAATGATAACTTTAACCTTGTGCCTCGCAATCTCGTTGCCTGCTTTAGTGGGCAGGATGAGTTAGTCAATGACAAGGTGGCACGCCGCCTTGCCTCCGCCGGTGCTGTGGAGTTTGCTCGCGAAAAGTGGGACAGAAAGCAGTTGGCAGAACGCTTTAACTACTACTACCAGAGCTATTCTCAGGAATTGCTCAATACCAGCTTTGATGATTTGGAGTATTGGGAAACACGCTTTCTCATGGGCAGCACCCAGCCATGGGCTTGGGGCAGTGTGAAGAACCTGACTTGGCTGCGCAATAATGTGCGCTTGCCTAATGAGGGCTACTTAGGTGCAGCCTTTCAGGTGCCCTACCGCCTTCGCAATGTTGCAGGTGACTCCATCCATGGTCCTGACTATCTCAATGCCTTCATGGAGCACTATGATGGTGTTCTCGCATGGGCTCACCGTGAGGTGGGTGGGGTTTGCGGTGCGCTTTCCCACTACGGCACATTTGCTGCCTTGGCTAATGGTATTCCTGCAGTGACCATGGGAGAACCTGGCCACTGCGCCTACGCTGTGCGCGTGGGTAATGAGTGGGTACGTAGTAACTCTATCTACTGGCAGCATAGCTTGCACAAAACCTTCTGGAAAGAGCATGCTTGGGACTTCCTTGCGCTGACGCAGGGACTTTACGGTGATTTTAAAAAGACTCTAGTTTCTGACCAGCTGATGGCATTGGGCGACTTCCTCGCCTCTCGCCGCAAGATGCACGGTGCCTTCCTCAGCTATGAAGATGCTCTGCTCACCCAGCCCAATAACTGGCCAGCACTGCTTTCCTACTCCGCATACCTCAAGGAAAAAGCCCCTCATAATAAGGAAAAGTGGCTGGAGCTGCATGAGCTGGTGAACGAAGGCCTCAACCAGCGTTATCACAATGCTTCTGCGACCCTACTTAGCAAATATATCTATCCCAACCTCATCCCACTTGTAACCGATAAGAGGGAGCTCACCCGCCTCTTTGCAGCTTTCTTTAAGGAGTGCAAGACCATGGGTTCAAACCGCTGGGAGGTGAATGGTATACTTTCCCGCCAATTGCAATCCTTTGCAAAGGGTGATGAGCAGACTCGCTTCATGCGCGAGGCATTAGGCGCGCTGATTCGTAATCCTGACTACGCAGGTGCAGCGATTGCATGGGGCCTGAGCTTTGTGGCTGCCCTGCCTGATACCCCCGAGACCCTGCAAACCCAAGAGGACTTCACCGATGTTATTGTTCGCGCCCTTGGACGTACCCGCACAGGTAACAAGGATCGCGATGCCACTTGGAGTACAATCAACCAAGCCATGCGCCAAGCTGTCGAAAGCAAGGATCGCAAGATGTTCCAAGCCATAGGCAAACTCAGCTACCGCAAGCTTAAAAAGAACTTCCCCAAGAACAAGCTGCGCTTCCGTGGCTATGGTTTGGTGATATCCAACACGGGTCTCATCTTCGGTGATCGCACCATGGATAATAATGAGCCAGTCAGTCTCCACTGGGCGGCTCTGCAAAAGGATGGTGGCATGATTCAAATCAAGAGCAATGTCACCGTGGAGCTGGAAATGCGCTCCGAGATTACTGGCGTTGTTTGCATCACCAACAAGCCCATGGACACCAATGCTCGCCCCTTCAATATCCGCATTTCTGATGATGGCATGAACTGGTCAGAACCCATACCTGCGGAAACTAGCGGTCAGGTGCTGAGCTTCAACCTGCGCAAGAATGACCTCTCAGGTCGCTTTGTGAAGCTGGAAAAAGAAGGCGAAACACAGGCTAGCGACTTCAGCGGACAGGGGCTTATCGGCTTCTATGTCTATGGTAAGAAAATCCGTAACTAAGTAGATAAGAGTATGAATAAAAAACATTTTGCCGCTATATTTACTTTCCTCCTTTCCTCACTTTGCACAGAGGCGGCTAGAGAGCGTAACTACTCCAAGGCGCTGAGCAGTGCTGGAGATCGCCGCGCGGTTGTCGCCTTTTGCTACGGTGCAAACTACGATAAGTACAGCGAAAAAAAGTACGATGACTTTATCAAAAAACGCAAAATTCTGCGTGGTATAGGTAGTAATATCCTCGTAGAAGTCCCCATCTACCAGCTGCCCAATAAGAAGGAGCGCAAAGAACGCGATCGCATCATGGGCGATAAAAAGCTACCCGGTGGCATATACTCCTACCCCAGCATCGCTATCATTGATGGTGAGAATAATCTCCGCGCAGTCATTCAGAGCGCGGAAGAGCTCAAAGATGCCGAGACAGCGAGCAAGATTCTCAATGACTACTTGGACAAGTTTGACGAGCAGCAAAAAATCCTCAAAAAAGCAGACGGTCGTAAAAGTGATAAGGTGGGTGAAATCATCGCCGAGGCCGCTGACCTAGGACTCAATATTCCAGAGCGTTATATCAAGCAGGGGCAGGGTGCAACTGATGATGCTGGTCACGGACATCGATTCAACTTCAACTGGGAACCCCTCCTAGTCGAAATGGACAAAATGGGCAGCCCTGGTGATGCCGTGCGCAAGGTGCGTGAGCTCATGGACAAGGCTAGCTACACCAAGGAGCAGCGTCAAGAACTGCTCGCTGTGCTCACTGGCTTCATACGTCGCTCTACAGCAAAAAATCTGCTGACCAACCCCAGTCCGCAGCGTGATGCGCTGGAGGCTCTCTATTATGAGATGCACGCCATTGACCCAAAATCTGCCTACGGCTCTTATGCCCTTCAGGCCATAGAAATCTGGCTGCGCATCACCCCAGAGGGTGAGCGTCCTGATTAATTTTTCTCATTACTATCATGAATACAATCCTAGAAACTACACTAAAGCAAGCCGTTGACGCAGGTCAGCTCCTGCCCCAATCCCTAGAGAATATCCAGCTGCTTTTACGTGCGTCCAGCGCACCAGAAGTCCCCAAGGCTCTTGATGAGCTGGTGGAACAGCAAGCATGGGATGAGCTCAATAACCGTTTTTACAAGACCCTCGCCTTCGGAACAGGTGGTCTGCGTGGACGCACCATTGGCATGGTTGTCACTGCTGCGGAGCAAGGGAAGGGCGGACCTAATGATAGACCCGAGTTCCCCTGTGTTGGCACAGCCTGCATGAACTACTTTAACGTGGGACGTGCCATACGCGGTCTCATCATCTACGTACGTCGCTTTGTAGAAAGCCAAGCTGACCGCGGAGGAAAGAAGCCCCTCCTCGTCATCGGGCATGACACGCGCCATTTCTCCCGCGACTTTGCAGAATACTGCGCGCGCATCTGCACGGACTTGGGCTGTGACTGTGTGCTCTTTGATGGACCCAGCTCCACACCACAGGTTTCTTTTGCTATCAGAGAATTGAATGCCGACTCGGGCATTGTGTTGACTGCCTCTCATAACCCCTCACATGACAATGGCTTCAAGGCTTACTTCAATGAGGGTGCGCAGCTGGTTGCTCCCCACGATAAGGGAGTGATTGATGAGGTGAACGCCCTTGAAAGCGATAGCTATGAGCCCCTACCAGCAGAACAGCAAGGAAGCTTGAGCATCCTTGATGGCAGCTTTGACAAGATTTACAATGACCGCCTCAAGGGCATTATTCTGCGCCCAGAGGTTTTTGCATCCAGCTCTGCCAAGGTGGTTTACACCAACCTGCATGGCACTGGTGGTCGCTGCATCGTTCCTTTGCTGGAGAGCGTAGGCTGTCAGGTGAGCACCGTCGCAGCACAGGATGTGCTGGATGGTCGCTTCCCCACGGTGGTGAGCCCTAATCCAGAAAATCCCCCTGCACTGGACATGGCGATGAAGCAAGCAGACGCAGAGCAGGCCGACCTCGTCATTGCCACCGACCCCGATGCGGACCGCATGGGCATAGCAGTGCGCAACAAGGCAGGTCAAATGGAACTCCTCACAGGCAACCAGATAGGCAGTCTCATGTCATGGTACCGCTGCATGAGCATGGTGGAGCTAGGCATAGTCAATGACAGCAATAGGAAGAATGCCGTTCAGGTGAAGACCTTTGTCACCTCTCCCTTGCAAGATGCCATTGCCGCGCACTATGGCATTGATACCATCAACGTTCTCACTGGTTTCAAGTACATTTCCCAAAAGCTGGGTAACTATGAGAAGGCTATTCCCGCCGAGCTTCGCGTTGGCTACCGCCAGATGGACGAGGCGACAACACGCGCCCTGCGCTTGGAGCATAGCAAGTACTTCGTCTTTGGTGGAGAGGAGAGCTACGGCTACCTCGCACAGGACTTTGTCCGCGACAAGGACGCTAACGCTGCCGCCCTCATCTTGGCAGAGCTTAATGCCTACCTTTCCACACAGGGCAAGAGCCTCATGGACGCGTTGACAGAAATCTACGCCCAGTACGGTGTCTACCGAGAGCAGGGTAAAAACCTTGTCATGGAGGGTGCTGATGGTGCCGCAAAGATTGCCGCTCTCACCCAGAGCTACATCAGCAATGCGCCTACAGAGATGGACGGCTCTGCCGTAGTCTCCCTGCGTGACTTCTCCTCCGGCAAGGAGGTGGATGCAGAAGGATTGCCCGTACCTAGCGAAAACATGATTATCATGCAGCTAGAAGACGGACGCAGCTTTGCCGTACGCCCCAGTGGCACAGAGCCCAAGATTAAGTTCTACCTCTTTGCTCACGGTGAACCCAGTGCCGATGTAGAAGCTAGCATTGCTGCCGTTGATGCACGTCTCGCAACTCTTTGGGAAGCTATCCAGCTAGATGTCGCCTCTCGTAGCAAATAAATAACAAAAAAACTTATGATAACACGTCTATTATCGGCAAGCCTCGTTACTTTGCCGCTTCTGATGGGAAATGCCGCAGACGCGGCTGTTTCCGCCGCCAGCTTGACAGGCTATGATGCCAAAGCTGTAAAAAAATACGTAGAAAACGCCGATGCGCCCAAGCCATGGGGACCAACCCCCACCAGACAGCAGGTTGACTGGCAGCGTTTGGAGTACTACGGCTTCATCCACTTTGGTCTCAATACCTTCACCAACAGGGAATGGGGCTACGGAGATGAGAAGCCACAGATATTCAATCCCACCCAATTTGATGCTAACAAGGCTATCAAAACAATGAAGGACGGTGGCATGAAGGGCATGATTTACACCGCCAAGCATCATGATGGCTGGTGTGCATGGCCAACCAAAACCACAAAGCATAATATTACAGCTGCTAGCTACAAGGGTGGCAAGGGCAATATCGTCAAGGACTTTGCCACAGCCTGTCAAGAAAATGGTATCCTTTTTGGTACTTACCTTTCCCCATGGGATCGCAATCACCCAGAGTATGGCCGCGACGGTTATCTAAAGGCTTACTATCAGCAAATCACAGAGCTTCTTACCGAGTTTGGTCCCGTGTTCGAAATCTGGTTCGACGGTGCTAACGGTGGTGATGGCTACTACGGTGGCGCGCGCGAGCACCGCAATATTGGTAATGCCGAGAACTACTACAACTACCAACACATTGTGAACATCATCCGTAAACTGCAACCCGACTGTATCATCTGGGGCGCTCACACTTACGGTGATGCCCGCTGGGGTGGCAGTGAAAAGGGACATGTGGGCTACCCCCACTGGCACACCCTTTCGAGGAAGAATCCTAATGCCCACGCAGAAGGTGCTGACAGCGGAGAACGCTGGGTGCCCGCAGAAGGCGATACACCCATCAACCACTCTGGCTGGTTCTGGCATCCCAATTCTGGTGGTCGTGTGAAATCCCCAGAGCATCTCCTCCAAGTCTGGTTTGACAGCGTAGGTCGTGGTGCTAACCTCCTCCTCAACGTCGCCTTGGACAGAACAGGTAACTTTGACCCTGCTGACGTGAAGTCTCTCCTCACCTTCAAAAAGCTACGTGATGAGCTTTACAAGAAGGACTACGCTATCGGTGCAACGGTGACAAATATCAGCGAAGTACGCCTTGATAACAAGGAACTCTTCGGTGGCAACTTACTCTTTGACGATGAGATTGAATCCTTCTGGAGCACCAATGATGGTACAACAACAGGTGTTATCGAAGCAAAGCTTGCAGAACCTGCAGTAGTGGATGTTGTCCGCATCCGTGAGCAAATCCGCCTCGGGCAACGCGTACGTGGTTGGGAATTTGAAATCAAGGTAGACGGAGAATGGCAACCCGCTGTCAGCGGTCAGAGCATTGGCAACCAAGTCATGTTCCGCTTTGACAATGATAAGAAGGTGACAGACATCCGTCTGACCATCACCGACTCCAAGGCCTGCCCCACCATCTCTGAAATCTCCCTCTTCAAGCTGCCCGCTGGCGTCAACCTCAACGCATCTGCAGGCCAACCTGCCATGACAAAGGGTCTGCCAAAGAAGGGCTGGAAGGTCGTTGCTCAAGCCGCCACCAACAACGCAGGTAGCGCGATAGACGGCAAGGCTGACACCTTCTGGCACACACATCCTATGAGCGGTGAACTCGCCCCCCCACAGGGCTTTACTGTAGACATGGGCAAGGTGCATGAAGTCAAGGGCTTCGCCTACCTCCCACGTCAGGACGGAACGCTGCACGGCATGACCTCTCGCTACATCTTTGAAGTGAGCATGGACGGTAAGAACTTCACCAAGGTAGCAGAAGGCGAGTTCGGCAACCTACGCGCTAACCCCATCGAGCAGGTCATCAACTTTGACCCAGTGAAGGCGCGCTACTTCCGCTTTACAGGAACAAAGGCTCTCGAAAAGAACCATGTCTCTGCTGCGGAAATCTCCATCATCGGAAAATAAGCATCGCTTAGATCAAAATTAAATATCCAGGGCATCTCTATCAATGTGATAGAGATGCCCTTTATATTTACTATTATGTAATTAGAGCGCTACAAAGAGCCGACTAGCAAAAAGCCTCGCTTTCTTTAATCAGAAAGCGAGGCTTGGTTGATATTAATTCTTCCACGTGCGCTATTTGCGACGACGACGCGCTAGAAGTCCAGCCAGCGCCAATATGCTTAGCGTTGCTGTGCTAGGCTCTGGGACGTAGAGTGCACCAGTAATCATGAGATCGCCGCCCGAGTAGACGAGGTAGGCGTCCTCTACGTTAAAGTTGGAGTTAGTGCTAAGGTACACAGAAGCAGCTACAGCGAAGGCATCCACCCCATTAAGAGTACCTGCCAAGGTGGAATCAAAGACGAGATTATGTACATCCAAAGCAGAGAAAAGCACAATCTCATAGAAATCCTCTTCGCCAAAGAGGAAGTGACTACCCTCTGTGAGGCTAGCTGCCTGTTGGTAATCAATACCAGCACTGTTGATGAGGTTTAAGGTGATCTGCCCCTCCCCAACAATGTTAAGCGCACCACCAGTCATCATCGCACCAGACCCTACCGCATCGCGGCTGGCATCAGCTACGATGTTAAGCATCTGCTCTAGGTTGGTTGATGCCTCTAGCATTAAGAGACCGTTAATGCCGACATGATTGGACTGATATTCTCCATCTGGACTGTAGCTAGCGCGGCTAATGTCTAGTGTAGCCCCTTTGCCTGTTGTTGAGCCGTTTTGGATAACAAGGGTCTGGAAGTCCGTCTTTGTATGGCTACCAGCTGCAAGAACCAGTGTACCTTGCTCTACGACGAGTTGTAGATTATCTTCGGCGTTCACCTGACCGTTATTAACTCCTAGGATGAGGGTGCCTTCACCTGTCTTGCGTAAGGTATTGGTGCCTTTCATGTATTCAGCGGCAGACGTGTCAATACGTGTTGTGCCTGCGGCTAATTTGTTGCGTGCTTCAAAGGAATCGAGATCCTGACCATTGAGCCCAAAGTCAACGACTGCACCACTTCCTGTGTTTACCTCGTCGAAGTCAACAAAGTCAACATTAGAAATGTTGTTGTAGCTGCTGCTATCACTTAGATTCAGTAGGCGGTTACCTGTGACAAAAAGACCATTGGCTTCCAGCTGGGTGATGCTTGCAAAATCTGCTATGAGGGCGTCGGTGGCCAGTCCCCATTCCTCACCAAACCAACCCTTGTATGTATCTAATTCAGCCATAAAGTTTTCTATGGATTCATTATAAGAGAAGAATAAAGGGTTATTTATGAAACTGACTACTGTATCGTCAGCATCAGAAAGTACTGTTTTATAACCACCAGAGATGGTAACTTTAGCTTCAGGATTAGTTTCGAATCGCACATCGGCACCAAGATTAATAGAGGTGCTATCTGTTGTCATCTTTAGCGTAGCCTCTGTGACGGCATTAAATGCAAGATCTCCTTCAGGTAATGGCGCTGTACCTGTATTGTCTGGCTTAAAAAAGGCTTCGTACATCAGCTTTGCATACTTTGAAGAGATATAGCGTGCCAAGAATGCGTCCTTGCTAAAGGTTTCGATAATGCCAGCTGCGGCGATGAAATCTCCTTTGATGACGGTATCTGCGCCTGAAAGAGTAATCGTGATGTCTCCCTGTTCTGCCTCGTAGCTAAGGTGGTTACCGCCCATGTGCGCTACAGATCCTGTGGTGATGTTGGCACCGATAAAGCTGCCGCCTGTGATATTCTGATGCGTACCGCCTGTAATCATGAGATGAGCGGAGTCGAGGGTAGAGACAAGCGTCTCAATAATGTTGCCATCTCTCACCGCATTACCTTGGCTATCCAGAACAGCTTGTCCAGTGTCATCTTTTCTGATGCCACCTGTTATGTGCGTGACATCACTTGCGATGTAATTCCCTGCAACGACCAGATTAGTATTGCCGCCATTAACAGTGAGAGTTACTTTTTCGCTGTGCATACTCCCCGAGGTGTAATCTACACCAACCAGCAAAGTTGTATCCGGGGTCATACTAGAACTACCTGGACCAACACCATATGCGGCATAGAGCCCTCCTTCGGCTACCTGGTACTGGCTTTGTTGCCAGGAACTTCCTGATTGCACATTGGTCTCCATGGATGCAGTTGAGGCGTTAGCTCCTACAAGAACATCAAAAATACCACCATCGATTGTGGATACTACCTCTGTTGTGGTAACCTTTCCGCCACCGAAGGAAAGTGAACCACTAATGAACATATTGCCATTATCATAGGGATTAGATATACTTGGATCTACAAATGAAAATTCGCTTTGAGCCGCAAAATTTCCACCTGTAACATGCACATTCACTTCGCTTGTGATTGTTTCAGATAGATTTTCGCGCATCAGAATAACGTTACCAGTATAGGCTACAGCTTCTGCGTCGAGATTAACATTGCCCCCTACAACTGCCTTTTGGAAATTAATGGAATCTTGGCTAAAAATATCGAGATTTACGACTCCTTCTTCACCTGTTTTTTGATCTTTTACATGATTGATATCCATGCCATTACCTGCTACGGATCCGCCTATGATGCTGTAGATAAAGTTATTCTGCGTAGGGTCTTCTAGTAAGACGTCTTTGTGGTTTATTGTTACATTCGTATTGCCTTTCAACGTGCCTACCTGATCAGTCATATCTTGTGCTAGAACACGAAACACGGAATCTTCGATGGTCTGACCAGGTTGATAGCTCAGGTCTACCCTACGG
Source organism: uncultured Akkermansia sp. (assembly GCA_964604535.1). Classification (GTDB taxonomy): domain Bacteria; phylum Verrucomicrobiota; class Verrucomicrobiia; order Verrucomicrobiales; family Akkermansiaceae; genus Akkermansia. Next base: position 24,790 of record CAZRZE010000011.1, read on the forward strand.
TAATCTCCTGATAATCCTCCAATGACGCTACCATATGTCCCAGAAATCGTGCTTGATGATGTAGATCCATAGATACTCAGTGTTTCACGTTTAGCGAGCATGCCTGTCAGGGTAACATTGGTGTTGCCTGTAAAGTTTATATTGCTTTCGTTTGTCGCAACACTAGCACCTACTATCCCATGATTATTATACTGCGCAGATCGTGAACTCCATGAAAAATAGGCTTGATTGGATGTGATATTTGTGTTGCCTGTAAAAGATGAACCATTGCTATTGCCGAAATTGCCCCCAACAACAAAGCCGACTGAGGAGGTCGCATCAACGGTGATTGTGCTGTCGCCCTCAAAGTTTGTGCTTACTCTCCCTGCTCCATGATATCCCGTACTCATGGTTGCTCCTTCAGACGAGGTATTGCCATCATAAAAATACGTTAAATTGCCCCCAATGGCCATGCTTATCTTTGAGTTGTTAACATTGATCTGGGTAAAGCCATCGAAGTTCGCACTTGTGTGGATTTCCTTCCCCCAGAGAGGGTCGTCGTCAGGATAGGAATTATTCAAAAAATTCCCGCCAATTGCACTGCCATTGTCGTAATCAAGTCCAGTGACATCGATAATTATATTTTTATCAAAATCTGCACTTGTTTCACCAATAGGAGCATTGTTATTAATCTTATTGCCGCCAAGCAAGATCGGCTCTGTTGTAGTTTCTGGTGTGAAGGTTTTGTGCACTGTATCTTGTGCATGGCTCAGAGGAACCGTATAAAAAGTTAATGTAGCGATAAGTGCTGCACGAAGTTGTATAGGAATGGATATTTTCATGTTTTATAGGGATTGGAAGGATTGAGAACGAATATAAAAGTTCCTAATCCAATACTAACTTTTTTTGTGACTGTGTCAAGCAAGAATTGTTTTTTTAATGATTATAATTACTAATGATTAATGATGCCTTTTTAATATAACGCTATTAGTCTTTCTTTAATAGCTTTTGTGATTTGTGTTCCAAGACTTTACGCTATAGTATGCCTACCTCGAACTCTAAAAAGATGATGCGCTTTCCTGATATTACTGCGTGAAGGAAAATACAAAAAGCCTAGCTCTATGATAGAGCTAGGCTTGATAAATTATTGCAATTTGACTATGCCGTAATCTCTGCGGCATCAATGCCGAGGGCTTTTGCAACACCTAATCCGTAGGCAGGGCTGGCCTTGTAGCAGTTGTTGATGTGGCGCAGTTTGATGAACTTGGGGATATCCCCCATGGCACGTGCCGTGTTGTCAAAGAGGGCTTGTTGCTGCTCTGGACTCATGAGGTTAAAGAGCGCGGTGACTTGGAAGTAGTACTGGTCGTCATCTTCGCGGAAGTCATAGTGATCTGCATCTCCGTGCAAGGGGAGGGGTGGTTCTTTGTGTTCTGGCTGCTCCTGCCATTCACCGAAGCTGTTGGGTTCATAAGAAGTGCTTGCTCCGTAGTTGCCGTCAACGCGCATAGCTCCATCACGGTGGAAGGCGTGCATGGGGCAGCGGGGGCTGTTGACAGGGATTTGATGGTGATTGACACCCAGTCTATAGCGGTGTGCATCAGGGTAGGCAAAGAGACGTGCCTGCAGCATTCTGTCGGGGGAGAATCCTATGCCTGGTACAACACTGCTGGGTGCAAAGGCGGATTGCTCCACATCGGCAAAGTAGTTTTCTGGGTTGCGGTTGAGCTCCATCACGCCTACTTCAATGAGGGGATAATCCTTCTTTGACCAGACCTTGGTGAGGTCAAAGGGGTTGAAGGGGCAGTTGTTTGCCTGCTCTTCTGTCATGACCTGTATGCAGAGCTTCCATTGGGGGAAGTCTCCTTTTTCAATAGAGGTGAAGAGGTCGTTTTGGTGGCTTTCTCTGTCCTGTCCGATGAGTTCTGCTGCTTCTGCGTCGGAGAGGTTTTCTATGCCCTGCTGGCAGACGAAGTGGAACTTGACCCAAGTGCGCTTGTTATCGGCATTAATCATGCTGTAGGTGTGGCTGCCAAAGCCGTGCATGTGGCGGTAGCTCTTGGGTATGCCGCGGTCACTCATGACGATGGTGACTTGGTGCAGGGCTTCGGGGAGTTTGCTCCAAAAATCC
>CAZRZE010000012.1:0-24753 GCA_964604535.1 uncultured Akkermansia sp.
ATGCAAAAAAAATATGGGCAGTTCGAGAACGTATAGGAGAATCAGGGTACTTCAGTTAGGTGTTTGCAAGAATAATCTTTAGGACACATGGGTGTATACCTTGATAGAACGCGATTAATTCTTGACAGCATCAGAATTAAGTGATACTTTAATCAAAGTTCAGTTATGGCATTATAATTAAAACATACGAATATGAAACTACATTTACCTAAATCACTTCTGTCATCGCTCGTCGCTTGCGTGTCGCTTATTGGATCTATCGTAACTACAAGTACCCTCTACTCTGGCACGCTTCTTGGTGCTGTAGGCTTTACCATTCTTACTAAGGAGGTAGAAGCAACGGCTCAAATATATATTTATACGGGAAATACTAATAACATGGCCACACGCACAGCACTAGGCAGTGTTAATGACGAGAGGATGTGGACACTTTTGGCTTGGAATGAGGATCTGTGGAATAGTAATACTGATAATAATAATATCATACGATTTGTAACCGATGCGACCTACCAAACATTAGCGGGAACTGCCATCGGTACATCAAAGCTGCTTTCCCTCGCCAGTAGTAATATTAATTTGGGCGGCTTTGTCGTGGAAGCAGGGGCAACAGGCTATAGCTTTGAGGCGTCGACTTCTAGCTTTAATCGCAATATTGCACTAAATGGTGCAGACTCTACCAATTCTGATAGCCATGCCATCTTTGAAATCAATGAGGATTTTAATCTATCAAGCCTTGGATCAAGCGCAGGGATTGGTAGAGATGTGACTCTTAACGCCAGTGTTGATGCGACAATAGCTACAGGCAAAATATTCACCATCAATGCTAATTTGGCAAGTGGAGCGGGTAAGACATTTTACATCAAAGGTGGCGGCACGCTCGAGTATAATGACAATGCTAATGCCGGTGCTACGGCTACTGCGTTTGCGTGGCATCTCTCAGAAGCCTCTACATTGAAGCTCACTGGTGCGCGCGCGACAGGAGATCTTTCTGTCATGCTAGGCACTGAAAGTATGAGCCTAGATGCAGGAACTCTCCAGATTGATTCTGCCGCCAATGCTACCAGCCTCACCAATCATATCATCGTCGAAAGTGGTGGTGGTACGATGCAGGGGACAAATGTCTCTCTCAATGGAAATATCACCTACGCGACAACACCGATAGCGGGAGGGAATATGCTGACTCTCGATGGCAGCTTCAACCTTGGTGCTGCACTAGTCATTGATTTGGGGATTACTGGTAATATTGCAAATGGTGATTATGCCCTGCTCAGGCGTGCAGATGGTACGGTGGGACTTGCAGAGTTGGATATGGATGTGCTCAGAGATAACTTGAACATTGCTGGTATCATTGATCCATCACGCCTGGGTACACTGGAATGGATTGATAATGAGCTTATCCTGAATATCGTTACCTCTACAGCAGCATCTCTCACGTACACGGGTGGGGCTAATCTAGCAGGCATCTCATCCTTCACTTGGGATACCATGAATGGAGATTTTGATAGTGGTGCAACATTTGCCACCAATGATTTGGTAACCTTCTCAGGATACACAGAGGCAAGACTCGAGGAGGACATCACTGCTAGTGTGGTCACGCTAGCGGATAGCGCCTATCTCAAGATTATAGGGACAGCTGCGAATACATTCTCTGCTAGCAGGGTCATCGTCGGTGCGGATGCTAGCCTAGTGATCAATAAAGCAGCTCTAGCAGCCGCACTCGATGTGCAGGGCGAAGCTACAGCTAACGTGACGCTGGATGGTGAAGCTGGGAGCTTTGCCCTATCCTCGGCTCTGGATCTAGGCACTTTCTCAGGGACATTGACTCTCGTCGACGGAGCAATGACTGTGGCGGCAGCCAGTGAGCTCGGTACTATCTCCAAGCTCTCTCTCGGAGATGCCACCTCTGGTACTACCACCCTATCCCTCGGAGGTATCACGATAGATAAGCAAATCAATGTCGGAGGAACTGCGGTTGTCACGAGTACGTCTGGTACGACGATTCTTAGTAATATCACGGGTAGCACAGGCTCGCTCAATCTCAATGGCACAATACGCTTGCAAGGTGATGTCGATTATACAGGAGTGATCAATATCGTGTCTGGTACGACCACCTTTGGCAGTGCTGAGGGCAGTGATGAGAATATGGCGGCATCTCTGATCGAGGTCCGCGCTAATGCGCAGTTCAATGTCGATCATGGCTCAGGAGATTACACGGGTACGAATATCACGCTCAAAGGTGCTACGATGCACAGCGAGGACTTGGATGGAGGCACGGGTGTTCAGTTTGGCACTTTGACGCTGGGCGGAAATAGCATCATCTCTCACACCTATAATGGTATCTTTTCCTTTACCAATCTGACAGGCTCCGGAGATATCGACTTCAGAGCAAACACATCGACAGGCGAAGATGGACAGCTAACGATCAAATCTGTTAATAACTACAAAGGCACTCTCAATGTCTCACAAGGCGATGCCGAAGATAGACTGCTGTTCGATCATACTAGCTTTATACAAGAAGAGCACTCCCATATGACGGTCAGTTCAACGAGTGGTGCTGAGATTAGGCTCGACGATACCCGCTTTGACAGTGAAGATGGCTCAGGCAAGGTAAGCTTTACCTCCGTCGTCGAGATGGGAGGTGAGAATATCCTCGATGGCGGGACATTGGAGCTCACTGGTATCCAGTTCGCAGAAAATTCAGCGGAAGCCACCTTGGATCTCAATGGTGGACGTCTCAATCTGATCGGTGCCGTGCTGGACTCAACGCATAATAGAATCATCACGGCGGGCGCCACCACAATAGGCACGACGCTCAGTGCCACGGAATGGAAGGATAACATCGTATTCGATGCTGACACTGGCGAGGAAACCATGATTGCGACACAGATAGCAGATGGTGGTCCTGAAGCCACCATCACCCTCTCAGGGGTGCTCAGTGGTGCAGGTGATTTATCCGTCACGGGAGGTGGTACACTCGTACTCAGTGCCTCCAATACCATGAGCGGAGCAATTCAGGTAGCCTCGGTCTCTACCTTGCAAGCCGAGCACGCTAATTCTCTCAGTACGGGTGCAATCACGAACTTCGGCTTGATCAAAGCCTTGAATGGCCTCACCGTAGGCCGCTATCAAAACATACTCAATGGAGGATCTATGGATCTAGGTGGCACACTGACCATCAATAAGACGATTACGAACAATTCAGCTTCTGCATCAATCGAGCTTTTTGCTGGTACGGTCTTTGATCTCGCTGACACCCCCTCGGATACGACCACTCACCTTGGCTACACGACCTACAAGCTCTTCGACTTCTCCGCAGGTGGGAGTCTCGATGCCTCAGCGATGGGGCTAACTGGTGGTCTTCTGACCTATGGTGACAATGTGCTTCTTGAAGATGCTACGCTCTTCGATGGCTACACTTGGGTATTGCATGATGATGGTACGATCACCTATGGTCCGCGGGGTACCCTCAGCTGGGATGGTTCCTCTGGGATAGGCAGCAAAGGCACTGGTGGTGACGGAACTTGGGGCGCTGATCATGTATGGAATAATAGCTTTGGTGTGGATGAGACTTTCCAAAATGGGGACAGCGTCATCTTTGACAAGGGGGCAGGCACCGTGACTGTTGCAACAGAGGTGACAACAGGCACGATCACCATTACCGATGCTGATTCTACTGTTGAGAACGACGTTGCCTATACCTTCTCAGGCTCTGCGATCAAGGGAGTCACTAACTTGACTGTCTCCGAAACAGCAAACGCAACATTCAATAATAATATTGATCTGAGTGCAGCAACTGTCACTGTAGCTGACGGTAGTAGTCTCTCACTCGGCATGACGACAGTGATTAATAGCTTGTCCAATGCAGGATCAATCAGTACGACTGGTAGCGCAGATCTGACCATTACTCAGGCCGTGGGCACCAATGGTGGCACATTGACTGTCGCGGGGAATCTCAGCCTCGGTGGTGCAGATACAGCAGCATCGAATAACTTTGCTACCCTGATAGTCACTGGCAATGTCACGAATCATTCCACCCTCAGCATAGCTGATGAGTCCTCTATTACAGGAACGCTCTCGGGGGGGGCGCTCATAGCATCTGGCGACACCTATGTAGGAGGACTGACATCGGCACTTTCTTCATTCTCAAATGATGCTGGGACCTTCGATATCAACTCCGCCATGACCGTCACTGGAACCTTCTCCAATGCTGGTACTGTTGACGTCGCTGGATCTGTCACTCTCAACACTGCAGAAGGAACAATCATAGCTGGTGGGGCAGTAACGCTCAACTCAAACACGGCTAACACTATGGATGCCCTGACCATGGCATCTAATCAAAATCTGTCATTGAATGCGAAGTTGACAGTGACAGGTGCACTGACAAGCGCAGGTCAGTTGACTATAACTACTCTAGCTGCTTCTACGACGGGATTTGGAGGGAAGCAAGCCCTGCTCTCTGCAGGCTCTCTCGTAGGTCTTACCTCACTGAAGTTAGCACTCAGCGATGCCTATCTCCTAGGTCTCGGGCTTGCTAATGAGGAAACGATGACTCTATTAGAATTAGGGACGGCTTCTGGATTAAATCTCTCTGATTTGACATTTGCCAATGACCTCTCTACCCCTTACAGGGCGGGAACGACTGAATTTAGTTTTGGTTTTGAGGGTAATAATATCACCTTAACGGCAATGACTATTGGTAACAGTTGGCAGAGTGATGATGCAAATGCGCTTTGGAGTAATGCCAATAGCTGGGCTATTCAAGTCCCCACGAGCGCTCAAAATGCCTTATTCAATGGGTCAGGATTACATCTCGTCATTGTTGATCAAGTCGGTGCTAGCGCAACCGAGATACGTGTCGACATTGAGGCTGGCTCAGCTCGCGAGACAGATGGATACGCTATCAGTGGAGAGAAACTCACTACAGGAAATCTGACCCTGAGCAGCGGCTTGTTCGAGGTCGGCAATACCATCAACATCGTGGATGATAATCCAAACACGATGGCTCAGAAGGGCGCATTGATCATCACAGGAGGTGAGCTAACTGTCGCTAACAATGGTATCATCAACGCCGTGACCGCCACTGTCAGCGCGACAGATGGTCTCACGATTGAGAATGGCGGTAGCCTCTCTGTCGAGGGTGCTTTAATGGCGACAGACATCACGGTGGCCAATGAGGGAAGTCTGAAGGTCGGCGATGGCTCGCAGATTGACTCTTTATCAGGAGCTGGTCTACTCATCACGCAGATGGATGCCGTTGTGGATGTGGCCAGTCTAGGTTCTCAATCTCTCGATCTCTCAAAAGGCTCTACTCTCAAGGTGAAAACCGATATCACTCTCATGGGAATGACTGGCACAGGTACACTGGAGCTCATTGATAACGGCATTATATCCACCACTCGCAAGCTGACCGTAGACGCTAGCGCAATAATCACAGGGGGAGATGTCTCCGCTGCTATGCTAGAGGTGAGCACGGGAAGCAATACCTTGTTCAATAATCTGACGGTGGATTCCATCCACTTTGCAAATGACCTGAGCAGCTCCGACTTCTACCTAGGTGCTAGTGCTATCACCCATAGTACAGGCACAGGCAGCATTACAGTGACGATGGCTAGTGCCAACTTCTTTGAGAATGCGGCCAACGGTAGCTACAATTTCTTCCAGCAGAATGGCGGCACCGTGATCTGGAGCAGCTTTGCGCTATCAGAGTCTATCCTTGACGATATAGCAAGGACAATCAGTAAAGATCAAGGTAATTATACCTACAAGGATGTCTTGCAGACTAGAGATGCCGATGGCAACCTCACCTTCATCGTCCAAGATACAACAGGGCGCACATGGGACATGGACAATGACTTCGCCGTCACCCCCACGACAGATCCCAACCTTGATAATAGCCTCAGCCAAATCAAGCCCATCTACGATCCTGCCAATGCAGGTAAGATGGCTTCCTACGATGTGCTTGACCACGTGAACAAGGTCGTCATAGGCGATAACAAGCAAACCATTGATATGACGAACCTAGATGGTACAGGAGAACTCATCCTCTCCAACCTTTCAGGTGATTCAGAGAGCGCAGAGCTCAACATCATTGGCAATGGCTCCGACTCTGTTCTATTGAGAAATACAACGCTGAGTGTCGTGAGCGGTAACATCAATGCAAAGGATGTCACGCTGAATGTACAAAATGTGGAGGCTGACAGTCAGCTTTACACAGGCACGCTCAATCTGGATGAGTCCACACTCGATACTGGATTGGCAGGGACTATCACCGTCCAAGCACTGACAAACCTTGACGAGACAGGCGCAGCCTCTACTGGTGCAGTCGTACAGGGCTCAGTCAATGTGAACGGTGCAGGCGGCGTCTATACAGGTAGCTATGGGACTGGTGCTAGCATCTATGCTCAGACCGACGCAGATCAAAAGCTCAAGGCGGATGCGGCACTCACTGTAGGAGGTACGGGAGGCACTCTTATCATCACCGACGCAGCAAGTGCCGCCCAGCTTGGGGGTATCAACTCAACGGGTACCCATATCGTCATCGACCTCACCGATGCGGCGAGTGCGAACAACGCCCTCACTCTCGGATCGGCATCGTCTATCACCAATGGCGGTAGCCTCACGCTGAGCATCAATGGCGAATTCATCGAAGAGGGCGACACTGTCATGGCTTTCGCCGGAGAAGCTCTGACGATAGATAGTAGCTCAACTCTGACGATCAATGTGCTTAACTTTGACACCTTGCCCTCAGCCTCATCTGGTGGGATTATCGAGCTCATCGAGTTTGCTGATGGTAGTAGTATAGCTGATGAGAGCATCACGCTAGATGCTTCCCTCTTAAAGTACTACGCTAATGTGCGCTACGATAGCACGCTGAATATGATTGTCGCAGACTTGAAAACAGACATCTACAACTCTAACGCCATGACATATAATGGTGTAGCTGGATATGAGTTAGTAACAGATGCCTTTGTAAATCTCGGCATTTCGCCAGATCCTAGCAGCAATTCTGATCTTGCAAAGGTGATCAATGAGCTTGATGAACTAATCAGCAAAGATCCCATCTCTGCAGACAAGCTCGCGGCAGCCGTCGCTGGTGCAAGTATAGCGACGCAGGGAATGGCTCTCCAAGATGATCTGGAACGCCAGCTGCGTAGCATCAGAAATCATGCAGGAAAGCAAAGACACTCCGCGATGAGCTGCGATCAAGAAGATATCACCAACGCATGGATCAACGCCGAAGGCAGCCATGCAGACCTATCAGGCGAGAGCACAGACGCAGGCTACACCATGTCAAGCTGGGGTGGTACAATGGGGGTTGGATTCACAATGAATGAGGCGGTATTGGGCATTGCTCTCACTGCCATGTATGGTGATCTCTCAAGCTCAGATATTGATCAACTGGATAGCGATGTGAGCACATACTACATCAGCCTCTTTGCTCATGCTGAAACTAATGAATGGAATCATAGCTTTGTCATGACCGCAGGTCTAGCTAACTATGATGGATCACGCACAGTGAACTTCGGTAATAGCGCATACACGGCAGACTATTCAACATCTGGCTATGCTCTAGGTTTGCACTATGAACTTGCTCGTAGTTTCTATCTCAACGAAGATAAGAGTACGTTGTGGCAGCCCATTGCTAGCATCTCCTATCTGATGAGCCAGATTGATGCTTATACAGAGTCTGGCACAGACGCAGCTCTCAAGGTAGATGATCAATCAATGCACCGTGCTACATTGGCACTGGGTGCGCGTTTGCAGACGAATATAGGAGAATCCATCTGCAACCGCACAGGTATCCTCTCCGTGCGAGCTCTGCTTAAGGGTGACATCGGAGATAATCGCGCTGATACAGAACTAGGCCTAGCTGCTGGTACTCAATATACGGAGATTCATAGCTCAGAGCGTGGTAACTTCGGTGTAGAGTTTGGTGCAGGTCTGACTATCCCCATTATAGAGGGGCACTCTAGCTTCTATTGCGACGCCGCTGTCGAACTACGAGAAAACTACAGCAATGTGAATGCTACCGTAGGTTACAGCTTCAGCTTCTAAGAGGATTTATTCTAGATAACAAAGCTCTCTGCACCCTCGAAACAGGGGGTGCAGAGAAGAAATAAAATTCACGCCTCAGCGCAAGCATTGAAGTCACTACCCTATACAGGAAAGCTAATATGGCCACGACACTCGAGAGTACATCGAGTTTGTCTGCTGGCAAATCAGCAGCCCCTTCGCTGTGTGTTACAAAAAGATGTTTGGCGAGTACATGGTCTACGTCAATGAGAAGCCTGTGCTACTCGTCTGCGATAACCCCATCTCACGATTTGAGTTCTTCTAGTCCTCGTCGTATCATTGGTTCAGTTATGCATTTGCAAGAATAATCTTTAGGACACATGTGATCCTTGGGACAGGTGTGGCAAAAATGAGCTTGTCAAGACTTTGTTTTTATAATATACTCTAGATTATGAAACTTCTATTATCTTCTTTACTGGGTTCAATTATCCTTCTCTCTAATGTGTCGGCAGATATGACACAGCAAGAAATCGTACAGTACACACAAGGAAAATACAAAGCGAGCAATTTTTCCTTCTCGCCAGATGGTCGCTATCTCATCGCCCGACGTGCTAATGAGGGTTCTATTTCTTATGTTTATGATAGCCAAAAGAAAAAAGCCTTTGATATTAACCATTATGACTCCAGAGGAGGTGCCGTCGATTCACAAAGCAAATACTTGGTTCTATCTAACTTTGATGACGTCAGGCACAAGGATAGCAGGACTATTATTGTTGAACTTGCAACAGGAAAAATTCACGATGTGGAGTCCAATGTGTACATGAAGGCTATTTTTTCCCCCAGTGGCAAGTACCTTGCTCTACCCATGGAACGCTATAATAGAATAGAATTTTATGATATTGCAGCTATGAAGTCTCTGGGAACAGTTGACTTAGATAATGGAGAACGCTTTGATGAGGCGCATTGGGTGAGTGATGATGCTATCATACTTGGCACGACACAAAAAATCCGTGTCCACGCTGTCCCCTCGCTGGAGGTTGTCCGTGATTTTAAAACAATGAACCTTGGCTCTCTGTATCGGGGTAGACTCTCCGTTGATAGACGTTACTATGTCTACGCCCTTCAGACGAGGAGGCCACCCGTGAAAGGAAGTCTCAATATGCTCGACACGAAAACATGGAAGGAGAAGACTATTATCTCTACGAGATCTAGTGATTATGCAATCTCTCCTGATAGCAAGAAAATCTACTACACAGATGATAAGAGCTCGACCTTCACATACGATGTTGCAACAGGGAAAATCACTGAAAAGAAGTGGAAAGGTCAAATCTGGAGAATACACTATGCTAGTAGTGGCGAGGAATACATCATCTGCGTTAATGGCGCGAGTTATTATTGTAACAATAAGACAGGTGAGCAGACAAAGCTTAGTAGCAGGGTAGACGATTTTACTATTGTTCATTCTCCCTATGGACCCTATGTTGGCTATAAAAACTCGAATTCCGAGAGCTTTATATACAACAAAAAAACGAAGAAGTATCGCAAGCTTAAGCAAAAGAAATTAGGTTCTTCACCCTGTTTTATTTTCATGCCCGATGGGAAGCATGTTGCTTTCACAGGGGATGATTCTGGTAAGATTTTGTTTTACACTCTACCATAGTCTCGCAGGGGCTTTCTGTGTCACCCAGTTGACAGGGTGGGTGTGTTTGCGTTATTATATGTAGACAAACATGCGATTATTGAATGCCCTAGTTCTTTTTTTCCTGTTTGCTGTGCCTCTTTCGGCGCAGCAGAAGGAAGAGAGTGCATCTGCAAAAGAGACCTATCACTTCTTGCTTGCGCTTGATGATGAGGCGCTGGAGGAGTTGACTGCTGCTTTGCATGCGGATAGCTGGTCAAAGCTGCGCGCCTTTTACCCTGGGCTAGATCAGGGAGAAAATCCCATGTTGCAGCACCCTGATTATAATATCACGCTGGGGGAGTTAGTGATTCTGACCCGCGCATGGGATTGCCTCAAGAATATGCTGCGTTGTGGTCTTTGTGCCAATGAGTCCATGATAGAGATGGCGGGGCATCTGGGTAACGAGAAGACATATTCTCAGCTTGTAGAATCCAACCCCATCGTCACTCCAGAGCAGGTACTGCACTTTACAGGAAAGATGTTGCAACTCGCGCTCAAGCATGGCGGCAACCCCAATGCTGCATCTTTGGGGGAACAGCGTCGCCCGCTGATGGTGCAGAAAAAGGCATCGGATATCCAGACGCTTATCCAGCATGGTGCTGACCTAGATGCCCTTGATGCAAAGGGTCGCAGTGCGATTTTTTACCATGACAACCCAGAAATCGTGCAATTGCTCATCAAAATGGGTGCTAATGTACATATTATTGACAAGATGGGGCACAGCGCGCGGGATTACTGGCAAGAGAACCAGAAACGCCAAGAAATACTAGAGAAAGCAGGTTGCCCCACGGTGAAGCCCATGGAGCTGACCAGCATGGCGCGCTATGGTGACTATGAAGTCATCATGAATGATTTGGATGATTATGGCTATATCATCATCAATGAGAAAAAAGAAGATAGCTTTACGGATAAACCTGTTTTTTATTTTGCCTCCCGCTTTCCCACTCCTCGTGTGAGGCAAACAGAGGATTGGGAGGAGTTTTTGAGCTTTCTTCAAGACATGCCAGAGCATAGCACCATACATCGCTATGTGCGTTGCCAGCATCACTTTTCTCATGAGGAAGAGTGGCAACAGGGGCATTCACTGGATGATTTTTTGCGTGGGAAGAATCTCTACGAAGGCGAAGAACGCGTGTTCTGTGTGTGTGAGGGGGATGAGCTGGACGTGGAAAAAGAATAGGGGCTCTATTCTTCCTTTTTCCCCTCAGTGTCGATGAATACCTCGACCATTTTTTCCTTTTCTTCCTGCGTGTAGCTAGGGGCAGCTGTGGGCTCTGGGGCTGGTGTTCTCAATAGCTTGAGAGTGATGGATAGGAGGGTTCCTAGTGCGGTAATGAGCAAAAAGGCTATGGCCACTATCGCGCTGTAGTACTCTGTTTTTGTCTTGTGGTTGGTGAGAGAGGGGACAATGCGCGCAATGGGGGTGACAAAGGGTGCGCGGAAGCGGATACGAGAGCTTCTGGGGCTTTGTTTTTCCTTGTCCTTATCTTTGGGTTTGCGGCGTGGGTGGAGGCGCACTTGACGCGGCATGTTGCGCATCTCTGGGGAGATGTGGGAGTAACGCGGGTGGTTGAGCCCATCCCCCTCTGCGCTGGCTGTTGCCTGATAGTCTTTGAGGAAGCGGAAGGCCTCGACAATTTCGCGAAAACGCTTTCCACCATCAGTTTCTCCCTGCTGGCGGTCGGGGTGGTGCTGCTTTGCCAAGCGACGGAAGGCGGCGCGCAGTTCTTCATCACTTGCGCCTACTTCTAACTCCAAAGCTTTATAATGGTCAAAGGCTGTTTTCATTGATGAAGTGCTTCATTCTATCCCAGCCTTGGGCTAGCAGCTGGGGGTGGCAGGAGAGGATGCGTTGATGGGATAGACCGCGCGAGGAGGCTAGCCGCGATTCATTGGGGCGGGCTTTTCCCGTGCGCTCTGAAAGATATTGGAGGGCTTCTCCCTTTGTCATTTGGTCGCTGACAAGGTTGTAAGTGCCTATGAGCCCATCGCCTAGTAGTTGGAGGACTTGCTCCACCACCATGTCGATGTGGACGTAGTTGAGGAGGCGAGAGTCAGCACCTGCTAGGGGCATTTCTCCGACGAGGTAGCGGTAGAGTAGGGCACAACGCCCCTGTCCATACAGTGGGGCTAATCTCAGGATGATGCCGCCTTCTTGCTGGGCAAGCTGTTCTGCATGCAACAATATTTCTGCCTGCGGCTGGTGCGGGCAGGGGAGGCTGCGTTCATCATAGCTGCTGCCATCGCGCCCTCCATACACGGAAGTGGAAGAGCAGAAAACAAGCGCGGGCATTAGGGGGAAGAGCTCGATGAGGTTTTCCAGCACACGCAGGTAGCATCTTTCATAGTCGGCGGCACTGCCTCCCTTGGTCGATTGGGCGCAGATGATGGCATCTGGTGTGCCCTCAGCTAGCATGACGCTGCGCAGGAAATCCAGCTCTGCGGCATCTCCTTGGTACTGGACATGCTCCCCATCGCGTAGATCAATGCCTACAACTTGCACGCCCTCTCCCTGCCAGTGGGTGGCGAGTTTTGTGCCGAGAAAGCCAACACCTATGATCCATACCTGTTTCATTTTACCTGCCGCTGCTGCCAGAATAACTCGGCTAGGGCGAGGTCATGTGGTAGCGTGATTTTCATGTTCATTTGGCTGCTGACAAGCTGCGTTGCCTTTCCTACTTGCTCCAAGGCGGAGACTTCGTCCGTGGCTGTTACTCCCGATGCAAGCAGCTGTTGATAGGCTTGCAGTAAGAGGTCTTTTTGGAAAGTTTGTGGGGTTTCCATGCCCCAGAGATTGTCTCTGCTGATGGGCTCTGGTAGGGATTGCTGCGCGGCATCCGCCCTTTTGAGAGTGTCAACAATGGGGTGTGCGCAGGTGGCTGCACCTGTTTCTTGTGCAGCGGCGAGGCAGGAAAGAATATCTGTTGGAGAGATGAGAGGGCGCGCCCCATCATGCACAGCTACGTAGTCGCAGTCTGCTGGTAGGGCTGCCAATCCAGCGTAGACGGAGTCCTGTCTTTCTTTCCCCCCATCCACACGCAGTAGAGGCATGGGAAGCTCTCTGGCGAGGGCATCGCAGTCCAGCTCCTGCCAGCGGGTGAGGGGGGTGACGAGAATGATACCATCAGCCTGTGCCGCTACAAAGGCATCCACGCTGCGCAGTAACACAGCGCGTCCAGCCAGTGGGGCGGATAGCTTGTCAAAGCCCGCGCGGCGGGAGCTACCAGCGGCAACAATGATGGCGTACCATTTCATGATAATTTCTTAGCTAAGGCGGCTGGAGACTAGTTGGGAAATGACCTTGCCTGCGACGCGACCTGCGCAGCGGGCTTGCATTTCCTTCATGACGCGTCCCATGTCCTTTTTGCTGCTCGCACCTGTTTCTGCGATGACGGCATCGAGGAGGGCATTGACTTCTTCCTCTGTCATATCAGCTGGCAGGAGAGCGGCTAGGGTGGCTATCTCCTTTTGCTCCTTTTCGACCAGCTCGGCACGTGCTGCCTTTTCATACATGGCGATGGAGTCTTCTCCTTGCTTGATGAGCTTGCGGACAATGGCGGTGATTTCTGCCTCATCCAGTTCTGCTGTGGTGCTGCCCTTGAGGATGCGGGCATTCTGGATGGCGGTTTTGAGGGCTCGCAGTGCGCTGAGAGCAAAGGTGTCTTTGCTCTTCATTGCTTGCTTCATTCCTTCTAATACGGCTTGTTCTATGGATGATTGACTCATGTTGCCTCTATTTAATCACAGTGAGCGGTGAAGTCAATTCTATGTTGCAATATTTTCTCTTTACATCAGGGGGCAAGTGTTTAGAATAGGGCATCTCTCCGCAATACCATGTCCATGCTTACTAATCCAGAAACAACGCAGCAAGTTATCAAGTTAGGCTGCACTAAAGCCAGCTACCCCTTTTCCAAAACCTTGCTCCTCGGTGTGATGGGTGGACTCTTTATCGCCTTGGCGGCACTGGGTAATATGCTAGCTCTCCACCACATTGGCGGTGGAGTTGGTAAACTGGTGGGTGCCTGCCTCTTCCCCACTGGGCTCATGCTGACGGTGCTGGTGGGTGGTTCTCTGTTCACAGGAGATGCGTTAGGTACGCTGGCTTTGGTGCAGAAGCAGTCAAAAGTCGCGGCATTTTTACGTGGTATTGTGGCAGTGTGGCTGGGTAACTTTATAGGCGCGGCTTCCCTTGCCTATGTGAGCTACGTGGCGGGATCATATCATGCAGAGGCCTTTGTTGCGCTGCTTGTCGATACGGCAGAGCAAAAATTGCATCTCGGTGTCGCAGAGGCTATAGCCAGTGGTTTTCTTTGTAATGCGCTGGTGGCTATAGCTGTTTGGATGGCCTTGGCGACCAATACACTGGGCGGGAAAATACTGGCCATCTTCTTCCCCATCTGCCTCTTTGTCTTTTGTGGCTTCCAACACGTTGTTGCTAACATGTACTACGTGAACGTAGGACTCATCCTTGAGCCCGATTTGTGGAACACTGCTTCCTATAGCTCGCATTTCCTTTGGGTGACGGTGGGTAACTTCCTTTCAGGTGGGGTATTCTTACCACTTATTTACAAAGTAATATACTTAAAATGAATAGCATAAAAATAATTGTTATTTTTTTCTGAACTTGCTTGACTTCATGGGGGGGAAGGGCTATGATGCATTCATAACTTAGAAACATTTTATTTGTAATAGTTACAGAATCATTATATATATGAAGAGCTCTTCAATTGGATCAAATGAGCAGTATAAAGGATTTCAATCGGGTGATTGGAATCAAAGCATTAATGTAGCGGACTTTATACAAAAAAACTATAAACCTTATGAAGGTGATAGCTCCTTCTTAACCGCTCCCACAGAACGCACAAAGGGAATGTGGAAGAGCGTGAGTGAACTCATGCAGAAGGAAAGACTCAACAACGGTCTTCTTGATGCTGATGTGGAAACCCCCTCTGCCATCGACGCCTTTGGAGCAGGTTATATTGACCAGCAAAATGAACTCATCGTGGGTCTCCAAACAGATGCGCCTCTTAAACGCGCCATCATGCCCAATGGAGGTTACCGCATGGTAGAGGCTTCTTGCGAAGCATACAATCTCCCCAAGAGTGAAAAGGTGAAGGAAATCTTCACCAAGCATAAGAAGACGCACAATGAGGGCGTCTTTCAAGCATATACCCCCCAGATTATGGCATGCCGCAAGAGTGGGGTGCTCACCGGTCTCCCTGACTCCTACGGTCGTGGACGTATCATAGGTGACTACCGCCGTGTAGCTCTCTATGGCATTGATCGCCTCATCGTGGACAAGCAGGCACAAAAGGGCAGCAGTGACATGATGCCCATGACAGCCATCCTTATCCAAGAGCGTGAAGAGCTTGCAGAGCAAATCAACGCCCTTAACGCCATGAAGACCATGGCTGCTAGCTATGGTTATGATATCTCCCAGCCTGCGACCAACTTCCGTCAGGCCGTGCAGTGGACATACTTTGCCTACCTCGCCGCAATTAAGGATCAAAACGGTGCAGCCATGTCCTTGGGACGTGTTAGCACCTTCCTCGACATCTACAGTGAGCGCGATATAGCTGCTGGTATCTTGACAGAAGAAGAAGCGCAGGAAATCCTCGATGACTTCATCATCAAGCTGCGCATGGTACGCTTCCTCCGTACGCCAGAGTACAATGACCTCTTCAGCGGTGACCCCGTCTGGGTCACAGAATGCATTGGTGGTATGGGCTTGGACGGACGCTCCATGGTGACAAAGAATAGCTACCGCATGCTGCACAGCCTCACCAACCTCGGTCCTGCACCAGAGCCCAACATGACCGTTCTCTGGTCTGTAAAGCTCCCTGATGCTTTCAAGTGCTACTGCTCCGAGCTGTCCATCGCGACATCCTCCATTCAGTACGAAAATGATGACCTCATGCGTCCCATCTTTGGTGATGACTACGGCATTGCTTGCTGTGTATCTCCCATGACATTGGGCAAGGACATGCAGTTCTTTGGCGCACGTGCTAACCTTGCAAAGGCTCTGCTCTACGCGATTAATGGTGGTTATGATGAAGTGTCCGAAGACCTCGTCGCAGAAGGCTTTGAGCCCTGCACCTCCGAGTACCTGAACTACGAAGAAGTCAATGCAAAGTTTGACCTCATGATGGACTGGTTGGCGACACATTATGTCAACGCGCTCAATATCATCCACTTCATGCACGACAAGCACTACTACGAGAAGGCTCAGCTCTCCCTGATGAACAAGGATGTTGTGCGTAACCTCGGCTGCGGTATTGCAGGCTTCTCCATCACAGTGGACTCCCTCAGTGCTATCAAGCATGCCAAGGTCAAGGCCATTCGCAACGAAAAGGGCATAGCCGTTGACTTCGAAATCGAAGGCGACTATCCTAAGTACGGTAACAATGATGACAAGGTAGACAGCATTGCAACAGAGTTGGTAGAACGCTTTATGAGCAAGATTCGCCTGCGCCCCACCTACAGAGATGCTGTGGCTACGCAGTCCATCCTTACCATCACCTCCAACGTGGTTTACGGTCTCAAGACAGGCAGCACACCAGACGGTCGTAAGAGTAAAGTCCCCTTCGCCCCTGGTGCAAATCCATTCCACGGTCGCGATGAGTGCGGCGCTATCGCCTCCCTCTGCTCCGTAGCAAAGCTTCCCTTTGAGCATGCTAAGGACGGCATATCCAATACATTCTCCATCATCCCCAGCTCCTTGGGCAAGTCAGATGAAGAACGTATCAACAACCTCAAGGGTATGCTGGATGGCTATATGTCCAACATGGGACAGCACATCAATGTCAACGTGCTACAGCGCGAAGTTTTGAAGGATGCCATGTTGCACCCAGAGAATTATCCTCAACTCACCGTACGTGTATCTGGCTACGCCGTCAACTTCATCAAGCTGACCAAGGCGCAGCAAGAAGAAGTCATTTCGCGCACATTCCATGAGCGTATCTGATACAGGATATATCCATTCAATAGAGACTGCCGGGACCCTAGATGGTCCCGGCATTCGCTATGTTATTTTTGTTGAATCCTGCCCCTTCCGCTGCCTTTATTGCCATAATCCTGACACATGGATTAAAAAGGAAGAGCACAAGCGCAGCGTTGATGATCTGCTAGCAGACATCCTCAAATACCGCCACTTCTTCCAATTCACCAAGGGCGGTGTAACCGTCTCTGGCGGTGAGCCCCTGCTGCAAGCACCCTTTGTTTTACAGCTTTTCAAGAGACTTAAAGAGCAGGATATACACTGCTGCATAGATACTTGTGGTTACGTTAATATTGATGAGACCATAGAAGAACTCATAGATTACACCGACCTGTTCATGCTAGATATCAAGCATCTTGATGCAGATGTTCACAAAAAGCTGGTGGGTCGCAGTAATGACAAGGTGCTGCAATTCTTGAATTACTTGCAGAGCAAAAAGAAAACCGTGCGCATACGCCAAGTGCTTGTCCCCGGTTTTACTCTTGAAGAAGAGTATATAGAGCAACTGCTGCAATTTTTGCTACCCTACAAAGACTGCATAGAAAAGCTGGAACTGCTGCCTTACCACGCCATGGGCGTGAGCAAGTGGGAACGCCTCGGCCTCAGCTATCAACTTTCTGTTGAATCACCCAGTGAAGAAAGAGTTCTTGCTATACGCCAGCTCTTTATAGACAAGGGGTTTGACGTGATTTCTTAGCCTAT
Organism: uncultured Akkermansia sp.; assembly: GCA_964604535.1. GTDB lineage: Bacteria > Verrucomicrobiota > Verrucomicrobiia > Verrucomicrobiales > Akkermansiaceae > Akkermansia. The sequence continues at coordinate 17,394 of CAZRZE010000012.1, forward strand.
CTTGCCTTTTGGCTGTTCAAGCTGTCTATTTTGTGATAAAGTAACTGCATGAGTTCAGAGCCCATTGTCTGCCGCCCGACTAAGGATACCTTTGTGCGCTTTATCATCATTTTAGTTGCTGTATGGGGTTTTGCTCTGTACTTTTTCTATGACGGTGCTATCGGTTACAAGAAAAAGAATGCGGCTTACTTTTCCTACACCGCCTTTGCAGAAGGCGGGCAACATGCAAAGAAGAGTTCCGCCTACACGTGGGGCGTTGATTGGAAAAATCGCCCCTTGCTCCTATCTCTTAAAGGAGTAGAACTCAATGAAGATGCCACATCTGTCCTACTAGATGGAAAGCAGTACCCCATCCCCAGCAATCTTGATATAACTACTGGCGCGCCTGAGGAGTTCCGCAATCATGCGCTGATGAGTAGCAGCTGGAATGATGCGTGGAAGCAATACAGCAGCCGCATGCGCTACCCCCTCAAGCCTGCAGAAAAGCCCTACGACGTCTCCACCATCAATGAACAATGGATAGCAGGTGGTGTTTGCGTCCTCTTGGGTGGTGTGATTCTCTACTTTATTATTCGCACCTCTCGCCGCTCCTTGAGTATCGAAGGCGATGATGTCAAAGCTGCTGGTCGTACTTTTAAGATTAATGATATTACCAGCATTGATTTGCGTCAGTGGGGACCTGGTTACAAGGGTGCAGCTTTCTTTGTCGTTTTAGGAAAGAAACTCAAAGTAGATGGCATGACCTATGGCGGTTTTGATCGCAAAAAAGGCGAGCCAGCTGAGAAGTTCATGCAGTCTGTATTAGCTAAATACTCGGGCGACATTATCGAATACGCCGAGGAAAAAGAAGAGAAAAAAAGCTAAACTCCTAGCCATCCATGCCATTACCAAGTCCAGCAAAAGATGCAGCACTAGCACCCCTTCCTCCGCAGGAATCGCGATTTCTCGCCTTTCTGTTGAGTTACAAGCTCTGCTTGCGCCTTTTGTGGTCAGTGGTCATTGTTCTTTTGATTTTGACGGCGATTGGTATTATAAAACGCTGGGAACATACAGTGTCTCAGGTACATGCAACTCAACAACTCAAGCTAGAAGAAGCGCAGGCGCGTGCTGCCGCCGTTGAGGCTAGAGAGCTGGCAGCTCTCCTGGAGAAAAATCAGAATCAAGGCGCAATAGAGCAGGGCACAAAACCCACATTGGCGACCTATCAACCATCTAACGGCATACATGCGCTTCCCGCCCGTGATGTACAGACCATTTTGGAGCAAGAGGACATAGAAGACCTCATGAAGCGTCTGGAGGAAGAGGATAGAAAACGCCTGCAACAGGCAAAGCTAATCCCAGATGAGGAGGGTGGCAATACCGCAAATGAAGAGGAGAAAAAGAGCGAGGCTGAATTTGCTCGCCTCATGAACAATGCACGCACCGCTCTTATAGGAGGGGACATGCGCCGTTGTATCCTCAGCTTGGAAGAGGCCTCCCTTATCCACCCCAAGGATCCAGAATTGCTCTACCTCTACGCCCAGAGCTATGACAAATTGCTCAACCCCAGCAAGGCGCAGGAATACTATACCGATATTTTTGAAATGCGCGACAAGGCGGGCATTTACTTCAAGAGAGCGAGCAAGCGACTCACCTACGGCTTTGCTAACCCTGCCGAGATGCGAGGGAAGCTAGCCTTTGGCGCACCCATGCAGCGCAGCAATTACGATACATCCAAGGGAGAGCAGATCGATGTGCGCATCCCTATCCTTCTTGCAGAGGGCGAAGAGTTGCAACCTGATGACATCTACATTCACATCCAATTTTTCGATATAGTGAATGGTCGCAATGTGCGTATTTCCCACCAAGAGCCTACCATGACTTGGGAAAACCCCATCCCCACTTGGGCGGAGGGCGAGGAAATACTTGAAGCCCACTACCATATACCCTTGCCCACCATGGATGAGATTTCTACCTATGGTGAAATCAAGTACTATGGCTACACCGCAAAACTCTATTATAAGGGAGAGCCACTGGACTGTATCAGCTATCCATCCTCTCTCATCATCCGAGAATACCAGCTGCGTGAGCGACAGGATGAGGATGGAGCGTACAACGAAGGACTTTTGCCTGACGATGGACTTTTCTATGAAGAAGCCCAACCCATGGAAGAGGGCGTGGAGTTCCTCCCCTACGAGGACGGCTTGTAAGAAGCCTCCCCAAGTTTTAAATAAAAAAAGCGCAGATGATAAACATCTGCGCTTTTTGCATTTTATTTGCTAAGATTTTACTTATCGCTCAGAGATCCGATACCAGGGAGTACCTTGCCTTCGAGCAGTTCGAGGGAAGCACCACCACCTGTGGAGCAGAAGGAGAGCTTGTCAGCGACCTTGAACTTCTTGGCTGCTGTCACGGAGTCACCACCACCAACGATGGATGTTACACCGCTTTCAGCGAGACATTCTGCCACAGCTTTTGTGCCTTCAGCGAAGGAGTCGAGCTCAAACACGCCCATAGGACCATTCCAGAGGACAGTCTTGGACTTCTTGATGATGGAGCAGAACTGCTCGATGGATTTTGCACCGATGTCAATACCCATGCCACCTTCGGGGACTTCTGCGCCTTCACCCCAAATGCCTGTGTCCTGTGTTTCTGCACCTTCTTCAAACTTGAATGCGTAGCGTGTGTCGCAGGGGAGGACGAACTCTACATCCTTTTCCTTTGCGGTAGCAAGGATTTCGCGAGCGAGGTCGAGCTTGTCGCCTTCAATCTTTGACGCGCCAACATTGTAGCCCTGTGCAGCGAGGAAGGTGTTAGCCATTGCACCACCGATGAGGAAGCACTTGCTCTTTTCCATCAGCTTGGAGAGAACTTGGATCTTGTCAGATACCTTTGCGCCACCCATGATAACAACGAAGGGTTGTTCTGGGGTTTCGAGTTTTCCTTCAAGGTATTCGAGTTCGAGCTCGATGAGGAAGCCCATAGCAGACTGTTCTGCAAAGTGTGTCACGCCTTCTGTAGAGGCGTGTGCGCGGTGTGCAGAACCAAAAGCGTCGTTGACGTAGAGTGTTGCATTGCCGAGAAGAGCCTTTGCAAAATCGGGATCGTTCTTCTTTTCCTTCTTGTCAAAGCGAACATTGTCCAGCAAGAGGACTTCGCCATTTTGCAGAGCTGCGCGAGCGGCTGTTGCTGCTTCGCCTACTGTTTCGGGAACAAAAGCTACTGGCTGACCGAGGACTTCTGCAAGACGCACTGAAGCAGCCTTGAGGGAGAATGCTGCCTCATATCCTGTGCCTTCTGGGCGACCGAGGTGGGAGCAGAGGACAAGCTTTGCGCCGCCTTCTATAAGGTACTTAATTGTAGGAAGAGCGGCAACGATGCGTGCATCATTGGTGATTTCGCCATCCTTCATAGGAACGTTAAAGTCCACGCGCATGAGGACTTCCTTGCCAGCGACATCAAGGTCGCGTACGGTCATTTTTGCCATATTGGTATTTTTTTTGTTTAGTATAAAATTGCTAGAAGTTCAAAACTCTGCGAGGCTATTCTAGCGCGTTTTTTGGCTATGGCAAGGCTAAAGAATCGTTTTTTGCTTTTTTTGTCAATTTAGAGCTTTTTTGTTATTTCTCTGTGACATTATTGCCATAATTGGCCTTTTGAGAATTATAATCTTGCATTTTTGAAAATCTATATTAGAATTAGTCCGACTAGGTAGAAATTATTCTGTATAATGATTGCTTGGTTCTCTCTCTCTCTCTTTAAATATATGCATATCACGTTCGTCATTCTGTTAGGGCTATGCCTCTATGGCTGTAATCCTACACCTCCCCAGTTTTTGGCTGTCAATCCAGGACAGTTCAAAAGCATTATGAAGCGCACGACCGGTATCGGAGAGAATTTTTACTATTGCGGCAGCAAGAATGGTAGAGCCTATTTTGTAGAATCTTTTTTGCAACCCTTTGGTGCCATACGATATGAGTCATACAGAGTGGATGATTCTATACGTGACTGGATAAGCCTGCCGGCAAAGCCCTTTGATGAAGAGCCAGAATCGTGGCAGAACATCAGCAATATTGCGCACCCAGAGTTCTATTGGTAAAGACAGGGCTTTGTCATTGCTATTACGCGGTGCATCTGCTATAATCTACGCAGTTGTTCTATATTATGATGCGCCTTGTCAAAAGAATCTGCCTCATCAGCCTCTCGCTTTTTTTCTTAGTGACGGTGGCTGCGGCTCTTTATCTTTGGCATTATGCTTACTACGAGGCTGAGCCCATACTATACCCCAGCAATCCCATCTATGCAGAGCTTGATCCCGAGCCAGAGCCTCTGGAGGGGGTGGATTATCAGCCCTTTGATTTTGTGGGTGCAGAAGGGCACTCTTTGCCCGCTCTTATTCTGACCCCAGCGAGAATGGGTGAGGACCAGCGCGTGGATTTGCTGCGTAAGGAAGGTCTCTCTGGATTGGCGGAGCTGGACTTTGTTATCCTCTCGGTGGAGTGGGATAGGGGTAGACGCTCGGCTCTTCCACTCGCCCAGCAATTGCTTGCAAAGGGATTGCGCTGCGTGGTATGGGATTCTCGCGCTGATGGGAACGCTCAGAGCTATTGCAGTCACGGACTCAATGAGAGCAAGGATCTCCCATTGTTACTCAATGCTCTTGAAAAGCAAACAGGCAAGAAGGATTTACAGGTGCTGGCTGTAGGGCAGGGCTATGGTGCAGGTCTATTGCTGCAATCACTTTCATCGGAAAAGCGCTTTGCTGGTGTGATAGCCATCGACTCCTTTGCCTCCCTCAGTGAGTCACTAAGCCGTTCTCTTTCTAGTTCCACGCTCATCAAAAAGGCGCAACTTTGGCTCATTGATCGCCAGCTAGAGAGCAAGATGGGTTACGAGAGCTTTGACGTCGCGCCTGTGGAAACAGTGGCTCTTATGTCTCGTCGCACACCCTTGCTTCTCATTAATCTTGCGCAAAACAGTGCTGTTGCGCAGCTGGATGATGCCTTGCAAATCTATAGGCAGGCGAAAAGCGATGATAAGGATATCTGGACGCTGCGTAGTGCGAAGCAAGACGCCCCCGATGCTGTGACTCGAAAAATTACAGTTAGCGTGAAGCGAGATAATAAGCCTAATGAAATATCTTTTACCATCAATCTTCTAAATGACGACGCAGAACTCGTTTCTCGCATGCTGCAATGGATGAGCGAGGCCTTTTTGCGTCGCAAGAATAAAGAAAACTCACCCATTTTATTACCATGAGGCAGCCCCCAAAGCAGGACAGAAGCCCCGCGGCAAGCCGCGCTGCACTGGGGCAGGACGCCCAGCCGCGCTACTGGCTCACCGCCATTTGTGCGACCTTGGCCGCCCTTGGTGTGCATTTAGCGGGCTATTACGTGATGCCTCTCCTCGTGGATTTTCATAAACTCAAACCTCTTTTTGAAGAAGCAGAGACCGAAGAAGTCATCCGTATTGTCGCACGACCTGTTGAAGAAATCGAGGTGATAGAAATCCTCGAGCCCGATGAGGAAATAGAACTCATCGAGGAAGAGCCCGAGATGCAGGAAATAGACATTATCGATCTGGAGTACGAAGAGCTGGTCATGGCACCGGGTGAAACCTTGCTTCCCCCACCTGATGCTCCAGATGAAGAACCCTTTGTCCAAGCTCTAGATAACCCCAGCAGCGTAGAGCTCATCGAGGCTGCGCAAGAACAGGTTGAAAGCCAACTGGCAGTAGATTTTACCCCACTGAACGCCAACCCCATGACCATAGAGGCACAGGTGCAGACTAATCCAGATATCAGCAGTGATCTGTTGGAAGGAGAGCTTCTTAGCGAGATAGGCGATGACGCGTCACTGCCTGCTGATACAAAGAGCCTTTCTGATCTGCTGCGCGTGGAAAAGCTGGGGAAATCCTCTGGCGTAGCTCGCCTCGGGGCAGATGTTCTCTTTTCCTTTGGTGAAAGCAGTCTGCGCAACTCCGCACGCGTCACTCTCATCCAACTTGCCGCCCTCATCAGAAAGAATCCCAACACACGCTTTATTATAGAAGGGCATACTGATAGCTATGGTGGTGATGACTATAATGCCTTACTCTCCTTGCAACGCGCGGCAGCTGTACGCGATTGGTTGGAGAAAAACAGACTGCCCGTCAAGAATGTCTACCTGCGCGCCTGTGCTGATACGCGCCCACTCACCCCGCACACCCAATCCAAGTCAAAGCAATCCCTCAACCGTCGTGTAGAAATACACATGCGCCGCGCTGACGAGGCTCTGCCAGCAGCCTGCGTGGATAGCAAGAAAAAGGTTGATAGCAAGACAAAGACATCCACTCTCCTCCAGCGTGGAGTCCGCGCCACCCTTGCCCCCACTTCATCATGAATCTCCCTGTACTCTCCCTAGACGACCTGAGTCTTACTAGCTTTCCTCATGCCAGTCAAAAACCACTCTCACTTGAGGCACCCTGCCGCGCCCTCATATCCTTGGATTACGATGGCACGCTGAGAGAAGAGGAGCCTCCTCACATAGAACCGGCCTTTTTTGAACTCATGCGCGCGTGGCGCCCCCTCGGTATACGTTGGGGTATCAACACGGGGCGCTCCCTCTCCTTTTTCTTTTCTGATTATAGGGAGATAAGTAACATCATGCCCGATTTTATCTGCACATGTGAGCGTTATGTCTACATGGTGGATGAGCAAAGTGGTATTTTACACGCAGCTGTAGACTACAATGAGAGATGTGCTGCCGAATCTGGAGAACTAACAGAACGATACGCGCAGCAGGTGCAGGCAGCCTTTGCCCAACTGCGCATTAGTCACCCAGACCTCCTTTGGGAAGGCGACGATGCCGACCCCCTTTCCCTCATCGCGGCTGACAATGAGACTATGGAACAGCTGCTCCCCACACTAGAGGAGATAGCTGGCATGTGCCCAGGTCTAGCCCTACAACGCGCTACGCGCTACATGCGCTATTGCGATGCTCGCCATCACAAGGGCAGTGCCTTACGCCATGTTGTAGAAGCATGGGGCGTTGTAGAACAGGACTGCTTTATCATGGGTGATGGCAGCAATGACCTCGACGCCTTCCGCAGCTTCCCCAGCGCCTACAATGCCGCCCCACGCACTGCCCATATTAGTGTCCACAGGCACCTCCTTCAGCAGGGTGGCCGCAGTGACTTTTCCTCCGTCACCGAGGCTCTCCTCGCATGGCAGGAAAAAGGCTGTTAAATTAAAAATTGAAGAGAATTATTTTTCTGGACTTTACAGAGGGAATAACTCATACTGTCTTGGGTGACTCTGCCTAGTTATTGCAGCGTCGCCTTATTAAACAAAATAACCCACCGGAAACCAAATCACATTTGCCATGCTACAGGGAAATACAAC
>CAZRZE010000013.1:0-24110 GCA_964604535.1 uncultured Akkermansia sp.
CCTTGGTTTTGAGTCCATCATAGATGTGGAAGATGGCTTTTTTTCCCTGTGCCTGCATGTTTTCGTTATCAATGGGCACAAATCCCTCTGGGGTAAAGTGGAGGGTGACGGTATCACCTACCTTTACCTGCTGGCTATTAAGTATATCTACCATGAGTACGCCCTTGCTGTTGATGGCTCCTAGCTCTATGGTGCTGATGGGGTAGTAGGCGGCACGTAGTTTCATGCGCTCATGGTTGGAGGAGTCCTGCCAGTAGGTACTGATGCGCTCTATGGTGAAACCATCGGTCTCCCAAGGGAGCTCTATGCTGCGATCACGCCACTTTGCCGTGGGGATTTTGCTGCTAAAATCAATGTATATGTATGCGATGGCTGTAAGTGTAAAGAGCAGACAGAGAGTTATTCCTAGCTTGCTCGCGAAGCTGAGTTGCAAGCCCTTTTTGATGGGCTTGTCCGTGGCGGATGTCTCACTGCTTTTATCTGGCTGAGTCATGCTTATATATTGACTGGAAAGGCTCCGACTTGCAATAAAAAAAAATCTTCAGGAAAAATATGACTTTTCTCTTGACTATGCTGAAAACTTTGCTATATTCTCTCTGCTGCATTGTCAGTGGAATGCGAGAATAGCTCAGTTGGTAGAGCAGTAGACTTTTAATCTATTGGTCCCGGGTTCGAGTCCCGGTTCTCGTAGTCAATTTAATAGGAAGAAACACGATGGAGGCAACTCAATCGTGTTTTTTTGTTTGAATTATGAATATCTTTTCTACATGCTGGAACAGTCGCCGTCATCAAGATGGAGGGGCGATGTGTGATGAGATCCGAGAACTTGGCTTCGAGCGCATTGAAGCTTCGCATGGGTTCTCCCTGCTGCTGGTGCCTGGTATGGTACAGGCAGTGGAGGAAAAGCGCATTATTGTAGAAGGCGTGCATAACTACTGCCCTGCGCCCTTGGAGCTGGCTGGAGATGCCCCTGATGCTTATCAATTTACCTCTTATAAGGAGTGGGAGCGCTCTCGCTGCATGCGTCTGACCTTGGAGACGATGGACTTTGCAGCCTCTCTTGGGGCGCGTTATCTGGTGCTTCATATGGGCAGTGTTCACCCCCTGCGAGGCAAGGGAGGGACAAAGGAGTTGGAACGCATGGCACGCCATGGCGCACTGGGTACGCCCGAGTACGCGAAACGAAAAGGCGAACTGATGCGCGAGCGCGCGAAGAAGGGAGAACTCTATTTTCACCGAGCACGCCTTGCGCTGCATTCACTTTCGGAGCGCGCAGGACAGCTGGGTATCAAGTTGGCTGTGGAGGGGCGTAGTAACTACGATCAAGTACCTTCAGAGTCCGAAATGCTCTTGCTGATGAAGGAGTTTGCAGAAGACGAGAATATTGTCTACTGGCATGACTTTGGGCATATCCAGCGAAAGCACAACCTCCTCCAATTGGATCATGATCAGTACTTGCAGCAGCTTTCACCCTACCTTTATGGGGCACATGTGAATGATGTACAATGGCCAGCCCGCGACCACCGCGCACCCTTCTTGGGTGGTGACGTGGATTTTGCTTCTTTGATGCCTCGTTTTTTCCGCCAAGATATGCCGCTTAGCTGGGAGCTTTCTTCCTCCATCAAGGCAGAGAAAATCAAGGAAATGCTGCCCCTATGGGATGAGCTCATGCAGAGCTGCCCATTGTAAAGTTCAAGTCAAAGCTAAAAAAGCCGACCCGCAAACTGCGTGTCGGCTTTTTTGTTGGTATTGATGTTAAGATTTATGATTGCTAAAGAGCTCAAGCATGGCCTTGCCATTATCCATCGTTTTGGCGATGTCTTTAGGTGTTTTGCCGTCCTTGTTTTTGATGTCGAGCTTTGCCCCATTTTTTAGGAGGATGGTTGCAATGATGAATTGTCCTTCTTCGCAGGGGTCGCAGGCGAGGTGCAGGGCGGTGTTGCCAGATTCATCTGTAGCATTGGGGTTAAGTCCAGCTGCGATGAGGGCTTTGACGATTCTTTCAAGATTTTCTTCAGCGGGGTGCATGGCCATCATCATGAGTATGTTGTAGCCGGTTGCTGTTTTTTCATTAGGATCAGCCTTGGCTGCGAGCAACAAGTCAACAATGTCGGCGTGCCCATTGACAGCTGCCATGTAGAGGGCGCCAGAACCATCGGAGTCCTTGAGGTTCACTTTTGCGCCTGCTTCGAGGAGGAGTTTGACGATTTCTGTGTCGCCGTTGTTGCTAGCAATCATGAGGGCTGTCTTGCCGTCGGCGACTTCGCTGGGCTCATGCTTGTTTTTTTGATTTACATCGACGCCTTCTTTAATGAGGCGTTTGACTGCTTGGACGTCGCTGTTGTGGGCTGCTTCTTCGAGAGGAAAGCTGCTTGCAAAGGCGAGAGGCTGTAGAGCCAATATAGCGAGTGTTAGTAGTGTTGTTTTCATGTGTTTGTATGGGGTGAATATTAAAATTCTAAAATCAGATATCATTATAGCTTCTTTGTCCCCCTAGGCAAGAAAAATATAAAGATATGGGAACCTGAAAAATTAGTCTGAGAACAGCGTTGATGCAGAAATCAAGCGTTGCAGCATGTCTTTTGGCGCATATAGGTGATAATTTGCTGCCAAAATTCACAGCTGCTAATTTTGCAAGGTCTCCATAAATAGTATTTTGATAGTTAAAATGGCTTGAAGGCTGAGAAAGATATGCTAGAATAGATATATAAGCACCCCTTTTCATGACTTTTGGCAAATCGGCTGAGGAGATGGGCGGGGTGTGCCTTTAAACTCTATTTTTAATATGAAAATTTACAGCACTATTTGTCTGACTCTGCTCTCCTGCCTTGGAACTTATTCACAGGCTCAAGAGTACGTTGAACCCGGTTCTCTTGTTGCACCAAAAATTGCCGATTGGCAAGAAATGGTTTGGCTTGACGAGAACGGAAAACCCAAGGAATTTATGAGTGGTAGCTATGTTGAGCTTGGTGATAAAAGCAAGAAAAACACAGACACGTTACCCACATATAAGATAAATTTCGCGCAGTCAGTGAGCTGCGGTGAGTTCCTCTTATTGGAGAAGGCTAACTGGTATCTGTCTGGCGAGGGTGTATCTCTCATCGGTGGAGAAGGCCCTATCGCTGACTTTGGAAAGCTCAATGTGGGCATTAACATGTACATGCGTTACTTTAAGGCAACGAAGGGTAATGAATTTATGGTCAATGCACACGGTAGCCTCAATGGGCAGAATCTGAGCCTCGAGGGCGGTAGTGCTTATTTTGCAGGAGGTAGAGCAGATGTGTACCATGTCTTTATGGATCAGGCAGCTCTACTCAAGTGCACGGGCAACAGTCTGGTGGAGTTTGTCACCATGGATATGTCAGAAGATAGCACCCTGCAAGTTGCAGGTACGACAATCACGCCACATAAGGGTGGGACGCAAATAGCATTCTGGCAAATACATCCTAATGAGCAAGAGCACAAGGCTGCCATCGTTGGCAATGCCATTCAGAGTGCTCTTATCCCCAAGGTCAAGATAAATATTGGCAAAAAGGGTGGGGAGTTCTCTGGCGTTTGCATAGAGGATTCTGTTATTACGATGGAGGAAGCGGGTGCTATGCTGCATTTGGATGGTGTTGTCCTCAAAAATGCGAGTCTGACTGCTGCTGCTAACACATCATGTGATTTGTACTTGGTTACTGTGGACAGCGAAGTCAGCGGTACAGAGCGCGTTACTCCCAAGAAGCTTGGTGAAGAAGTGACAGCCCTCATGATTGATCAGCTGAAGATTAGCAAGGATAGCAAGTCCTCTGTTTCTGGCCCTCTGAGTATCTATATTCGCCACAATGCCGCGGTTGGAGAGTTGATTCTCCAGCACTTGGAAAACAATATGACAGTGCCCGTTGTGCTCAAGGGGGTGCCTGTCACAGCCTTGAATGTGGGACATTATGATATTAAGATTATGATGCCAGCCGCCGATGCTGATAGGGCAGAAATCGAAGTCGTCGGTATTGATAGCACCCCAGATGGTGATGTTGTTTTGCTTCTCGACAGAGAGATGACTATCATTGGAGAAAAGCAGTAATCTTATCTTTCAATCCCGCCGTCCTGTCGCTTTTGGTGATGGGACGGCGGTTTTTTATGGGGGAAGGGGGGCGTGCTTAGTTTGCTTTACCGAATTCTGTCTTGCCGCCTTCTCCTGCTCTGCGTATGAGTCCCCCGTCTTTGCCACTGCCCGGTCCCATTTCGAGATGGTAGTCCGCTGTGGATAGTATGCTCTGGTTGTGCTCTATGCACAGGATGCTATGCCCCGCGTCTCGTAGTTTGAAGAGGGCTCGAAGTAGTAGCTCTATCTCCGCAAAGTGCAGTCCCGTGCTGGGCTCATCCAAGATAAAGAGGTATTTTTCCTCTGCCGCTCCTCGGCGTAGGTTGAGCTTTCCTCGGGATTGGGCACGCGCTAGGTGGCTAGCGAGTTTGATTCTCTGCGCCTCACCTCCCGATAGGGTGCTAGCTGCTCTGTCAAGGGGGAGATAGCCCAGTCCCAAGTCGCGCATGGCGTGCAAGATGGAGGCTGCTGCTGGCAGTGCTGCAAAGAGTTCCGCTGCTTCATCTACAGTGAGGGCGAGTATCTGTGCGATGGATCGTCCTCTCCATGTGACTTCTAGGGTTTCTCGGTTGTAGCGCGCTCCTTGACAGGCGTCACAGGGGCTGTGCAGGTCGGCTAGGAAGCTCATGTCTATGTCGAGCACGCCCGTGCCAGCACAGCGTTCGCAGCGCCCGCCACGTGTGTTGAGGGAGAAGCGGCCGGCCTTGTAGCCACGTTGCTTTGATAGTGGGAGGGCTGCAAAGAGTGGGCGCAGTATGTCGAGGAAGCCCGTTGCACTGGCAGGCATGGAGTTTTTGCCCTTTGCACCGCTCAGGGGGCTCTGGTCGATGACGATAGCACGGGAGAGCAACCCACGCAGGGTGTGGGTGCTTTCTAGGCTTTCATTCTGTATGGCTGGCAGGAGGCATTCATGGATGAGGGTGCTTTTCCCACTGCCGCTGCGTCCCGACAGGCAGGTGAAGGCGCGTAGGGGAAAGCGTAGGTCTATGTGGCGCAGGTTGCGCGCATGGGCATCTCGCAGTGTGACCCATGGGAGGCTGTCTAGGTCTAGCGGGTCTTGTGCTGTGGTGGGTAGGGTAAAGCTGCGCTGTCCGCTGAGCCACTGTCCCGTGGGGGAGTGTGGGTTGGCACAGATTTCCTCATAGCTGCCCATGGCGATGATTTCTCCTCCTGCTGGGCCGCTGCCTGGTCCCATTTCGATGAGGTGATCGCAGGCGGCAAGCACTTGGGGGTCATGTTCTACGAGGAGGATGGTGTTGCCCTTGTCACGCAGTTGTTGTAATGCGCGTATGAGTCGTTCTGTCTCATGGGGGTGTAGTCCGATGGTGGGTTCATCGAGTATGTAGAGGACGCCAGAGAGCCCTCCGCCTATCTGCCCCGCGAGGCGGGCGCGTTGCAGTTCTCCACCAGAGAGGGTGTTGGTGGCGCGGTTGAGGCTGAGGTAGCCTAGACCGAGCTCCATGAGGCAGTTGAGTCGTTTTTCTAGGTCGGAGAGTGCCTGTGATAGGGCGTTGCGGTAGTTGTCTGGCATGCCCATGCTGGGGAGCAGGGTGAGGAGTTCTTCTACGCTGAGGGCACAGAGTTCTCCTAGGCTGTATTCCCTTTCTTCAAAGAGCAGTGTGACGCTCAATGCACTGCGGTTGAGTCTCATGCCGTGGCAGCTGGGGCAGATATTTTGACTTTCTTCTGTGCGGATGAGCCCTAGCCCACGGCAGTGTTCGCACGCCCCCTGTGAGGAGTAATGCGAAAAGCTATTGGGGCTAAGGTCGGGTAGGGTGTAGCCTGTGGCATCATTGCGGTAGCGTGTGTAAAAGCTACGCATATGGGCTTGCTCTGCGCCAGCTTTTTGGATGAGGGCGCAGAGTTCATCGGGGTTGACGCGTAGGGCGACTTGGACGGAGTCGGCAATGCGCGACTGTGTGCCCTCCTTGCACACGATGCGGTCAATGACTAGCTGGCAGGCTTCACCCGCTCTGGGGGGATGGGTGTAGAGTTCTTCGAGGTCGCGCATTTCTCCTGCGACAAGGACGCGCAGGTAACCTAGTTTTTGGTATTCTAGTATGTCGGAGGCACGGTTTTCTTCCCATTGGGCAAAGTCTGCCGCTAGTGGGGCGAGTAGGGTGAGGCGTGTGCTCTCTGGCAGTTGGGCGAGTTGCTGGGCTATCTCCCCAGGGCTGAGCTTGGTGAGGGCTTCTCCGGTGTCGGGGTCATGGGGTGTGCCTATGGCGGCGTAGATGATGCGCAGGTAGTCTAGGCTTTCGGTGAGGCTTCCTAGCACGCTGCGACTCTGACCGGTGGGGATTTTTTGCTCCAAGCACAGGGCAGGTGGCAAGCCGTCTATGGCATCGACTCGTGGCTTGTCAGGTCGTGCGAGGAGTCGGCGTGCTGTGGCAGAGAGGCAGTCGAGAAAGCGGCGGCGCGATTCTGCAAAGAGTGTGTCGTATGCTAGGGTGCTTTTCCCGCTGCCGCTGGGTCCCACGAGGGCGCTTATCTTGCCATGAGGGAGGCTCAGGCTGATGTTTTTGAGCGTGTTTTGAGAGGCTCCTCTGATGTCTATATTCATCATGATGCCTTGCTTTGTTCCCAACGACCTATGTGATTACCCTTGTGGGCAATATTGAGCACAGAGCCGCGGCAGTTGCCTTGCAATGTGCCACCTGCGGCAATGCGTAGGCTGTTCTTGGCATGGACGTAACCATGCACTGTACCATGAATGATGACTTCATCAGCATGGATGCCTGCATGGGCATAAAGATTGCCTGTGCTGGTGATGATCAGTTTTCCTGCCCGCAGGGGCTGTGTCAGTGTGGGTGAGCCAGAGATGACAAGCTCTCCTCGACAGTTGATGAGACCATCAATATTACCCTTGATTAGCATCTTGTTGCATTGCAGACGCAGGTTGGAAAGGCGGCAATCGGATGTGATGGTGATTTTGCCCTGTGTGTTAATATGACTGCGGCGCGAGTTGTGCTTTATGGTGACATCGACTAGCTGCATGTGGTTTCTACAGTGCGGGCAGAGGGCAGAAAGTGCGCGTATGGGGACATCGCAGAGTTCTTCACACTCATAGCAAGTGACGCAACGCGTGGCTGGCTGATTGCTGACATTCCACCTGCGAGAGACTGTAACGCGTGGTGACCATGTTCCCCAATCCTCTCTGGGCAGGATGCCAGAGGGCTCATTAACAAGCATTGGGGGCAGCAGGTCTTGCCAGTTTTTATTCATGTTACAAAAGCTAACAGCCCAAAATCGTCAGATTTTGGGCTGTTTGATAAAAAAGCTTACGCATTAGGAAAGCAGGTCGCCCATCTCTGGGTTTGCTTCTGCTGTGGGGGTCTTGCCAGACTTTGGCTTGCCAGTCTTGGCTGGGCTGCTCATGTTCTGGAACTTGCCGCTGGGAACACCCACGGTGGAGCGACCGATGAAGATAGCGCCATCATGCACAATGAGGCGTGCAGCGGTGATGTCACCGATGAGCTCGGAATCCTTTGCCAGTTCGACAAGGTCTTCTACCACAACATTACCAGATACCTTGCCATGGATGATGGCGCTCTTTGTTCTGATTGCTGTCTTGTTCTTTTCTTGAGCAACGATAGTAGCATTGTTACCTACTGTGAGAATGCCATCGGAGGTGATTTCACCCTCGACGCTACCGTCAACAAGCAGCTCATCGCTGAAGCGGAGAATACCTACAACGCTCACGTCGGAGTTGAGCACATTGCGAGCAGAAATCGTACCGAGTGAACCAACTGTGTTGAGAGGCGCATCACTTACGGGGGTTGTTGTGCCGAAGGGGGATGCCTCTTCATAGGAGGAAGGTGCGCCAAAAGGGGATGCGTCATCGGACCAGTCAGTCGCAGGTGCGTCGCCAGTGTTCGTGTTGTCGTCTGATTTTGTTTTGCCGAAAGGTGAGTTTTTAAACATGTGATTTTAAGTGCGTTGTGTGTAACTTGTTTGCTCTATTATGGAGCAATACGTCTTTCGACATTATATCGAATGAAAATGCCCTTGTCCACCTGAAAATGCGCGGGACGAAAAGAAAAATGTTTTCGGGGGCTTCGTCCTTCTTCGCAGTCTCTACTTGACGATGCGGCGGTGAAGCTCCTTCATCTTTTGGAGCTGCTGCGCGTTCTGTGGAGCGATGTTTTTCTTTTCGCTGGGATCAAGGCTCAGATCGTACAGTTGGTCTTGCGGGGCGTTGCCTAGCTCTATAGCTGTGTATTGATTATAGGCTGCGCCTCTGTTGGCTGGGATGTATTTCCACTTGCCCGAGACGACGCTGATGCCTCCTACGCTGAGTTGGGCGAGGGTATCGCGACCCTTTGTTGTATCCTTGGCTAGCAGTGTTGCGCCTGCATTTTGACTGTCCAACTGCAAGTTCTTGGGGATTTCTATGCCCATGATGGGGCTGAGTGTGGCGAGGAGGTCGACTTGGGTGAAGAGGGCTGTGCTGCGGCTGCCCGCCTTGATTTGCTTGGGCCAGCGGACGAGGAAGGGGACGCGTGTTCCTGCCTCGAAGGAGCTGTACTTGCCCCCACGGAGTTCTCCTGCGGATTGGTGTTTGCCATTGCGCTCTACAGCTTGCTCCTTGTAGCCATCATCTAGGACGGGACCGTTGTCGCTGCTGAGGATGACGATGGTGTTGTCTGCTACGCCTGCTTCGCGCAGGGCAGAAAGCACCTCACCCACCTGAAAGTCGAATTGCACGATGGCATCACCGCGTGGCCCCATGTCCGTCTTGCCGACAAAGCGTGGATGCGGTACGCGTGGTACATGGATGTCATGTGTGCCAAAGAACAGGAAGAAGGGCTCATCCTTGTTCTCTTTGATAAAGGTCTTGGCACGTTGGGAAATGACATCGGCAAAGTCCTCATCCACCCAGAGCGCCTTGCCGCCGCCCTTCATGAAGCCTATGCGTGATATGCCATTGACAATAGCTTGGTCATGACCATGAGAGGGGTGCATTTTGAGCAGTTCGGGGTTCTTGCGGCCTGTGGGTTCTCCCTCAAAGGGCTTTCTGTAACTCACAGAGATGGGTGCCGAGGGATCATAGTTGTACACCCTGTCGTTTTCTATGAAGACGCAGGGGACGCGGTCTCCTGTTGCTGCCATGATAAAGGTATAATCAAAGCCAATGTCACTGAGGTTGGGCGTGATGACACCATTCCAGTTCTGCTTGGCTGTCTCACCTATGCCCAGATGCCATTTGCCTATGACACCTGTGCGGTAGCCTGCTGATTTTGCAGCATCGGCTATGGTGTAACGCTCTGGTCGTATGACCATACCCGCATTACCCGCAGCAACACCTGTTCCCTTTTGGCGGAAGGGGTAGAGCCCTGTCATCAGAGCAAAGCGCGAGGGTGTGGAGGTAGCAGCTGCCGCGTAGGCGCGCTTCATCAACAGTCCATCACGCGCCAAGCTATCGCAGTGCGGGGTGGGTACTGTCCCACCATAGCAGGAGAGGTCACCATAACCCACGTCGTCAGCGTAGATGATAACGATATTGGGTTGCTGCTTGTCCTGCGCTAGGCTAAGGGGTAATAGCCCCAAGGAGAGGGTGGCTATGGTCTGTGTGTGCTTCATACAGAGTATTTCTTATTTGTCTTCCAACTTGTTCCAAGTAGGAGGATAGCCAGCAGGGCGTGGTCCATTACCGGGGCAGTCGGGGGCTACTTTGAAGTGCTCACGTGTTTGCTCGTAGCGAGCGCGCATTTCCTTGGCTGCCTCAGCATATTCTGGCTTGCTGATGACATTGTGCATCTGCTTGGGGTCTTTTTCGTTGTCGATGAGCATCCACTCATCTTCTACACGACGGTTTTGTGGGTCTTCCCCAGCTAGGGTTGTCCAGATGCGGGCAAAGGTGTAGCGATCGGTGCGAATACCATCGTGGCGTGGGGCATTGTGTTCCCCTGGTTGCTCATAAAAGGCATAGTAGAGGGCGCGATCATTGTAGCCTGCCGCCTCTCCTGTTGCAAAGAGTGGGGTGAGGGACTTGCCATCAAAGCTGATCATGTTCTCGGGTGTGTCTGCGCCAGCTAGCTCACAGAAAGTGGGTGCGTAGTCAATATTTTGCACCAGAGCATCTGTGCGCTTGCCTGCGGCAATCTTGCCCGGCCAACGCATGATGAGGGGCATGCGGAAGCTTTCTTCAAAAATCCAACGCTTGTCGTAGAGCCCATGCTCCCCAACATAAAAGCCCTGATCCGCGACATAGACCACTAGGGTGTTTTCAGCCAATCCTGCCTTGTCAAGGTAATCAAGCACCTCGGTGATGGACTCATCCATGCCCTGTAGGGTGGCGAGATAGTCCTCCATGTACCACTGCCAGCGCAGCACGGTCATATCCTGCTTGTTGCGAATCTTGCCCGCCTTCATGTCACGCACAAAGTCCTTGGTGCGATCGGAGTAGAACTTGTCGTAGACGGCAAAGTGCTCTGCAGGCACATTAGGCTTCATGTTGAAGTTGATGTTGAGCTTTGCTGGGTACTTGGGCACATGCTTTTCCCAGTTGAAGTTTTTGGGAATCTCATTTTTGAATCGTCCACTGTCCACCATCTTGCGTAGGATGGGCTTGGTGACAATCTCCTTCATCACCTCAAAGGGGATGAGGTCTTGGATGAGGTGGGAATCATGCCAATTGCAGTAATAATCAGAAATACTCTGCTCATTGCGAGCAAGGAAAGCAGGGCGATCTGACCAGTCATCCATCAGGGTGCTGGGGGGCTTCAGTCCTGCAACTACCTTTTTAATCTGCTTGAGGTGCTTTGGTTTTGCTATCCAGTTGCGGTGGGGGGCTTTGTGCCCTAGGAAGAGGGCGAAGGGCTTGTCCTTGTCGCGATTCTTCATCCACTCTATAGCCTTGTCACCGAGAACATCGGCAGAATAACCCTTGGTTTGGAAAGTTTCCTTCTTGCCATTCTTGTCCAGACGCTGCATGCGGGGGTTCCAGTACTCGCCTTGGTCGGGGAAGACCTCCCAGTGATCAAAGCCATTGGGGACATTTTTGGTATGTATTTTACCAATCAAACCAGTTTGGTAGCCAGCCTTTTGTAACATTTCTGGCCAGACAGGCTGATTGACATTAAAGGGAGCACCACCGTAGTTGTAAAGAAAGCCATTTCTATGAGAATGGCGACCCGTGATAATACTAGCACGAGAAGGACCACTGATGGAATTGGTGCAGTAAGAGCGGTCGAAGACCATGCCCTCATCAGCCAGACGCTTCAGCGAGTGCATGGGTACCAGTGTGTCATCCTTGCAAGTACCTAAGGCATTGATAGAATGGTCATCAGAGATGATGAAAAGAATATTGGGACGTGATTCATCCGCTGCAAAAGCATTGGCGACGGAAAGTGCCATCGCTGTAGTCAAGAAAGCTCGTGTCATACTGTTTGACAATCTAACACAAATAGACGGGGGCTGTCAAGCATTAAGCACGCTTTTGCGATTCCTCAGAATGCTGGAAGTAGTATTTTAGTGTTGAGCATGTGGCAAATATAAAGGTAAAGAGATGCGCGCTCTTCTGCATCTGGAGTAATTTTTCATCTGCTGGTGCTATTGGTGAGAGCAGCCAGAGCACAGCGAGGCTACAGATTCCCATCCAGATGAAGAAGGCAGAGAGTCTTGCCTTGTGCCCCTGTTGAGTAGATTGTGCAAAACTCTTTGCGATAAATATTCCCATAAATATGAGCGGTGCCATATAGAGGCTGGTGCGTAGTGTTTCTGCGATAGGGGTGAGAATAGCAAGTGCCATGGAGTCACGGAAAAAGACGAAGGAAAATACCACGCTAAAAATAAAATAGCTGAGGGTAAAACGGTAAATGCATGCTAGGGGCAAGGAGCGCGATCGGGAAGGTCTCTCAATCTCTGCTAGGTCGCTATTGGGCTGGCATAGACCTGTGAGGCTTTCCCATAGCTGTGGCGTGGCGCCTGTCTTGTTGAGCAGGGCATTAAAGCGAACAATTAGATTGAGTAGCTCCTGACGTGGTCCTCTGTCGTGCAGGTAAGGGGCTAGGGGGTCATAGCCTGTCCATTCTTCTTCCCTGCAGAAAAGAAAGTCGGATGACAGTTCATTAAAAACTGCCAGTAGTTGCTGCGCTGATGCTTCTGCATGAAGTCGGCGGAACAAGAGGGCAAAGACCTCATCTGCGGACTGCTGATGCGCCTCGACTGTATCTGTTACACACGCGAGCTGTAGGTTTTGTAGTATCTCTGCCCCAGATTCCGAGTACTTGTTTTTTTCGAGAATAGCAAGATCATCAAGCAAATCACCATGGAGGACATAGTTGCGCTCTGCATAGTGTACCAGCGATTCAAATCCCCATAGCCTATGCCTATAGCCCCACAATAAAGCTGCGAGCGACAGCTCATCCAAGTCCGACAGACCGATGGGTGAGTTAGTTAGGTGGAGTTGCAAAGCATTCATTGTTTGAGGTGGTGCCCTTTTCCTGACACGCAGCGTGCTAAATTAAGATAGAAGCAAGCAGTGATCTTGCGGTTAATGTTATTTTATCATTTAGCAGATCTTTGGCAAGCCATTTTTTCAGGCTGCTGTAACGTAACGGAGCGGAGTGAAGGCGGTCTGAAAAAAATTCGCTGTTGGGGGATGAGGCGCTCAGTCTGTTCTTCTGCGGCGAAAAATAAGAGCGCTGATACCCAATATAATGAGAGAGGAACTTGTTGGCTCTGGTATGCGGGCAATCAGCGTGATGCCATCTTCATTATAAATCAGCTCTAGCTGTCCAGCATGCTCCCCCTCCAGTAGATAAGTGTGGTACCCATTAACCATATCTATCGTCCAGAGTGGCGTGTTTGATGTGCTTGACATGATGTTGATGATTCCACCTTCCGCTAGTCCTTGAATATCACCATTGACCAAGTCGATGCGAAACTGCGAGTAGTCGAGAAGATCTTCATTGAGAAAGATATTGATCTCATTTAGATTATCTAGCGTGAGCTGTGCTCCAACATCAATTGAGATTTCAGAGTGTTCGCCGTGCGCTCCCCCTTGGACGAAGAAGTCCAAGCTGGAGACGGAACTAGCGCTTGTACTCTGTGTCAAGTTGAGCTTGGCATCGACCATTTCACCTGTTACTTCATCAATACGGCCAAGCGTGATGCTACTGGCTTCTATTTCATTAGCAGTGACAACAAAGGTGCCATGCTCAAAGGTGAGGTCGTGAGCGACGCGGGAACTGCCGCTACCGAAGTAAGAACGTATGTCGCCTTCCAAGTAAACGGTATCTGTATCCTTTTCTGTGGTCAAACGAAACTGGTTTTGTGCACGGGACGCGTCAAGACTCACAGAGCTGCCTAAGTGTTGCTCTGATGTACCCTCAATAGTGTATTTTGCAGAAATACTTGCTCCATCCCCAAAGGTAATAAGTCCGTCTTCGTTGACCAAGCTATCGTTCTGGACAATGTGGATGCCTGTTACGGCGGGGCTTGTGTAGATCGATGTTTCTGCGTCGTAGACAACATCAATATCAATATTACCATTAAAAACTCCTGTCAGCTCGCCATCCAAATCATTGCCATTACCAGCACCGTTGACATAAATTCCTACAGCTGCCTTTACTGGGCTGCTTTCATCACTTGTGATGCGTATGTTAGAGCTAATATAACCCATCAGAGGCTGATCGGCTGCGACATTCGCGTCACCAGTGCCGACGAAAAGCATGCCTGTTGCTTCTGTGGTATTGGTGATGGTAATATCCCCCGTGATGCCCTTTCCTGCAATGATTTTTCCCGCTTTGTCAATACCGACACGCGCCCCAGTTTTGAATTGGTAGCCCACACCTGCATCGGAATCGGAGATATTCACCTGTGTACTGAGTTCCTCTACGCTGAAGTAGGCACCCACTTCCACGCCGTAGGCAGCGGGATTTGTGTTTTCAGAGAGGGCTCGATAATCTGTTATATCAATTGTGCCTGCGACCTCTTTGATAAATCGATAATTCTTGGCGCCTGCATTGTAATGATGTAGAATCAGACAATAGACACTATCCGTCATTTGACCAGGATAGGAGCTCACATTAATATCCAAATCAAGAATCCAATTATAATCTGTATTTTGAGTAATAGAGCCATCCATGCGCACTATTTCCCATGAAATGTAGGAAACATCAGACCCACCTGTGCCTACAGACGCGTTGAAAGTACCAGTAATACGGTCTAATGTAGTTGTGCCAGCCATCTGGATGTCATAGCCCCAGTGCGAAGTTGTCGATGCGCTGATGCTGCGTACGCCTATATCAAAGACGTTATTACCGGTTACGGTATCGTGAGTGGGATACCTCAAACTAATATCACCAGCAGCCTTTTCGAGGTTTTGTACAACAGCCGATGAAGAGTCTGAGGCAGTGCCTCCTCCTGTTGCCCCAGCAGCAGCTGGCGTTGGGGATGATGAATCCGAGAAGATACCGCTAGCAACAGGGGTGATATGATCAAGAGATGATGATGCAGTACTCGCCGTGATAGATGGATCTGCTGGGAGCGCCCAATCGCTTTTTTCTATGACGGGGAGGGGAGATTGTGTCAATCCTTCGCTCTCTGTCACAAAGGACGCTTCTGCGCTGGATTTAACTTGATCTGTGACAGATGCTGAGTAAGTCCCGTTTCCTGCATTAATGGGTGAATCTACTCTCCCAATGGTGCCAGATGCGAGTGTACCTGCATGAGCATAGGAGTTAGCGAGGGATTCTTCGCTTTCCAATGTATCTGGAAAAAGTCGCTCAGTGTCAGATTGAGAGACACTCAAATCAATGATATTTTCCTGTCCTATTGAGGAGGTGTCGCTGCTAGGCATCGCTCCCTCAAAAGCATCAGTGGAGGAAGTTGATGTGATTGTAAGATGGGAGCTTGATTCCATTAGAATCGTCGCGGCAGAATGCGAGGAAGAAGCTAATAGAAAGAATTGTAGATCTAATCCATCCGAGACCATACTCCGCACTTCGTTAGATACTTGAGCAAAGTTCGCCTGCTCTTTCGAGATGGATATCTCTGAAAGAATAGGTAAAATACTAAATATGATAAGGTAATTGAGCTTAGAAGTCATTTTCGCGCTCTAGGGTAGGGCTGGATGGTACCACAGTGAATCCCTGAGTCAAGACATTTCCTGTATAATTAATAGTATGTTTATAATAATGATACATATGCCGTTATACGAAAATGATCCAGATGTAAGAGTAGAGGAAATTCTTACTTGACAGGATGGTGGTGGTTGAGATACGGTATAAAGTATGCAAAGTATTATTTCTTTCAGTGCTCTTTTAGTGGTGGGGATACTTTTTTCTTCCTGCGCACACCCTAGTAGTCCAGCAGAGCTTCGGGCGGAGTTCACAGAGGAGGCAAGGAACTTCCTTGAGGATGGGTATGATAAAGATCTTCGGGAGCTACTAGCAGCTGATAAGAAAAAGGTCTTGATGAAGAGTAGCTTTACGGATAATAGTTTTGAGCACGATGATGTAGAGGCCTTGCATCCGCTGATGCAGGCTATTGTTTTGCCCGCCTCGCAGCAAAGACGTATCGACTTGATGCGCATCCTGTTGGCGGCAGGTGCTGATGTCAATATGACCATGGACTCGACAGAGTCTGTAAAGATAGAGCAACCCGATGGATCAACACAGATTGAGTACATTTATAATGGTTACACCCCCTTGCACCTTGCATGTTCCGTTACAGGCGATAGCGATGAGATTGTAAAGTTCATCATCGATTCAGGTGCAGATGTCAAGGCATTGGTCAAAGATAATTCCCCCTTGGATTTAGCCGTTAATCGCTTGAAAGTGGATGCAGCAAAGCATCTCATACAGGCAGGGGCAGAGGTAAAAAAATTGCGGCTAGAAGGATATGAGACCCCTCAGCATATTGCCGTCCACGGCATGAAGGCCTTGCCTATGATTGATTTTCTACTCAAAAA
Organism: uncultured Akkermansia sp.; assembly: GCA_964604535.1. Lineage (GTDB taxonomy): Bacteria > Verrucomicrobiota > Verrucomicrobiia > Verrucomicrobiales > Akkermansiaceae > Akkermansia. The sequence continues at coordinate 16,008 of CAZRZE010000013.1, forward strand.
TGGCTTTGGTATCAACAAGAAAAATGACCACGGTGCCACCTTTCTTCACTACTCAAGCTCTAACGATGGCTGCGAATGCCATCCACAGACTGATTATAGCGATGAGATACGCTTGGTTGAAGCCCTGATGAAACGAGGTGCCAATCCCTACATACGTGACAACAATGGTCGCAATGCTCTGGATAAGGCGCGTGACTCCCTGCCCTACACCAAAGAGCTGGTTAATGCTATGGAGAAAAAATAATCCCTCATACATTCAAGACGGAAAGGGGGAGCAGCCAGCCCATGTGGTGTATGTCCTGCCCCCAGCAATGCTCTTTGATGAACTGAGGCTCACCCAAGAGGCTTTTCCATATGGGTTGGGCGTGGATATAACCGCAGTCGAGGCAGAATTCCTCATAGCCTTGCTGCGCCATGTCCTTCGCAAGGGCAAAAAAGAGTGCTTTGGCGACCCCCGCGCCCTGATGCGCCCTTGCGACAAGGAGGTTGTTGATGCCGCGTTTTCCCAGTGATGCGCCTTCGCTGCACATGTGCATGAGGGGATTGGCAGGACCATGGGCAATCATGCCAGCAATTTCTCCCAGTCTTTCTGCAATGAGGAAGTAGTATTCCTTCCCTCCCGATTGCAGGTCGAGGCGTAGCATGTGCTTTTTCTCTTGCATTTCTTCCTCCATGTGGGCATCTTTTTCTACTAGATTATTAGCAGCATAAGCCCATGGGATGACTGTGTCGATGAGGTGCTCTATAGCGGGTAGATCTGCCTCGCTGAGGCGGCGTAGGGTGATGGCGGGCGTTGTATTCATTTACTTGTCTAGATAACGTGGTCTGTCAGCATGTGTGCCAGAATAGCCGCGCTCTCTTTCCATGGCGCGACGTTTCCAGTGAGGGATTTTGCTTTGCTTTTTCTGGCGGTTCTGCCGCCTGGCCTCTTGCTGCGCGTAGGCAAAGGAGCGGTGCTTCTCCTTCAATTCTTGGGCGTGGAGCTGACGTTTCTTGACGCGAGAGCTCAGCTCTCCCCTTGCGTAGGACACTGCCCAAGGTCCCATATCGCCAGAGCGAGAGATGGGAAGGCAGAGGAGATCTGGGTCGATGAAGCGCAGCTGCCTTGTGAGAATATCCTTGATTGTCATCAAGGTGGATATGTTGCCAGCCTGTTGTGTTGATAGCTCGATGAGGAAGCCCAGTCGTATGCTCGTCGCGTCAAGGCTGCGTTCTCCCATCTCCCGCAGGCATATGCCCTCATCCACCTGCTCCATTGGAGCGCAGCATGCGGCAGTGCGCAGCAAAAAGAGTGTATCGCGTACCTTGCGGCAGAGCTTGTCGCATAGGTCACTAACCCGAGGGCGGGCGTTAAAGCGGTAATCCTTTACCTCGATGAGCCATAGCTCTCTGCTCTGCTCATCGTAGACAATGAAGTCTATCTCCTTGCAGCTGTTGCAAAAGTTCTGCACGCGGTGGGAGTAAAAGTCCGAGCACTCCAAGCGGCAGACATGACAGCTGGGCTCAAAGTCAAAGCGGTATTCACCCTCAATATAATGCGGATGATGTGGCTTTTTGGACATGGCAACAGGGAGGAGGTGGGGGGAGGGGATTAGTGTTCTGCAATGGGGCTGCCCATACCGAGGTAGCGATCGGCTTGGGCGATTTCTGCCTCGAGGCTATCGAGCTCATGGAGGTCTTCTAGGCAGCTTGCGCTGGTGACGAGGACTGGTTCATAGCCGTTTCTGGGGGCTTGCAGACCGATGTAGTGGCGAGGAAGGTTGTGATGCTCCTTTTCTCGTAATTGTATACTTAACTCTCTTAACAAAAAAAGGCTATGCGTGCTAATGGTCAGCTGCACACCTGCTTGGCAGAGGCAGAGCATGATGCGCAGCAGCGTGGGCAAGTAGCTGGAATTGAGGTTCATCTCTGGCTCATCCCAATAGAGGCTTGTGCCAGCATGTACCTGCCCATTGTCTATGAGAAGGGCGAGGGTGCCCAGGCGCTTGAAGCCCTCTGCAATGAGGTTGAGCTCTACTGGTGTTTGCTCTGGGCGTTGGAGGTAGAATCGACCGTGCAGGCGCATCAGTCGCCCACCTAGCAAGTCCTCAATATGGCCCAAGGCCTCACCCAGATAACCATCGGGGCGTTGTGCTAGCGAGGGGTGATCCAGCGCGAGGCAAAGCTGACGGCTCGCGCCATCAAAGAGCTCTGGATAACGCTTCACCCCCTGTACATAGTAGGGGAAAATGGACAGTACCTCGCGTGGGACAATGAAGAGGGCGTTCTCCTGCAAAAACCTGTCAGGCATGCGCGTGATTTGCAGCCCTTGTTCCTCTTCCTCTGCGCTAAAGCGCAGGGCAAAGTCGGATGACCCCAGCGGGGCTTTTTCCCCCTGCATGCTTGCCTTGATGCGGGCGCGGGACTGCCCCCTTTGGCGTGCGGTGAGGGCAGCGAGACCTTGAATGCCAAAAACCGCGATGAGCTCGCGACGCAGGCGTTGTTCCTCTGCCCACTGCTCTGGCAGGGAGCGCGCGCTATGGTGGCAGGCCCAATGACTCAGCGCGTAGCTGAGTTTGAGTAGATGGCTTTTGCCTGAGTCATTGCCACCAACCACTAGATTGATGCCCGCGACAAAGGAAAAGCACTCTGGGTTAGGAAAAACAGTCACCCCTTCAATCTCAAGCTTGCGTATCATATCGTATCATAGAATATCACAGTCATGGAGCTGTGACAAGTCTCTACTTTTCGAGAGCTTCTCGGCGCAGCCTCTACGACCAGTATATTTTTTACAGTTACGACTCTTTGACAACAGCCCCGCACGCATCACCGCTTGTAGCCAAGCCGTAGGCGAGGGCGCAGAACGCCTTGCTGTAGCGGAATACTATAGCGTAGAAGGAAACAGTCCCGATCAGTATTCAAAAGTCATCGCCATCAACGAAAATAAGCTTGACCTCAATAGTGGAAGCACGCTATATTGGTAGTCTGATTCCACTTAAGTGAATCAGAGTTGACAAGTAGTAATTAGATTTAACATAATCACTGATTTATCTTCATGAAAACCTCCTATTTAATAGTCAGTCTACCAGCTATTGTAAGTACAGCGTTAGCTCATGATAGCTCATTATCGCAGTCAGATATAGAACAACTTGCGAATAATCTTGCTGCCCAAGCAGAGCAGTTTACTGCTGATGATCAATACGACAAAGCAGCAAGAGTACTCAAGCAACGCTTAGACCTCGATCCTGACAATGAAAAGTATAGAGAAGATTTTGCTCTTTATATCAAAGAACAACTACACAACATTGTCAGATTTGAAGTCGCTAATCAAGGCTCATCTGTTGATCTCAACTATCTTGATGTCAGTCTGGTAACTGATATGAGTGACCTGTTCGCAGAGGACCACTTTCTTATGGAGGATAACTTTTCCTTCAATGGAGACATTTCAAAGTGGAATGTAGGGAATGTAACTGACATGTCTGGTATGTTTCAAGGATCAAGCTTCAATGGAGACATTTCAAAGTGGAATGTAGGGAATGTAACTGACATGTCTGGTATGTTTCAAGGATCAAGCTTCAATGGAGACATTTCAGAATGGGATGTTAGTCATGTGACTAACATGAAAGAGATGTTTGCCTCCTCAGAATTCAACGGAGATCTCTCACAATGGGATGTTTCAAGTGTATCTGATATGTCCTCTATGTTCTCTTACTCGTCCTTCAATGGAGATATTTCAAAGTGGGATGTCAGTCAGGTAATTGATATGTCTTTTATGTTGTCAGGACCATCTTTCAATGGTGATATTTCAAAGTGGGAAATAGGCATAGATTGCGTAGTAGAGCAGATGTTTCTCGACTCCGCATTCACAGGAAAATTACCAGTTGGCATTGATCCGTCGAAATTGAAAAAACCGCCTAGCGAGCAAGTCGTGCCAGAGCCTGCTGGGATAGAAAAATTCGTCTTAGCAAGCCCACCCCTCAGTGCAGCAGAGTACAATTATATCCTCACTGTTCTGGCTAATTCCGTAGAGATGCTTCCCAAAAGCATTGCTTATGCTATGACACATACTCGCATGGAGAGCTTCCTTTTTGACTTCCAAGTGGAGCACGATGCCCAAAAGGTTTCGTTAGAGGGGCTGGAACCAGAATTGAGAGATTATCTCGAAAAGGAGGCTGTTCTCCGTGAAGAGATTCTCCAAGAGATGCGAGGTCGCCCGGTAGAGGAGCAATTGACAATTCTAGAAAACTCAAGAGAGAAAATAATCAAGCATTATCGTTCTGGAGGTGACCGCGTCAAGTTGTTCGATTTGCGCATGCAGGTAATAGCCGAAGATGAAGTCAAATATAAAAAGCATGATATCCTTCGAAACGTTCCTTCTCCATCATCAGGAGTCACAGAACTAAGTCCCGAGATTGTGAAGAAATTTCACACTTTAGCCGAAGAAATTCGCGCAAAGCGCATTCCCCCCAATGAAACCCCTCCCGAAATACACCACCCGATACGCCCTTCATATTTACGCGAAGAGAATTAATTTTCTAATAAAACAATTTTATATATGCAAAATAATAAATATTTATTACGTCGTTGGCTGACACAAAATAGTAGAAAATCAATAAACAAAGCTTGCCTACTGATAATGACATCAGCATTATGCATAGGTGAAATAGCCATATGTCAGAGTGATATTGATAACAATAAAAAAATTGCCGATATTGATCAAAACAGTGTTTCTATTATTCAGTCGGTTTCTATTTTGATTTCTTTACTAGAATACATTAACAAACAGAAAAGCAGTGATATGCCAATAGACAGTTACTATAAAACTGTTTTTCATCTTCAATACCTCTTAGCACAAGAAGCAAGTTATCCCGTTTATCGTGACTCTCAAGGTGTCTATCATAGCGGAATTAGCGCAAGTAACAGAAAGAAGATATCGAATCAAATAGAATTATTAACAGCTCAATACGCTACTCTAAAAAACAATGCTTATTATAACTCAGAAGACATGAAAAAACTCTGTGAAGGAAACGATATGATCCTCTCATTAGATTTTATACTAGAGTGGCTTAATGAATACATAATGTTTGAAGAATCTCGCTCACCATCACCTCAGACTTAAATCGTATAAAAGACACGGTGTGCGTTATTATCAGGTAGCGCAAAGAAGTCCCCCTCAGCGGAGAATTAGAAAGCAGGGCCGTCACCATCCATCATGTCAAGAGATGAAATTTAACATTGCCACGGGGAGGGCTACTGTGCTAGTATTATAGGAAATCATATGCACAAGTATATTCTTCTCCCCCTTTCTGCCCTGCTGTGTTCAGCAGAGCAACCAGTAAAGTTCTCGCCTCAGACAAAGCTGGACGCGCGACAATATGTTTGCTACCGAACAGATAGCCCCATCAAAATAGATGGAAAGCTGGATGAGGAGGCATGGCAAAAAGCCCCTTGGACAGAGGCATTTGGTGACATACTTGGTGAAAAACACCCCGTCAAACCCCGCCACCGCACACGCGCCAAGATGCTTTGGGACGACAAGTACCTTTACATTGCCGCCTACCTCGAAGACCCCCATGTCTGGGGGACGCTGACAGAGCGCGAATCTGTCATCTTCTATGATAACGACTTTGAAGTCTTCATCGACCCCGAAGGCGATACCCATAACTACATGGAGCTAGAGATTAACGCCCTCGGTACAGAGTGGGATCTCATGCTCACCAAGCCCTACCACGATTGGGGTGGTCTGGTGCTTGATACTTGGAACATCAATGGGATGAAATCCGCCATCCATGTCGATGGCACCATTAATAATGGTGATGATGAGGACAAGGGCTGGTATGTAGAGCTTGCCCTGCCTCTCGATTCCCTCTGTGAGGCTGCACCAGAAAAACCCAAGCAGGGCACACAGTGGCGCATCAATTTCTCCCGCGTGCAGTGGACAACACGCTGGGACGCGGAAAGCAAAAAATACGTCAAAATCCCCCATGCCCTGACAGGCAAAGAAGGCTCCGGCAGCGAGGACAACTGGGTCTGGTCTCCACAGGAAAAAGTCTACATGCATGCTCCTGAGACATGGGGCTTTATGCAGTTTTCTGAAAAGCTGGTTGGCAGCGCAAAAGATACCTTCCTTTGGAATAGGAATGAGGAGGTGAAGTGGGCACTGCGCCAGCTCTACAAGCGTATGCGGGAGTACGAGGAGCAGAAAAAGAAACGCCCCACATCCCTAGACGACATCAAGGCCTCAGAAATCACAGTCGAGGGGCTGGATCTCTCACCTAGCATCATCTTCACCGAGCAGGACTGGGAGATAGCTGTTGATGGATTTGATGGAGAGCGACTTTATATCACCTCCGATGGTAGAGTATCCTATAAGAAAAAGTAATTTATGAAAAAAATATTCGCAAAATGCGCCCTTCTTGCAGGGCTATGTTGGGGCAGCCTCATGGCTCAGGACGTCTTAGTTTGGGAGCACTCGCCAGAAAAAGGCAGTACCGTGGACAACATAGCCCAGCAAATGAAAGATATCAAAGAAAAGGGAGTCACTGCAATCTTTTACCACTCCAACTTTCACAAAAAAGACATTATAGCCATCGCCGCACGCGAGGCAAAGAAAGTGGGGCTGGAATTCCACACATGGATTCCCACCCTCGTACAGGACAAAAACCCCGACATCCCAGACCATTGGTATGCCGTGAGCAGAGAGGGCTTTTCCTCCAAGGATAAGCCCGCCTTTGTACCCTACTACACCTTCCTTTGCCCCAATAATGAAGAACTCTACCGCTACCTATCCAAGCAATACGTTGAAGTCGCTAAAATGGAAAACGTAGACGGTGTGCATCTGGATTACATCCGCTTCCCTGATGTCATCTTGGCACGTGGACTCTGGGCAAAGTATGACCTCGTCATGAACGAAGAAATGGCACCCTATGACTACTGCTACTGTGATCGCTGTGTTAGCAAGTTCAAAAAGGAAACAGGCGTAGATATCAAGGCACTGGGTGACGATGCAAGAGATCTGGAAAGCTGGAAGCAATTCCGCTACGACAGCATCACTAAACTGGTCAACCGCTTGGCCGCAGACGTACATGCAGTGGGCAAGAAAATCAGCGCCGCCGTCTTCCCTGGACCCAGTCTTTCCCGCAGCATGGTACGTCAAGACTGGGGCAAGTGGAATCTGGACATGGTAGCCCCCATGATATACAACGACTTCTACCTAGAAAAACCCGAATGGGTAGGCCCCATGGTCAAAGAAGGTATAGCCGCAAAGAATCCCAAGACAGAATTCATCGCAGGACTCTTCGTCTGCCCTGACGCCAACTTCAAGACAGAATCCAAAGATCCAGAAAATTATGGTCTCACCCCAGAAGAGCTGAAAATAGCCCTTATGGCCTCCAGTGAGAACGGAGCAAAAGCCGTCTCCTTCTTCACCGCTAACCGCATGACCCCAGCCCACTGGAAAGTCGTAGCCGAGTGGAAAAAACAGCAAGAGAAAGATAAAAAATAAACCTCCGTGCGCTTAGCATTTAATATTCCCCAAGGCATTTAGAGAGAAATCAAAATGCCTTTGCTACGCACTCATGGTATTTTAGAAATGCTCTTGTACGCGCCAATTACAAAAATGTCCAGAAAGGGATCTTCGTCACGTCACGATATATAGAGCAATTTTTTAGAAATATTTTACTAGGTGAGCAAAATGAGCTCAAAAACAGATTCTTACATATCTCATCATCAGAGAGGGCTGTAAATGAACCTGTAAATGAACCTGTAAAAATCATTCTGCAATCCATAAAAAGCGACAACAAAATCACAATAAAACAGTTAACTTCACTGACTCAAAAGTCAAGAAGCACAGTTAAAAGGGTAATAAAGCAGCTTAAAGAACAGGGGGAAATTTGCCGTATCGGTTCAGATAAATCAGGTCATTGGACAATTCTTGATCAATAATAATATCATGGCGAAATATGATAAACTAATAGATTTTGCAAGCAAATATCTTTTACCTGCTTATGCGATACTCGGTATACTAGTAATCCTACTTATCGTAACTGCGATATTTGTGATATTCCTTTTACCTACGTTCACCTAATGGCAGGTTCTCGTAATTCGTTTTCTGCTAAAGTGAGC
>CAZRZE010000014.1:0-9540 GCA_964604535.1 uncultured Akkermansia sp.
AGCCTTTGCTGATGATGCCACCAGAGAATTGACTCATCGCACCCCCAAAGCGGTAGGTAACAAAATAGTCACGCCCTACTGCATTGGTGTCGCCACGAGCGGTTGTTCCAATGTTGGACACTGCGGCTGCGGGGTCTTTGCCATCTCCTGTGTAAAGATTGAAGTCAATAATGGAGTTGTTGAACACGTAGGTGCGTTGAGAAAAGCCACCGAATGACCAATTTTTCACGTAAACTGTAGCGGAAGTAGTACCTCCATCAGGTGCGATGTAGGAATCATTAAGATCCATAATGATGCTGTCATCTACGCCACCCAGTGCAGAAAGTTGTGGCGCTCCGTCACCGCCATTGTAGGTCGTTACCGTCTGAGCGTTCGCTTGTTGTTGAGAGATGATGCAGGTGACAATACCTGCGGCTATAGTGCCAGTTGCCAAGCTTGTGGTAAAGGAACTCATTGCTGCAAAGCATGTGAGCAATGCAGTACGTAATATGTTGGAGATGCGTAGTTTCATATAATAAATATCTTGTACATAGGTTATTTATGATTGTAGCATTATAGGGAAGTGCCTCCTGTATGTCAACCCTAAATGCGAAATAGTGTTAGATTATTCTCTAACTATCCAAGTGAGGTAGTGCCAGATGCGCTCAAATGGGCCTTGTTTGTGGCGACTCAGATAGTATTGACTCAATGCAATCTGTATGACTAACACGACGATTCCGAGGATTATGCTTAAAAAACTACCGAAATATGCTGCCAGATTTCCCCCCCACGCGTAGAATAGCGTGCCGCATATCATAGAGCCACCGATGAAGTTAGTTAGACTCATGCGACCGTAGATAGCTAATTTTCGTGTCAAAAAAATATGAGGAAGGGCTCGGAAGAAGACTAACAGCGCAATCATCATCAGCAGTGCCGAGAAGAGATTGAGGTAGATAGTATAGACGGGGAGGGCAGGGAAGAGGGCTATGAGGAGACAGCCCCTCAATACCCAGTATAATAAGAACATAGCAGATCCAACGGTCAGAAGCAGGCGAGTGGGTTTTTCCACAAAGCGTGTGCGGTATAGCACGATGCCTAATAGAAAGAGTCCCAGCGTCTGGCTAGCTCTGCCTGTCTCCACCCCCCAAGCACAGGCGGCCATCACGCCAACAGTGGCATTGTTGTAGGCTGCTCGCAAGAAGTTATCCTCACCCGCACCAGCGATGAGATCAGTGTAGTATACATCGGTAAGACCAGGGTAGATGGGGTGAATGCTGTGGATAATGTCAGGTATCTGCGCAAAGGCCAAAAGTGCTATGATGATTAGCACGCGATTACTCAGCCGTATCAGCGGAATCACAAAGAGCATGATGAGCGCATAAAACACCAGCGGGTCACCCCCCATAAAAAAGACGGCGTTAAGCAGACCAAAGCCAATTAGCAGCATCATGCGCCAGACCATGCGCCCTTGAAATGACTCCCCACGTGCCGCGCGCTTTTCCCACTGCAAGGCATAGGTAAAGCCAAATAGTAGGGCAAAGATGGCGTAGGCCTTGTTTTCAAAGCAAAAGTAGAGCAGCTCACGTGACCAATCGTTGCATGAGCGGAGCCAATTTGGCTCTACCCAGAGCATGGCTGGGTCATAGAGAAACTGGTTGGAGCAATGGATGAGAAGGATGGCAGCAACGGCAAAGCCTCGCAGGGCATCAATGGCTTCTATTCTCTTACTGCTGTTTTCTAAGGGCGTACTCATGAAGAGTGATAATAGAAAAAAGTTAGGCTGGCTGCAAGCTTCATCTCGCCCCCCTAGTTGCATTTTAACCTAGGTTAAATGCCTCTTGCCAACAGCTATGTGGCATGCTAGAATAATCTGAGTCATATGAAACGTATCTACGATAGCATACAGCGCGCCTATCCCATCAGTGAGGCTAACATGCAGTGCTTTGCATCACTGTGCAAGCGTCTGGAGCTCCCTCGAAAGCATCTGCTCATCGAGGCGGGGAAGCTATGCGGTCATGTGTACTTTATAGAGCAGGGGCTCTCACGCTCTTTCTGCCTCATACAGCAGGGGGAAGAGGTGACCTCATGGTTTTCTCATGAGGGGAATTTTACCTTTGCCCTCAATGAGCTTTATGAAAACCAAGCTGGCATAGAGTCTGTAGAACTGCTGGAAAACAGCGTCCTCTATGCCATTTCCATTGTCGATTTTAACCATCTCGTGGAGACAAATCTGGAGTGGTGCAACTGGTCACGTATCATTCATCAACAGCATGTGAAGATGATGCAGATGGCGCGTATAGACCGTCTCAGTCTCTCTGCCACAGAACGTTATCACAAACTAGTGCAAGAGCAGCCAGACCTGATCCAGCGCGTCAATCTAGGCTACCTTGCTTCTTACCTCGGTATGACTCCTCAGAGTCTAAGCCGCCTGAGAGGGCAATTATAAATAATATGAAAATTAGCCATTACCAACTAGGTCAGGAGTTGACCGATGAGAGCTACCCCAGTTTTGCCATGCAGTCCTTGGATGATGCGATGCGCCAATCGCTATCCCAGCTGCATACGAATGCTTATTTTAAAATAATCGCCGTACGCGAAGGGAAGGGGACTTACTTCATTGGCTTGAAAAAAATGGAAGTGCAAGCCCCCTTCATCGCCTTCATCTTCCCTCGTCAGGTATGCAGTTTGCACTTAGATGCCGATGCCAAAGGCGAGGTGATTATGTTTGATGAAAGCATCTTTTGCGCGAGCATTCTTTCCAATGAGCTCAAGGCCTACAATGTTGACCTGCATCAGAAAGTAAACTATGTTGACTACAGAGAGAAAACTCAACTATTCTGCGATATAGAGGATATTTTGCAGCATATTAAGCAATTGGAAAGACCTCTGAATAACATACGTCAGATTGAGTTGAAGTTTTTTACCAAAATTATTATTCTCAAAATCATCGACTCTGCTTCACCACATGACTTTGCGGGGAAACAAAACCAAGACCTCGATGACTACATCACCTTTAGAACCCTTATTGAGGAGCACTATAAGGAAGAGCGAAAAGTAGAGGATTATTGCAAGAGAATGGGCATCACATCCAAAAAGCTCAACCTGCTTTGCAAAAAATACGCGCAGGGTGCGCCCTTGGAATTGATTCATGAAAGACTCGTTTTTGAGATAAAAAAACGCCTTATTTTTGAAGATGTCATGCTCAAGGAGTTAGCTTATGACCTCGGATTTGATTCTCAATCTGCATTGAATAAGTTCATTATCAAAAAGTTTGGCTATTCGCCTACGCAGCTCAAAGAAAAACTGAGAGAAGAAAATAATATCTCAAAATAACAAATTTTTGGCGCAAATGGACAATCACAATAACTAGTAAGCTCCGCGGAGAGCTGCTATAGTTAGTCCATGGCTAAACTCTATCAAACCCAAGACCTCTATCATGGTTTAGGTTCTCTTGAAGAACTTAAAAACATCTCTGGCAAAAAAGCAATCATCGTTATCGGTGGTAAGTCCGTCAAGGCAAATGGCTCCCTCGCACGTGTGCAGGCCATCCTTGAGCAGATTGGAATGGAACACGCGCTCTTTGAAGGTGTCGAGGCAGATCCCTCCATTGATACCGTTCGTCGCGGTGCAGAAGCCTTTATTGCCTTCCAACCCGACTGGATTATTGGCTTAGGCGGTTGCTCTGCTATTGATGCAGCAAAGGCTATGTGGGCTATGTATGAGCACCCAGAGCTGACCTTCGAGCAGATGAAGCAAATCTGCGGCATCCCCGCCCTGCGCGAAAAGGCACGCTTTGTCGCCATCCCTTCCACCAGCGGAACAGGTACAGAAATCACAGCTCTTGCCGTCATCACTGACTCTGCAAATGATGTGAAGTACCCCATCGTTTCCCATGAACTGCTTCCTGACCTCGCTATTGTTGACGGTGAGCTCTGCAAGAGCATGCCTGCAGAAGTAACAGCTAACACAGGCTTGGACGCTCTGACACACTGCGTAGAGGCTTATGTTTCCAACATTGATGACAACTACGCTGACGTGCTCGCAAAGGGTGGTGTCGAGATGATTTTTGCTAACCTTGTTACAGCTTACAATGAACCAGAAAATGGTCAAGCACGCCAGAACATGCACGACGCTTCCTGCATGGGTGGCTATGCCTTCACCAATGTATGGTTGGGTATTGCTCACTCCTTGGCTCACCAGATTGGTGCACGCTTTGGCATCGCCCATGGTTGTGCTAACGCCATCGTTCTGCCCAATGTTGTTCGTTATAACAGCAAGAGCACAGAAAAGTACATGCCTCTTGCAAAGTGCATCGACAAGGCAAATGTAGAAGAGTTTGCAGTGGCTATCGAAGAACTGCGCGCCAGCGTGAACATCCCTAGCTCCATCCAAGCCTGCGGTGTATCCGAAGAAAGCTGGAAGGCCCAGGTCAAGTTAATGGCAGAACACGCCATGGCTGACCCATGCACAAGCTTTAACCCCCGCGTCCTGACTGTAGAAGACATGGAAAAAATCTTCATGTGCTGCTACTACGGCGAGAAGGTAAACTTCTAAACAATTCCCTTCAGAATAAAAACCCTTTGAAATGTGAGACGCGGAAAGATTATGCTTTCCGCGTCTCTTCTCGTATAAAAAAAGCTCACTCATTGACGCGCTATCCACTGTCGTATGTCCTCCATCTGCTCGCAGAGGGCGGGGTAGTCGCAACTGAGGTAGTGACCATGATCGTAGAGCACCTTTCCGTTGACAAGGGTGAGTATGGTCTCCATACCACAGGCAGAGTAAACCAGTGTGGAGACAATGTGGTGGACTGGCTGCATATGAGGCTCACAAAGGGAGAGGGCGGTGAAGTCTGCCTTCATTCCCTTTTCCAATCGACCAATTAACGGATCTCCTAGAGCAGCCGCTCCTCCCAGTGTCGCCATATCTAGGGCTTCTTGGTGGGGACAGGCTGTGGGGTCTTTCTGTATGAGTTTTTGTTGCAGGCTAGCCAAGTACATCTCGCGCACCATGTTCTGCGCATTGTTGCTGGCAGGACCATCTGTGCCTAAGGCTATTGTCAGACCTGCTTGCTTCATGAGGTGCAGAGGGGCGCAGCCGCTGGCTAGCTTCATGTTGGAAGCGGGGTTGTGTACAGCGGTGCAGTTGGCAGAGGCCAGCATTTCGCAGTCGCTTTCGTCTAGATCCACCAGATGAAAAAAGCTACTTTGGGAATCGAGTAGCCCCAGCTCTTGGCAATAGGGGACAGGTCGCATGCCGTAGTGCTTTTGGCAATGCTCTGTTTCCGTCTTTGTTTCTGAAAGGTGCATGCTAAAGAGGGCATCGTGCTTCTTTGCCGCAGCGTGGCAGGCTTGGAGAAACTCGGGATTTGTCGTGTAGGGTGCATGTGGTGTCACCGCGAGGCGCAGTCGCGCATGCCCCGCCCAGCGTGCAGCTTGATCTGCTAGCAGGGCAAAATAGTCTTCTTCTTTTTCTGCCACAAGGGAGGGGAAATACTGCGTGGCAACCTCTCCGACTGCACCGCGTAGCCCCATTTCATCAGCTGCGCGGAATACAGCATCAGAGTGCATGTACATGTCATAAAATGCCGTTGTCCCAGTGCGTATCATCTCTGCCATACTGAGGCGAGCAGCTGTCTCCACTAGCTCCGCATGAAACTTTGCCTCAATGGGGAAAATATCCTCAGTCAGCCAAGCCATGAGAGCCTTGTCGTCAGAGTACCCCCTCAGCGCACTCATGGATACATGTGTGTGCGCATTGATCAGCCCAGGGAGAATCACCGCCTTTCCCAGCGCAACATGTCTCGCCTCGGGGTAGGCCTCCAGCATAGCCTCTATGCTGCCTATATCCAGTATGCTCTCCCCTCGGATAAGAATAGCGGCATGGGTGAGAACATCTCGTTGTTTATTTTGTGTGATGATATAATCGGCACTATAGAGGGTGAGGTCCTGCATCAGTGCAGAATATCAACAAAGCATCGCAAAGACAAGTGTCTTTGTGATGGCTGTCTTTTAACTTGCAAAATAGAGCAATCGCTGCTAAGTTGAGCAAACGACATATGAATAATCTATTACAATCAGCGCAACTCAAGGGGGTGACCTTGAAGAACAGACTTTTTAAAGCAGCCTCTTGGGAGGCCTTGGCTGATGATGATGGGCATCTCACCCCAGAACTGGTCAAGATATATGAAGAGCTCGCCATGGGCGGTGTCGGTAGCATCATCACAGGCTATGCCTATGTGCTGCGAGAGGAAAAGCCCAACCCCGGTATGATGGGGATATATGATGATTCTTTTATAGCGGAGTACAAGTCCTTTACGGAGATGATTCATAGCTATGGCTCTAAAGTATTTTTGCAAATTGCCTATGGCGGCTCTATGTCAGGGCTGAAGCCACCTTCACCCCTTATCTGGGGACCTTCTGCGGTGACTAATGAGGCAACGGGCATCACTCCACATGAAATGGCGCGTGAGGACATGCTTGTCCTCATTGATGCCTTTGCGCAGGCTGCACGTCGTGCAGAGGAGGCAGGCTTTGATGGTGTGGAGCTACATGGAGCACATGGCTACATGCTCAGCCACTTCCTATCAGGTGATTATAACAAGCGTACGGATGAGTACGGTGGTAGTATAGAAAACAGGGCTCGTATCTGGGTAGAGTCCATCGAAGCGATGCGTCAGGCGGTGAGCGATGATTTCATCCTCATGATGAAAATGAACTCGGAGGACTTCACGCCTGCTGGATTGACTCAGGATGAAGCCCTTATCGTCGGCAAAATGATAGAGAAGGCTGGTTTAGACGTCATTGATGTGAGCGGAGGTAACTCCTCCTCCCTCTATGTGCAAAAAAATAATCTAGCAACCGCGCGCACCCGCCTCAATGCTGATCCTGCGACTCATTCATATTTTTCCAGCTTTGCCAAGAGGCTCAAAAAAGAAGTCTCTATCCCCGTGATACTCACTGGAGGCAACAGAGATATAGAAGCGATGGAGAAGATTCATGATGAAGGTGACGTCGACTTTTTTGCTATCTGTCGCCCTCTGATTTGCGAGCCTAATTTGCCCAATATATGGATGCAGGACGAGGCTTATAAGGCGCGCTGCTCTGTTTGCAATGGCTGTTCCCGCACTGTGGGGAAACGCTGCATCATGAACACGCGTCGCAAATCGAAGAAGTAGCAGGGGCGCATACACTCATGGCAAAGTTATGCTCTGCCATGATGGAGCTTTGCCAGACACAAGGAGGCAGGGGGTAGAAGAGATTTTTTAAGTCATCTACTAGCCCCGTACCACTGTATTTGAGGTAACTTTCCTTGCGTGTCCAGATTTGAGCAAAAGCCTGCGCGGGATTTTCCGCTTGGAGGATGCTGCGGCATTCTTCCTCATGGCAGACGTGCTCCATGAGTTCGCTATCTAGTTGAGTGCCTATGCTCTCCACATCTATGCCTACGGGATGATTGGCGACTACGCAGGCGGCAGCTTCCTCGCAATGGCTGATGTTGAAATGGAGTTTAGGATATCGCAGTAGGTAGGGTTTTCCATGAGGATAAAAAGCCCATGGTCCTTCATCTTCTATCCCCCAGCCCATCAGCAAGGCTTCTCGTAGTAGCTGGTAGGCGAGGGCAGAGCGTTGTTTGTCAATGGGTCTGTGTAGTTTGTTGATGCGCTCTTGCCGCCACAGAGGCAGTTTGATATCAACTGCCTCTGTGCTGACACTGTATTTGACAAGCATCATACGAAGTACTTGGCATCAATGAGCTTTTGCAAGAATCGTTGCAAGTAACTCGACGACGGAGCTGGCCAGTGATACCCCATGCGGTAGAGTATCTGCATGGTGTAATCATTGCAAAGCTCCACGCCTTGGAAGTCCTGACCATGTGCCATGTCTTGATAGGCAATGATGCTGGCGAGGTATTTTACCTTTTCTGGGTCAAGCTTTGCACGATTGAGCGCAATTTGATAATCCGCATCTTCTACAGCTGAGACACGCAACCCTAGAGCAGGCATACTGAAAATAACGCTACTCATTAACGTGTTGTGTGGATTGTAGGGGTGGAAGACACAGCATTCCTTCGGTGTCTTGGATAGCAGCAATACCGCGTGAGCTGTCTCATCTATGGGAGAGAACTCTATGGGTTCATTGAGAATCTCATAAGGGCAGCAACCCAGTAGCTTGAAGGAGCGTAGACGTCCCATGCTACTGTTGGTTTGGGCATTGACTTGGAACACACCGTCTTCGTAACGTGGCGAGAGATTACCGACACGCATGATTTTGGCGGAGAGTCCCTTTTGTTGCATGGCTTCCAGAATGTGACGCTCTGCTAGGAACTTGGAGCCCGTGTACTGATTATCCAGATTTTGTCCTATGTAGAGCTCTCTTTCTATCAAACGCCTATCAGGTGCAGGCTGTTGATTGACGGAGAGTCCGCTAACACTGATTGTGGAGATATGGACGAGGCGTGCCTCTCGGGCAAGGCAGAATTCAATCAACCTGTCTACACCATCAAGGTTGACCTCCGCTATGTCCTGTGTTTGGGAGAAGTGCTTCACATTAGCTGCGCAGTTGATAACTGTGTCAATCTGCAGGTCAAGTCCTATCTGCCCTAGGCTTTTGAGATCACCCGTGATGGGGATGATGCGAGATCCGATGAGCTCTGAAAAGGAGTTCTTGAAGTAGTAGTGCAACAGCGATTGCAGACGCTGTGTGCCGTCTTTATCCTCATCGTGACTGCGTAAGAGACAGTAGATGGTGGACTTTTCTCTATCAAGTAACTGCTTGAGTATATGAATACCTAGGAAACCAGTTGCACCTGCCAGCAACACAGAGCCTAGCTCCTGCTGCTCGCCGCGTTGGAAGCTTTCCAGCGTATTGCTTTCTAGTAGCTTGTGTATGTCTTGATAGTTGTATTGTGAAAACTCATCCTTAGCTTCGGCCTGACCGTTGCTTTCGCCCATATGCGCTAGCATTCTAGCCGTAGGATGGCTAAAGAGCTCACCATAGGACAGACGGATGCCAGCTTTATTTGCCTCAATGATGACGCGCGTGGCGACGAGGGAAGTTCCACCTAGATCAAAGAAGCTATCCTCTGCACTGACGCGCTCCAATCCCAGAATGCGCGCAAAGTTGGTGCAGAAGAACTCTTCGAGCTCTCCCACTGGGGCAACGTAGGCACGCTCTATGCCCTGTCGCTCTGGATCAGGTAGGGCGCGGAGGTCAGTTTTTCCATTCGGGGTTTGAGGCAGTGATTCCATTTGTAACCAGAGGGAGGGCACCATGTAGGGGGTGAGCTTCTTGCCCAGCTCCTGACGCAGGAAATCAATGTCCATGGGACGGTCCGCGGAGAAGTGGGCGCAAAGCTCCTCATTACCACCGGGCAGTTTGCGTATGGTAATGGCAACCTGCTTGATGCCTTCTAGTTGGGCAAGGCAGCTTTCAATCTCGCCCAGCTCAATACGCAGACCGCGCAACTTCACCTGATTATCCTTACGACCTTTCACCAAGATAGCGCCATCATCAGTCCAGCAGGCGTAGTCGCCCGACTTGTAGACACGTTCTCCCTTAT
>CAZRZE010000014.1:9550-24012 GCA_964604535.1 uncultured Akkermansia sp.
GCTTGTTGGTCAACTCATCAAGATGATGATAACCTAGCGCAACACCAGGACCGCCTATGTAGAGCTCTCCTACCAATCCGGCAGGTAGCTCGTTACCGTCATCATCGACGATGAACTCGATGTAGTTGAGTAGGGGACGTCCCACGTCGGTGCGGTCAGAGTGTGTGACATCAGAGGTGTTGCAAGATACCGTAGTCTCTGTTGGACCGTAGACATTGTAGATGCGTGCCTTGGTGAGCTCTTGCAGCTTCTTGAGCAAAGCCTTGGGGAACATCTCACCAGCAACGACCAGTGCTTTGCAAGCTGCAAGTCCCTGACAGAAGTCGGGCAAATCCATGAACTGGATGTAGCGAGAAGGCGTGGCGCAGAAGCAATCTACCTCCTCCTTTTGGAAGAGTCGCGCCAGTGCCATGGGGTCATGCGTCTCATCATCATTAGCTAAGACCAAAGTCATGCCATTGAAAAGCGGGTTGACTACCTCTATCAAGGTGATGTCAAAGGCAATGGTAGAGACTGCCAGCATGCTTGATGCCTCCTGTGACATGTACTGCATCTCAAAGTTAGCAGGATGGGGCGTGAGGTAGCTGCATATGCCGTGATGGCGCAGCATGGCACCCTTGGGGCGACCTGTTGAACCTGATGTGTAGATGAGGTAGGCGAGGCTTTCAGAACTGATTGCCAAGTTGGGGTTACCCTTGTCTTCTCCTTGGAGCAGCTCTTCCACATCCAAGGCGAGACCCTCTTCAAAGTCGGGTAGCTTGGACTTATTCGTGATGATAAAGCGCGCCTCAGAGTCATCGAGTACGTGGCGTACGCGATCCGCTGGATAGTCAGGGTCACAGGGGATGTAGGCAGCCCCTGCCTTGAGTATACCAAAGATGGTGCAGACCAAGGCACTGGTGCGTGGGAGTAGCATAGCTACACGCATACCAGGTTGCACACCACGGTCAATGAGCTGGTGGGCAATACGGTTAGCCATGGCGTTGAACTGCTCGTATGTCCACTCTCCATCACAGGCGACTAGAGCCTTGTGCTGTGGTTTCTTGCGTGCCTGTTCTTCTAGTCCTTGGTGCAGTAGCTTGATTGGTATGTCGCTTTGCGCCACGCAGCGGAAGCCTTGGAGTTGAGCCTCTCTCTCTGGGGTGATGAGTGAGATTTGCTTTGCTGGGGCTTCTGGCTTATCAACTAACTGTGCTAATACGAAGCGCATGGATTCACCTAGGTGCTCCATGAGAGCTGCACTGTAGCGGCTCTTGTCATAGCGCAGTACGATGGCATACTGCCCCTCGTGCCACTCAATAAAGATGCCTAGCTTGAACATGGCGCGTTGCGCATCTGTGTTCAGAGTGTTCATCTCTACCTCTTTACCATTCACCGTGTAGGAGGACAGTAGCCCCACTTGGTAGGCGTAGACAATGGAGGGCTTGTAGTTGTAGTCAGCCGCTATTTTGGCGTAGGGATAGTATTCATACTCCAATGTTTCGGCGAGTAGCTGAGAGACCTTTGTGCCGAAATCCTTTACGCTCTCATCGCCCAATTGGATGGAGAGAGGGAGAGTCTTGACAAACATCCCCATGGTGTCCGATAGTCTTGGATCATTGCGACCGCTGCTCACCATATTGATGTAGATGGACTTGTTATTGACATAGCGTACCAGTGTGAGAGAAAGACAGGAGAGGAAGAGTTCCGCTGGGCTGATGCCCATGCCCTTGCATGCCTTGTCAATGGACTCTGGGGAGATGAGCTCTCGGTGCTCACCTTCTTCTCCCAGCCCTTCGTCGGAGGGGGTGGTATCGCAGTCGGATTCTAACTCCGTGCTTGCATCAAAGTCGATGAGCTGAGCTGCGAAAAATTGCTCCGCCTCGCTCTGATTGGCTTTGGTCTCTATGTCGATGGCATCAAAGACGCTGATGGCTTCAGCCTCTACTTCTTTCCCTTCGAGACGCTTGCAGAGCTCCCTCATGAACAGATCCATGGAGTAGCCATCAGATATGAGGTGATGGAAGTCAACAAGCAGGTAATGATTCTTCTCTGTTTGCAGTATTTCAATGCGATAGAGTGGACCTGTGAGGAGGTCAAAGGGGCGCACAAAACTCTGGCAATGAGAGGAGAGTTCCTCTTCTGAGAGCTTGACAACAGGCAGCTTGCAGTCAAAGTCTGCATAAAGCTGCTGTGCCGCTCCTTGACTGGTATCAAATCGCAGAGAAAAGGCAGGGTGCGCCGACAAGCAGTCGCTAATTACTTTTTGCAGTTGCTCTACAGAGTTCTCTGTGCCAAAGCTGAGCAGGGCGGGCAAATTATAGACCGTAGAATCTGGTGATTTGAGGCATTCATAAAAAATACCTAATTGAGACGCAGAGAGGGGATAGCCGTGTGCGCTGTCTTGGGCACTTTCTGGACTCTGTTCGTGGTGTTCTGCTTCTAGCAGGTGGGCTAGAATCTTGTTCTCCAGCTGCACAATGGTACCTTCGCGCAATAGCTTTCGCGCATCTAGCCTGACCTGATAACGCTTGTACACCATGATGGAGAGCTTAATAGCGGCAATGGAGCTGAGTCCAGCGTGAACAAAGGGCGTATGAAGACCTATGGGAGCATCGCCCAAGAGTTCATGCAGCATGGAGAGCAATTGCTCTTCCAAGATATTGGGCGTAGCGCCTTCTTCCTCCACTGTGTCAGCCACTCTCATGGCGAGGGGATCAGGTAGGGCGCGTCTGTTTACCTTTTGATTGGGAGTCAGTGGGATGGCATCAATCTGCATGATGATTTCTGGCACCATGTAGGCAGGCTTATTCGCTGCAACAAAGTCGCGGAGAGCCTGCTGATCTATGCTTTCATCACCTACGATATAGGCTGCCATAAACTTGCCACCCGCTGGGCTAGCATAGGCTTGTACTGTGACGTCTTTGATGCCTTCAAAGTCTCGCAGAATAGATTCTACCTCGGATAGCTCGATGCGGAAACCGCGTATCTTTACCTGCGCGTCACGGCGACCGATGAACTCCAGCTCCCCATCGGGTAACCAGCGAACAACATCACCTGTGCGGTACAGGCATTCATAGCCAGCATCACTGTCATAGCAGTTGGGGATGAAGGCCTTTTCGCTGAGCTCTGGACGGTTGAGGTAGCCACCTGCTACTTGCGCGCCAGCAACAAGTAATTCACCCTGTGCACCGGGTGCTTGCAAGCGTCCTGCACTATCGACGACATAGAGCTTTGTGCGTGCCATAGGGCGACCGATGCGCATGTGCTTGATTTTTTTTGTCACGGGGTAGTGCGTGACTGCCACAGTGCATTCTGTAGGACCATAGAGGTTCATCAGAGTAAAATCCTGTGGTGGGTCAAGGGGCACAAGAGCCTCACCACCCATAGAGAGATAGCGCATGCTCTTCACCTGTGCGCTGAGAGCAAACTGCCTTCCCACCTGAGTGGTCAAGAAAGCGTGCGTGATGCCTACCTCATTAAAATACTGCTCCAATCCAATGAGGTCAAGGCGCATATCATCCTCTATCACATAGAGCGTGCCACCTGCAAGGAGAGGTCCATAGTGGTCTATCATATGCGCATCAAAGCCGTAGCTGGCATAGACTGGGCTCTTGATCGCTGCATTCATCTGATAAAAATCATGCATCCAGTAGATGAGGCTCACCATATTGCGGTGACGTAGCATGCAGCCCTTTGCCTGACCTGTAGAACCAGAAGTGTAGAGAATGACATAGTGGGAATCAGGCGTACACTGCGGCAGCTCTCCTTCCCATGTTGGCAAGTTGCTAATATCTGAGGTGAAAAGCACCTCTCCCTCATACTCTGTAATCAAGTGGCGCAAGGGCTCATCCGAGATGACAAAACAGGCACTGGCATCATCAATCATGAAGTTGAGTCGCTCACTAGGATAGTTGGGGTCAAGCGGCTGATAAATAGCTCCACAGCGCATCACGCCTAAGGCAGCGATGAGCATCCACTCATTACGATCAACCAACACGGATACAACCTGACCAGCCTGCACACCGCGGCGCATCAACTCTCCTGCGAGATTGGCACTGAGGGTATCCAGTTGATTGTAGCTGTATAGACGCTCTGCACAGACGAGGGCCACCTTCTCCCCCTGATCTCGTACTTGCTGCTCAAAAAGGCTGATAAGGGTCACGGGACAGTCGGTGATGATATCGTCGGGGTTAAAGGCATTGAGCTGCGCCATCTGCTCTGGGGTGGTCATGCTGATGTCTGCTAGCAGTTCTCGCGTCGTCAGCTCATCGAGTATTTGCAGCAGACAGTTTGCCATTTCTTGTATGAAGGCAGGGCTATAGGATGCACGTGCAAAGGAGAATAGAAGCTCAAAGCCATCTGATTTTTCATAGGCTTGCAGGGACAGCTCGCCACCAATGCCTTGCTTGCTTAACTCCTCCATATGCAAGGGAGCTCCGCAAAAGTCCATGCCATCTATGTCCGTCACACCGTAGGAGAACATCAACTTGCTCTGGACGCCAGTCGCTTCACTCAATTCTGCAAAGGAGAATATAGAGTGACAGCGTGTTTCAAAAATTTGTTCCTGCACGGAGCGCAGATAATCATCCACGCGTTCTATGCCTTCTGTGGTGGCATAGAGGGGCAGGGGTTTTGCCAGTAGGGTGACGAGTCGTTCTGTCAGCCTCGTACTGCGTGCGCTGTAGATGAGGGAGAAGAGGGATTCTTTCTCATTATTCCAGCGAGCGAGCATGAGACTGAGAGCCGCCGAGAAAAAGCATGTAGGGCTGATATTTTTTTCTACGCAGAGAGATTTAATCTTTTCTGGGCAGTGATTCCAGCGTAGTCTCTGTTCCAGATAACCAGCGTCATCTATCTGAGAATCGGCTTGAGGAAGAGAGTCCACCTCTATGCCTGCAAATTGATTGAGAAAGCTTTCTTTGGCTTCTTCGTAGTTTTCCTCGCCGCGCAAGTAGTTGTCGCGTAGGGTGGGCGAAAAGGGGTTGACTCTCTCCGCCTCCACCTCTTTGCCTTGGTAGAGGCTGTCAATATCCTCCAAGAGAACGCCAAGAGCCCACCTATCCATGATGAGGAAATGGGCTCTGAGGTAGAGATAGGAATTGCTGGGACCCTGATAAACAGCCCAGTGGAAAAGCGATTCATGCTCCCAATCAAAGGGGTGTTTTACCTCGCGCTGTAGCTGATCAAGAGAGTCTATAGACAGCAAGTCTGGATAAAGATTAGCTTGCTCATCAATATATTGTTCCATCTCCCCATCTGCATTGAGCTCCATGCGTGTTGCAAGACCAATATGGATATTGGCTGCTTGTAACATCGCCTCGCGCAAGCGTTCTATATCAGTAGCGGCATCGAGATGTAGCAGAATATTAAGACTGTAATCATGATGACCGTGCTGCTTGACGCTTTCGATGTAGATACCTTCTTGGGTTTTGCTTAGCGGGTAGCGATCGCGCTCTTCCTGCATAATGCGGGGGCGTGCCATGCAAAGTTCTGTAATGCCCTCTGGACTGCGACCGTTTTCTATCATACGACGGCTCAGAGAGAGTTCTCTACAACGGTATTGTAGCTCACCCATCAAAGAGGCTGTACCGCCTAGGGTAAAGAAGTCTGATTGCTCTGTAATCGTTTCTTGGGGGAAAAGACGGCAAAATGCGTCAATAATATATTGACGCATGATGCCATGAAGCTTTTCTCCCGATACCTGTGAGAAAGGAGATGGGTGGGTGTTCATGAGGTATAAGTTTTAAGGGTGAGGATGATTAGTCGGCGAGTTCTGCAATGATGGGATAGAGTTCCTTGACACCGTAGCAGCTGTTTTTCAAGCCGCGCAGTTGCTTGGCTTTTTTCTCAATCATGTCTTCGAGATGGTCAATTTCAGGGTATTTCGCCTCCAACTTGTCCTCTTCAGCATCGCTGATTTGGTCTTCGATGATATCCCAATGGAAGTCTGCCTGCTTGTAGTTAGCGATATTGGTGTTGAGGATAGGCAGGGCAGCGCGCGCACTTTCTGGGCTATTGATGCTCATGAGTGCTGCATAGATATTGCGCAAGGCTGTTTGCTGATCTGCTAGTGCACGCTCTGCAGCTTGTTGCTGTTGTGGGGTCATTGGGGCGGCATCGGCAAGGGTGCCGAACAGTATGGCTGTAGCGATTAATGTTGCTTTCATATTATTTTGTTTGTTTTTGTTGTGTGAATTTAGTTCTTATCTGTACCCCATCGGCGGTGCAGCCATTTTTCAGCAGGGGCAAAGAGGATTTTGTCGGCGAGCAGGCCTATTGCGATGATGATAATCATGATGCCAATGACTTGATGCATGCGGTGCAGCTCTCTGCCGTAGTGGAGGTGCTGTCCCAAGCCAAAGCCAGAGGCGACCGCCACGTAGATTTCTGCGGCCATGAGGGAACGCCATGCAAAGGCCCAACCCTGCTTCATCCCACTGACGAGGAAGGGCGCAGAGGCTGGCAGCGTGACATGGATGAGGGTATAGAGTTGCGATGCTCCCATGGTGCGCGCGGCGCGGGAGTAGATGGGCGGTACATTGCGCATGCCATTTTGCGTGGAGAGCAGCACTGACCAGAGGCTACCCATGACCACAACAAAGAGTAAGGCTACTTCATCCTGCCCAAACCAGATACAGGCCAGAGGCACCCAGCAGACACTGGGTAGAGCCTGCAAACCCAACGCAAGAACTCCCAGCGTGTCATTGATGCAGCGAAAACGCGCAGCTAGCATGCCCATAGGCACACCTATGACCAAGCCAATGAGGTAGCCGATGAAAAGTCGGCGCATGGTGATGAGCGTGGCCTCGGGGATTTTCCCATTCATGGTATTCTCCCACAGATACTCCACTACAAAGGTGGGCGAGGGGATGACATAGGGCGACCAAAGTTGTATATCCAAGCCCATAAAGGCAAAGCAGCCTGTGCAAACTGCCCATGCCAAGATAAGGATGAGGAAGAAAATAAAGGTGAGTGTGGAGCGTTTCATATTCAAATGTTGCTTAGTGTTTATTATCAATCGCTCTCACGTGCGCCTTCGTAGCCCTTGAGCTCTGCGGTGATTTCCTGTGAGATATCTGCAAGGTCGTGGTCGTTGATATTGCGGGGGCGTGGCAGCTCCACTCGGAACTCGCGGCGCACGCGGCCTGGGTGAGGGGAGAAGAGAATGACACGGTCGCCCAGACAGACGGCCTCACGCACGTTATGGGTGACAAAGATAATGGTCTTGCGACGTTTTTTCCAAATATCCTGAATATCGCCGTAGAGCTGTTCTCTGGTCATGGCATCCAGTGCGGAGAATGGCTCATCCATGAGCAGGATTTTGGGGTTGGGCGCAAGGGAACGCGCGAGGGCAACACGCTGACGCATGCCTCCCGAGAGTTCATGTATATTGGATTGAGCAAACTTGTCCATCTTGACCAGATAGAGGTAGTACCTTGCCACCTCCATGCGTTCTTCATTGTTGAGATTGGGCTTTTGCTTCAGTCCGAACATAACATTGTCAATCACATTGAGCCAAGGGAAAAGCGCGTGTTCTTGGAACATTACCAAGCGATCGCGCCCAGGACCTGTGATGGGCAAGCCATCAATCAATGCCAAGCCACTGTCGGGCTTTTCCAGACCTGCAATGATATTGAGCAGGGTGGACTTGCCGCAGCCAGAGGGACCTACAAAGCAGACAAATTCGCCCTCATTGATAGTGATGCTGGCATCATCAAGTGCCCTCACTGTACCATTGCGCGTGTTGAAATCCTTGAAAATATGTTCAAGGTTGAGCTTTGCAGTGGGGAAATTATGTATTTCTTGTTCTAAGTTAGCTTGCATTATTTTCTGCTGTGTTTGAAGGTTGGGCGATGATGGTATTGATGTCAGCTACATTTTCGAGGATTTCGGCTTCTTTGGCATCTTTGACAAACTCTGCTAGGGCTTCTAAGTCTATGGCGGTATCGGCTTGTAGGCGAGCCCATGCGCTCTTGATAATGGCTGGGTCTATGGGGGACTGCATGAGTATGCTCAGCTCATCAATGACACGTTGTTGTGCTTTCTCGGGGTTGGCTATAATCCAGTCGGTGAGCTCTTGGTTGGCTCTAGCAAAGGTGGCGGCGAGTTCTGGCTCTCTGTCCAGCCATTTTTTACGCACGGCAAGCAGGGTTGTGATTGCCTCCTTGTCCTCAAAAAAGATACGCGCATCCGCAGAGCTCACCAGCTGCGACAGCCAAGGCTCTACTGTAAAGCTGGCATCAATCTCTCCCCTGTCGAGGAGAAAGAGTTGCATGGAATTGCTGGTGGGCAGGATGCTAACCTCTCCCTTTCCATCTAGGGTATTGCTGATACCGTGCTCTGTCATCCACGCACGGCAGGCTACATCCTGTGTGTTGCCTAGCTGTGGGGTAGCAACGCGCTTTCCCTTAAAATCTGAATCTTTCTCAATACCGCTCTGAGCACCAACAACAAGGGCAGAACCACCCTTTACCGCGCCTGAAAGGACGCGCAATTCCTCTCCCTGAGAGGCAGCAAAGGCATTGATGGCGGGGCTGGGGCCCACATAGCAGAGGTCAATGCTGCGAGAAAACATAGCCTCCATTGCAGTAGGGCCTGCTGTGTACATCATCCAATGTATACTGTGATTGGGGAAGTAGCGCTCAAACCAACCTTCACCCTCGCGACTCATATTACGAGCAACAAGTGCCTGAATATGTGTAACATTGGGGAAGTGTCCGATGTTGATGCGCGTTTCATCTTCCTCCTTAGAACAAGAGCTGAGGAGCAGAGAGCTAGCGCATAAAAATAACGCAAGAAGTACATAGTAGCGAGCCTTCATGTTGTACATATATTATCAGAAATATTGCCTCACGTCAAGAAAACCTGCTAACTTTGAGGAGTTCTATGCCGCATCATTGCTCAATTTTTCACCATCTCTGTCATATTTCTGAAGGCTATATCTATCCTCTTCAACCCAGCTTGCAGATTGGAATTCCCATTGCCCATCTTGATATTTCCAGATGAGGGTGATGCCTGCGTTTTGAGGATTGAGGAGAGTGAAGCGTTTTTCTTCAGCGTGATGTTTTTCCCATAGACATTGATTTTCCCAGTGCTCATCAAGTTCTTTGCCAATGAGTTCCCAGTTGATAGAAAATTCCTTTTTCTCCTCGCCTTGGAAGGTGAACTGAAGGGGAAGTAAATCCCGCCGCACATAGAGACGCAGTATATCCCCGTCATGAATATGCTCCAATGTGATTTTTCCCTCAATCAGCCTCTCCTGCGCTAGATAGAGCGGATGGTAGGATCTGATTATGGGGTTAAAAACACGGCTGTACCAAGGATACTCGCGATAGAGCCGCATACTGATATTAGCTGCCTGCTCTTTTTTATTCCTTATACTGAGCTCATTTTTGCTACCCCCAAAGTGATGATGCGAGCAGCTAACCCCCACCAGCAAGCCAAAGGGTATCAATATCCAGATGATAAGGAAGAGTACAATTCTTTTTAGCCTCTTCATGACTCCGTTTCTGTTGCTCCCTCTGCGAAGCGTTTTTTGAGGCTGGGGCTGTTTTTGGTGAGGCGGCGTATGGTGAGTCCTTCTGCTTTGTCGTTGGCAAGGCGTAGATTGTTTTCGGAGGAGAGGAGGGCTGCCTTAGTCTTGTTCAGGTGCTCAATGGTCTTGTCTATTTCCTTGATGGCTGTTTGGAATTTTTCACTGGCCAATCGGTAGTTGCGCCCAAACTTGTCCTTGAAGTCCTCCATTTCTGACTCAAAATTGAGGATGTCCACATTCTGTGCCTTTAGTTCTTCGAACTTGCGCTTGTAGCTAATAGAATTGAGTGCGGCATTGCGCAGCAGCGTGATGATGGGTATGAAGAACTGAGGACGCACGACGTACATCTTGGGGTAGCGGTAGGAGACATCGACAATGCCGCTGTTGTAGAGCTCATTATCTGCCTCTAGGGTGGAGACGAGGACGGCGTACTCGCAATTCTTCTCGCGTCTGTCCTTGTCCAACTCCTTCAAGAAGTCTTCGTTCTTCTTCTTGGTGGCTGTCGTGTCGCTTTCGTTTTTCATTTCGAACATGATGGACATGAACTCCAGCCCCTCTTCGGTTGATTCTCGAAAAATATAGTCACCCTTGCTGCCAGTCCTTGCGTCGTTATCCTTTTCAAAGTAAGCATTTTGAAAGCCTGTGGAACGCAGTTTGTTGAACTCTATTTCGCAGTGCTGTTCCAGCGTCTCACCCAGCATCTTGGTGGAGAGTCGAGCCTTGAAATCCTTGAGGGAGGCAATGGCCTCATCGCGCTCTTTTAATTGTACGGCATAGCTTTCTTCCTTTGCTTTGATTTTCAACTCAGCGGTCAGGCTGGCCTGCTCAATGCGGGATTCCAGCTTCTGTATCAGTTGATCTTTCTCTACTAGAGCATTTTGACGCTTCTGCTCCTCATCACGGAGGGCGAGCTGATTGGCCGCCTTGAGCTGTTCTATTTCCTGCTTGGAGGAGGAGAGCTTTTGCTCCAGCTGTGCCTGTGCCTCGGCAGAGGCGAGGCTGAGCGCGTGATCTTTTTCCGTCTGTGTGGCAGCCAGCGAGGCTTTGAGTTGTTCTATTTCTTGCTTGGAGGAGGAGAGCTTTTGCTCCAACTGCGCCTGTGCCTCAGCAGAGGCGAGGCTGAGCGCGTGATCTTTTTCCGCCTGTGTGGCAGCGAGTGACGCTTTGAGTTGCTCTATCTCTTGCTTGGAGGAGGAGAGCTTTTGCTCCAGCTGCGCCTGTGCCTCAGCTTGGGCTAGCTTGACCTCCTGCTGCTTTTCAGTACGAAACATTTCCTCACGCTGCGCCAGCTCCTTGCTGAACTCCGCATCACGTACTTGGGCTACTATAGCTACATAGCCAGACTCATCTACCGTAAAGGCTTCACCGCATTTGGGGCATTTTATTTCATTCATATTAACGTTCTATTTTGATTATCATACTAAGGGCGGATTGGTCTCCTTCTGTTGCAACAGAGCGTCCCAATTTTGATAGATTTTAATGGTGTGAGATTAACATGCTAAACCGCCTAGGGCAAGCTATATTCTATGCATGTTTTACTGTTTTGTGATTTACAATAGCTTAGGAGGAATTAACTTGCTAAGGCAAGTCCATCTTGCTATATTGAGGATAATGAACGCACGCGTCACTTCTTATTTACCCATTCTCTCTTTGGCTTTAAGCTCTACTTTGTGTCTGGCAAAGGAGCAAGCCAATGTTATTTTTGTACTGGTCGATGACATGGGCTGGGGGGACTTGAATATCTACCACCAGCAAAACCGCCTAAGTGGTCCTCGTATTGATACACCTGCTTTGGATACACTTGCTAGGCAGGGGGTGCAGCTGTCGCGACACTATACAGCAGCTCCTGTGAGTGCGCCCGCTCGCGGCTCGCTCTACTCTGGCATGCACCAAGGGCAAGCAGCCGTTGTTCGTAACAGCAATTTTGATGCGCCCTTAGAGGATAATGTCACCCTAGCTAGCCTGATGAAGTCCGCTGGCTACTCCACCGCCCTCATTGGTAAATGGGGCATTGCTGGTGGTATGCAGATGGGCGGTACTCCTACTACCTGCCCCGCATGGCCAACAAAGCGAGGTTTTGACTACTTCTTTGGCTACGGCAACCACCGCATGGGGCATAGACATTACCCCTACGAAGATCCCTATCAAGACCCAGAAAACAACTGCAACGCCATATGGGATGGTGACCAGCTGATTACCTCTCAGCTAGCAGGTTGTTACTCAACTGACCTCTATACCGCTAGGGCAAAAAAATGGATAGTTGATCACCAAAAACAGAGTCCAGAAAAACCCTTTTTCCTCATGATTGCCCACACAGCTCCCCATGCGCGACTTGCGCTCCCTGCTGTTGCTTACCCCAAGGGCGGTGGTCTCAAGGGCGGTGTGCAGTGGCTAGGCGAGAGCGGCAAAATGATTAACACGGCTAGTCACGAAACGTGGGACAGCTACATGTACCCCCAGTATGCCAAGGAAAAATGGCCGCTGGCGGCAAAGCGTCATGCTAGCATGATTACCCGCGTTGATGAGTCCATAGGTGACCTTGTCACCCTGCTCAAAGACCTCGACATAGATGAGAATACCTACATCATTTTCACCAGTGATAACGGAGCTCATGATGAGTTTGGTGCAGTGCCTGATGGAGGCAAGGCTCATCCTGCACTGGCGCAAAATCCTGCTTTTTTCCGCAGCTACGGTCTTAGTGACGGTATCAAGCGAGATGTTTGGGATGGCGGATTGCGCGTTCCCTGCATTGTTTACGCCCCTACACGCACGGCAAAGGGTATCAAGAATGCTCACCCCAGCCAGTTCCATGACTGGATGGCGACTTTTGCAGATATTGCTGGTGTTCCCCGACCCGCGCGCACGGCAGGGCGTTCCCTTCTGCCTCTTTTGAAGGATGAGAAGGCCGCAGTGAAAGATAATGTGGTCTACACAGAGTTTTTGGGAATAGGGCACATGACACCCTACCCACACTACGCCGCCAACAAGAAAAACCGTCCACGCGGAGAGCAGCAGGCTTTCTACTATGTCGCTCCTGATGGGAAGTGGCTAAAGGCTATACGTACAGGCATCAAAACAGGTGACATCACCGAAAAGTTCGAGGTCTACGACACCCTTGCTGACCCACAGGAATCAGAGAACGTCGTGCACCTCTTGGGAGAGAATGCCCAGCTGATGCTGCAAGACTTCTACCTGCGCCAGCGCATGCCCTACAGCTATGTGCAAGAAAGCAGCGGCGGGAAAAAATCTGAGTACAACTACACCGGCAAGAGACCCTACGACAATCAAGCTGTACCAGGTATTGACTTCACAGCTGATGCTAAACCCGGTCTCGCGGGGCGCAAGTTGCCTTGGGAAAAAGACCTAGGCTGGGTACCAGATTTTGCTAGCCTGCCTCATGCAAAGGATGCAGAATTATATAATCACGAGGATGGCAGTGCTTTCGACATGCCAGCAGGTGCTATAGTAGAGCTTTCTGGCTATCTTCATATTCCCGAGACCGCTAGTTACTATCCTCAACTCCAGCTAGGAGAAGGTGGGCGTGGGCACATACGCATACACAATATCAGCCTAGAAAACACAGGACCCCTCATCCTCAAAAAGGGCATGCATCCCATTACCATCACCCTCACACAGGACAAGACCAAGGATGGTCAAGCGAAAATAGAATGGTTTAAAGGTCAAAAAGGCAAGGGTAAGCCTGTAAAATTAACCTACAGGCATCAGTTCAGACGCTGAGATTAGCTTTCCTCCCCCTCCTTTTTCCTAGGGTAACCTGTGACGGATTGGCGGAGGCGGTCGCGTTTTGCAATCGCCTTCTTAGAAAAATATTCAGGATGCTCCTTCACCCATGCCTCGTAGAGATCAGGGCGATTTTGCTTTGTGCGCTCCAGTGCCATTTCTAGCTTCCACTGGGTGATGGCGGCATGGTTGCCAGAAAGGAAAACAGCGGGCACGGGCATGTCGCGGAAGGTGTTGGGCTTCGTGTAAGCAGGGGCTTCGAGCAGCCCTTGGGAGAAGGATTCTTCTTCGCTGCTACGCGCATCACCCAATGCACCGGGTAGGAGTCTAGCTACCGCGTCAATGAGGATGACTGCGGCAATAGCCCCGTTGGTGAGTATGTAGTCGCCTATGGAGATTTCTATGTCGACGAGTTCTTCTACAACGCGCTGGTCTACACCCTCATAATGTCCGCAGAGGATGATGTAGTGTGCATCTTCTCCTGCAACACAGGGGGCTGCTAGTTGCTCGACAAGGGGCTGCTTGAGGGGCTTCCCCTGTGGGGTCATGAGGATGACGCGGGTGTTGTCGCGCTTTAGCTCCTCTATGGCGGCAAAGATGGGCTCGCACTTCATGAGCATACCCTGCCCACCGCCGCAGAGGTAGTCATCGGTGCGGCGGTGCTTGTCCTCTGTCCAGTCACGCAGTTGGTGAGAGCGTATCTGGATGAGTCCTTCCTCGCTAGCACGCCCCATGATGCTTTGGCTCAGGGGCTGCGAGACTATCTCGGGGAAGAGGGAGAGGACATCTATTTCTAGCATGATAGCGGAGGCAGGTTTTTTTTAGGATTGCTGCGCGCTGTGGCGTAGCATGCCTTCTACATAGGCATCAATATTGCCATCCATAACATCATGGATATTGCCTGATTCCACACCTGTGCGGAGATCCTTGACCATCTGGTAGGGTTGGAAAACATAGGAGCGAATCTGATTGCCCCAGCCTATTTCACCCTTTTCGGAGTACTGGCGGTCGGCCTCGGCGCGCTTGCGGTCTTCTTCTAGTTGGATGAGCTTTGCTTTGAGCATGCGCATGGCTTCTTCCCTATTGCGCAGCTGGGAGCGTTGAGTCTGGCAGGCAACAATGAGTCCCGTGGGTATGTGGGTCAGACGCACGGCGGTTTCCACCTTGTTCACATTCTGACCACCCTTACCACCGGCGCGGTAGG
>CAZRZE010000015.1:0-23991 GCA_964604535.1 uncultured Akkermansia sp.
TATTCTCACCCAGTGTGACTGTACGACCCGCAAGGCTAAATCCGTAGCTGAAGACGGATTCATTATCTGGATCAGAGTTGGACAAGTTGAGATTAACTGTCACGGCCTCTGCCCAAGTTATACTTTGACCATTGAGGTCAAGGCTAAGGCTTGTTGCTGCTGCATCAAGTGTGATTTTGTCATGCAGGCTGGTAGAAAACTCATCAGAGAAACGTATTGTACCTGCTGTGTAGCGAATTGCGGCATCACCAAGGCCTGTGGCGTGGGCAATTTCCAACACAGCGGATGCACCATTCAAGGTAATATCGCCTGTGCCCACTGCTGTGTCTGCTGCGAGAATGGTAGTACCACCTGTCAGAATTGTGCCACCATCATAGCTGTTGGTGGTTTCAATGGTCAATGTGGCATTCCCTGTCACGGTGAGTGTACCGTCGGCGATACTGCCATCACCAGTAAATACCCATGCACCGTCACCTTGTACAACAGTTGATGCAGGCGCGAGATCGCCGACTAGGGTAATCGTGCCACCAGGTTCTCCAGTTGTACCTATTGTGACAACGTCACCGTCTCCGAAGGCTACATTGGCACCTGCCAGATCCCAAGGCGTATTGCTCGCATTGGTGTCCCATGTTGCATCACCTGTTTCGAGGGTGAGGCGTCTGGCGAGGCTGTCTCCAACAACCAGTTGCAGTTCATCGCCCACCCATTCCAGTGACTGGATACGCAGGGGGTCGGCTAGCCCTGTGATGGTGAGTTGGGCTAGGTTATAGTCAAGCGTGCTTGTGTCGTTGTCACGTGTGAAAAGTGTGTATGTGCCATTAGCTAGGTCTCCAGAATTACCAAGATTAATAACCAGAGAGCTATCAAGGGTTACGCTGCCAGAGATATTCAGCGCAGGGCCGCCGAGGCTGTAGTTGATAGAACCTGTGAGGGTTATATTGCTGCCTTGTACTGTGCCGCCCAATGCTCCGATGGTGAGAGCGGAAGAGAGTGTTGCACCGTTAGCACCCATGTTAATGACACCATTGCTGATAGTGACTGTGCCCAAATTAGCGGTTGCTCCTGCCGTGATGCTAGAAAGATCCATGGTAGAGCCCTGAGAGATTGACCATTTGGCATTGTCTGAAAGATTATAATTGGTAGCCAGAATGAGTTTAAGCGTACCGCCACCTTGTATCAAATGTTCATAAGGTGTCGCAGGAGCATCCCCAGAGCTAAGCATCTGATTAGCGTAGATGGTGAAAGTCTTGCCAGCAGCAATATCATAGTTTGCCCCTGCTGTGTAGAACCATTCATCCCATGTGCCACTTCCACCATTGCCAAAGGAAAAGTCCTCATTCATGACGAAGTTTATTTTCCCATTCACGCCACCCATAGCAGCGGAATCGACACTGGCGGATGCATTCCAAACAATGTCGCGTGTATTAGACCCATTTGGTGCTATAGAAAATCCAATTGCTTCTGTTTGGACATAGAGACCACCCATGGCTGGGGTGTTAAAGTCTACTAGAACGAGTGTGCCGGCGACGGCTGTAGTAGTTCCTCCCACAGTATACTCGCCAACAAACTCTAGTACATTTTGACCATTACTTGTCCCACTGAGGAAGCCCTGATTGCCTGGTCCGTCCCATTGGTATGTCTCATCACCCTCCCATTGACCAAGACTTTCATTCAGCATATTAGCAGCGTTGCTGATATTGTTATTACCGCCTCCACCTTTCCATGTCCAGGTATAGCCCTGACTTTGTTCCGATAGCAGTGTGAAGGTGAGCGCACCCACTAGCATAGTGGAAGATGCTGTTGTTGTTACAATGGAGCTAACCATCGTGCAGCAGGTCAGCAAAGCGGAGAATAACTTTTTAGGTAAATGGAGTTTCATGATACTAAAAGATTGTGGTGTTGCTATATGCTCTTACAGGTGTGTAAAACCACATACGCGTATATATTAGCAAAAAATAGCCTCAAGTCAAGAACATAAGAGACACTAAAAATAAAAAATAGAGTCATCTGTAATAATAGTTCGGAAGTGAAAAGGGTATTCTGACAGCGAAAAACTTCTGCCTTGACACCAGAAAATCTATTTGCTAGTCTGTATCGCAATGCACAAATCTATATTCCTATCGCTTGCGATGTCGGGCATGCTACATGCCCAAGATCTGCAACAAATAGCCAATACGCTTCCTGTACCTAAGGAAATACCTACAGGTCAAAAAAAGCTCCAAATCCCCAAGGTGTCAGGAGTTAATGTCAAGTTCCTCGGTGCGGACTATGAAGAAATCATCTCCGCAAATGGTGTCATACAACCCGTGCTATCCGACGTAGTCGTACGTGTCAGCTTTGAAGTCACCAAGGGCAAAGAAAAGGCCATCAGTCATGACTATCCCATTGTCATCCAGCGCATGTCCGACCCCCAAGGGCCTAATAAAAAGCCCACAGTCATCCCAGAGCTTCTCCAATGGAGCGGTAGCACCGGAGAATTCTCCTGCCTCGAGGAGCTAAGCATCAGTGGTGCTAGCCCAGAGCTTATCAAGGAACTTAACGCCATGATACCTGGTGGGTTGAAGCGAAATGACAAGGCAAAGAAGCAAATCGCACTCACGCGCAACGCTGATTACAAAAAGAGCCTCGGCCTCGGTGAAGAAGGCTACCAGATACTCATCCAGCCAGATGGCATCAGAATCGTGTCAGGTACAGAAAAGGGACTTTACTGGGGCACACGTTCCCTGCTACAAATGATTAAAGTAGGCGGTGGCAAAATCCCCTGTGGAGAAATCAAAGACTTCCCCCGCTTTGCCATACGCGGTTTCATGTTTGATGCTGCACGCACTCCCTTCCCCTTGGAGTACTTGGAAGACATCGTTGACACCATGTCATGGTACAAGATGAACGACTTCCACGTTAACCTCAACAACAACTACATCTTCCACGAAAAGTATGTGGACATGGGCAAAGACCCCTTCAAGGAAAGCTACTCGGGCTACCGCCTTGAGTCTGACTACGTCAACAAAGATGGCGTGACCCTGCACAACCAAGATCTGCACTACACCAAGAAGGAATTTTCGGACTTCATCAAGGCCTCCGCTAAAAAGGGCGTAGCCATCGTCCCAGAAATCAACAGCCCCGCGCATGCGCTGAGTTTCACCCGCATGCGCCCCGACCTCATCTACCAAGCCCCCATGGGCGGTAAGGAAAAGCGTCGCTGCGAGATGCTGGATGCCACCAACCCCGAAACGTTGAAGTTTGTAGCCTCCGTCCTCGACGAATACCTGCTGAAAAACAAGGAGTTGGGTCACCCCGTCTTTGAAGACCTCGTCATCCACGTAGGCGCGGATGAGTTCTACGGAGCAGCAGAAGACTACCGTGCCTACACGGACTCCATCCTCAAGTATATTAAAAAGCGCGGCTACCAACCACGCCTCTGGGGCAGCCTCAACCAAAAGAAGGGCAAGACCCCTGTCTTGGCAAAGGGCGTGCAGCTCAACCTCTGGAACGGTGGTTGGGCACGTGCATGGGACTCCATCAACCAAGGCTATGACATCATCAATACCAATGATGGTGCGCTTTACATTGTACCCTACGCTGATTACTACCGCATGGACAAGAACCAGAAGTGGGTATACAGCCACTTTGAGCCCAACCGCATCGCAGATGAAGTTGTGCCCTCTGGTCACCCTCAATTCCTCGGCGCAACCTTCGCCGTATGGAACGATATGATTGACATGGATCACCCTGGTTATCACTACCGCGACATCGAAGGTGTTATCAATAGCTCCATCGACATCGTTGCCCAAAAGACATGGGGTAGCGTAGCCGTACCACGTAGTTTTGAAGAACATCGCAAGCTTGTTGAAACAATCGGTCACACAGAGAACGCTCAAAAGCAAGACATCGTGCATCACAGCATGAACCTGACAGGACCAGAGACAACAGGACTACCCATCCTTGCGCCTCCCTACGTCATGGAAGCAGTCGTGGAACTTTCCGAGACAGCCGCTGGCAAGGAGCAAGTATTGCTCAGCGATGGCAAGGCCGCGGTCTTTGCAGCCATGGCAGATGGACGCGTTGGCTTCCGTCGTGATGACACACTGACCTTTGCCTATGACTACAAGCTGCCTCTTGGCAAGCCCGTTAAGATGAAGCTAGTGGGATCATTGGGCAAGACGCAGCTCTTTGTGGATGACAAGTTGGTTGCAGAGCAGCCAAAGCTTATCACCTTTGAGAGCCGTCACAAGGAAAAGGTCAGCACCTTCCCCTTACCACGTAAGGAAGTGGGCAAGAGCTTTAACGGCACAGTGAAGAGTCTGCATATACGTCCCGAATAAGGAGAGTATTTTTTTAGAATAAGCAAAGCCCTGTTCTCTGCGTGAGGACAGGGCTTTTTGCATTGCATATGGCATCATCCTGCGCGACAGAGTAGTTATTTTCGTATCTTTTTGTACCTTCGCGTTAGGCCCGATTAAACAAGAGCTTAGCTCCCTAAAAAAGAAGCTAAGCTCTTGAAGCAAATATGCACAGGGCGCGATTAAGCTTCCTTTCGCCTTCTGCGGACGAGCAGAGCTGTGAGGGCGAATAAGCTTAGCGTAGCGGTGCTGGGTTCGGGGACGATGATAAATTGCATGCCCTCATTTCTGCTGTTGATTGCGAATAAAGAATAGGATTGCCCATTGATAGAGGCGAATTCAAATTCAGCGGGTAATTCTGCTTCATCTAGCCCCGTTACTGAAAAGAAGATACCTTCACCATTGCTGTAGGCAAGTTCAAAGTCTTCCAATTCATTTTCTGTCATATGTATGTCTAGCGTGAGACTGCCTGTAACAGTTGCTTTTCCCACATCAATGCCAGAGAGTGTGTAGTTGCGTAGTGTTGCTTCGCTTGTGAGGCTCTTGGTGTGGTTTGCCGCTACATTATCGTAGCGTAGGGTGAGATGCTCAACGTTCAAGGTGCTATCATCTCCTATAGTGACAGATTTTAATGTCAATTTACTATTCTCTTCGGATTGGATATTAATCTTTGAGAGTATCAAGTCCTCAATACTCAAGCTGCTGTTCGCTTTAACGGTAATGCGGCCTCCTGTAATGCTGCTATCAGCAGCAAGCCCTCTGAGAGTACTGACGCTATCTTCTGCGCCTACTGCGCGCGTGTCGATGTAGGATCTGCTATCCAGCGTTAATTGCCCTTGCACCTGGACGAGAGCCCCTGCATTAATGGTGATGTTGCTGTAGTTGAGACTCGCTTGCGTGCCTCGCACGTAGCCTGCTTCACCCTCTTTCCCCATACCTGCGAACTTGCCAAGCTGCAACACACCCGCATGGACGGTGATGTTATGGCCATACACATAGCTGTTAAAGGACACAGTGGAGAAAGCTTTGCCCTTTGCGTCAATTTTTTGATTGATTCCATCGTAACCATTGTTGATATTAATGGTGTGAATGCTTTTCCTAGAATATTCACTATTAATGGCGTCATTGACGATAATGCTATTATCCGCGTAAGCGTTAAAGTTGAATGTAGATTTACCGAAGGAGTAGATGGCTTCATAGTTTTTTGATTCACCGCCATTGGTTGTAGTGTAGTTGCCACTAAATTGCATGCTGCTATCAAGGGCCAGAAATCCAATGCTACCTTCGTGGTTATAAATCGCCCCACCTAGGGATATGAGAGCGCCTGAGGGCTCGGTTATGGTATCGACGGAGGCATAGTTGCCAATGAAACTGCCTGTGATGTTTGCAATGTTGCCCCAATTATAAATCGCCCCGCCTTCGGCCCTGCCAGAAGTAGCCCTTGTTGAATAGAGTGAGCCATAAGCAAAGTTGCCGATGAAGTCGCCATTGAGGTTTTTAATCTGGCTATGGTTATAAATAGCTCCACCAAAGGCGTATACGTAAGCGTTGGCTTCCTCTATCCACCTCGTGCCGCCATCTGGAGCTGAAGAATAGGCGTAGTTGCCGATGAAGTCCCCCGTGATAGTGTTAATGCGTTTGCTACTATAAATCGCCCCCCCATAGGACGAGGGTGAGGCTGATATAGAGCCAAAGTAACCGGATTGATCTTGGAGAGGGCTAGTGGCATAGGCATAGGCATAGTTGCCGATGAAGTCCCCAATGATGTTGTTAATAGTTGCCTGGTTTGTATTGAATGAGTTATGGTTAGCAATCGCGCCACCATAAGCATAGGAATCGCTTACAGCGTAATTATAGGAATCAGCTTTATAGCGAGCCTTAGCCGAGCTATAACTATAAGCATAAGCAGAGTTGCCAACGAAGTCACCTACGATGTCCGATATCACTGTCGAGTTATAAATTGCCCCGCCATAGGCATAGGACTTGGCATAGCTAAAAGCAAAATTCAACGTCACCTCATCGTCGGTGATTTTTGCCCTAGCCTGAGCGCGAGACGTGTTACCAATGAAATTGCCTACGATCTTATCGACATAATCGCTTTGGCTGCTTTGTATCCTGCTTTCGATATAAATACCCCCGCCATAGCTATAAGTACTGACTTCAGAATTGGCAATGGAATCGCTAGTTAATTCCTGCTTGGCATTTCCAAAAGCCAAGTTGCCTACGAAGTCACCTGTGATCGTGTGCTTTTGGGCCGAGTCAGTATTATAAACACCGTAAATTGCCCCGCCTTTCGCGTCTGCAATTGGCGCAGATTCCACTAAATGCTCGATTCCAACGAAGCTGTGGTTCACGTTGACGGGGCTAGCAGAATCAGGCACAAAACGTTTATTGTCCGTAGAATATGCCCGAATTTCAGCGCTGCGAAATTCTTCATCCCTCAGTGCTAAGTTAGCTACGCCGCCCAAATCAACGATTTCAACCCATGTGAAGGTTTCATATCCTTTGTCATCTGGTCTCTTATCCCCTAGTGAATTGTTAAACACCACATTGTACTGCACAGGTGTGTAAATGCCATCTTTGTAGAGATATTTAGTGATGTAGAACAAATTGCGCTCATTTTCATCGCTCACCTCCTCTAGCTGATAGGCCGATCTGTTGGGGTAGTCATTAGCATTGAGCCTATGGAACTCATTAAGTGTGGTTAACCTAAGCTCCTCCTTACTCTCAGCCACGCCCGTGGCATGGGCAGAGGAGAGTTTGAAGCTTGAAGCGGTGAGAATTGCAGCAATAAGTGCTGCGCGAAGTCGGGGTGTAAGGTGTGTTTTCATAACATCGAGGTGGTGCCCTTTTCCCTGACATGCAACTAGCTTAAATTTAGATAGAAAAATTCGGAGATTTAGAGCACAGCTTTAGTCTATCATTTTACTGCTCTTTCTCAAGTCATTATTCCAGGCAGTTGTGTCATAACTCACACACTTGCATGAAATAAAGTTCTGAAGCAGAGACATTCTAAAAAAGAGTAATTCAAAAGATAATGAAAAGGGAACTAGTGTCACACGCGGTATAAAAACCCAAAGCGTTGCATGTTATTGCATAAACTTAACTATTTACATGCATTAATTATAGCAACCCATCATGACGAAAAAATAAGTGAAAAAATAGATGAGGCATTAAAATGCATAGATTTAAAGTCTCGCTGCGCAGCCGAGGACATTTTCCTTGGCAATCCCGTCAACGCTATCGCGCAGGATGACGGCTTATTACAAATGATGCAGCATCGCACTAAAGTGCCTATAGAGTAACGCATGTTTCTCGCGCAAGGGGGCCAGCATCTCTCCCTGATAGGTTAGCTTCTCACGCGGTGCAACATAGTAAAGTCTATATGCCGAGATGCGTGAGAGTATAATCTCACTCAGCGTCTTACTAATAGGATCTTTCAATTGCTCGCAAAGCTGCAAGGTGAGGGCGTTCACCTCCAAGCTAGCTCGACGTATTGCCAGCTTTTCCCTAACGCTGGTGAGTAGTAATAACAACACCCCCGCAATCATTGCCATCACGGCATAGCTGGTCATGCCCATGACCCCCAGTGCCCCAGCCGTCGCTACAACGAGGCAGCAGATGATGAAGTAAGGGTAGAGCATCTTGACGATGGGTTGGAATAGCTGCGCAAAATGATGACGTAGCTTTTCCGTTAAAAAGACTTCATAGATGGTCTGCGATAGTTGTTGACGCAGTTTTTCCAGTTCCTTTTGCAGTTCCTCTGGATGGAAGGCGCCTATGTCGCAGTGTAAATAGTTGAGCATGCGTGGGTTGACGTCATTCCAATGGCTTTCACAGGCGATGATGAAGTGCCCGTCAGATTCTACCTGCTGCTGGAGGACTTGCTCATTAACCAATTGGTAGAGTACTGCTTCTAGGCTCATGGAGAGGCGGTCTAGCTCGATGAGGTGAGAGGGCTGGAAGATGAAGCTAAAGCTGCCCCGTATCTGCTTGATGAATTGCTCTCTCAGCAGGTAGATCTCTCCTACATAGAATTCTGAAAGTTGCCCTGCGCCTTCTAGCTGCTTTTGCTGGAAGTTGTTGATTTCCTCTTCTATCCCAGCCAAAAATCCATTGTCGGAGCGATGCACGGATTCTCGTCCATTGAGGACGAGGCTCTGGCGTTGGAAGAGTTTGGAGCAGACGTCTGTTATCTTTTTGAGCTCCTTGTCTATGCC
Organism: uncultured Akkermansia sp.; assembly: GCA_964604535.1. Classification (GTDB taxonomy): domain Bacteria; phylum Verrucomicrobiota; class Verrucomicrobiia; order Verrucomicrobiales; family Akkermansiaceae; genus Akkermansia. The sequence continues at coordinate 8,561 of CAZRZE010000015.1, forward strand.
TCCTGTTGATTCTAACCCGCGCTGCACTACCTGTCTCAGTGTGTCTATGGCGGGGGAGTTGGCAAAGGCTGGGATATAGTAGAAGGGTACTGCCTCTCCCAGCTTTTCCTGCATGCTGGAGCGCAGGCTCTCTTTGAGGACGATGGATTTTTCCGCAGGGAGCTCATCCGTGTGTGTGATGATGAGTTGGCATTTGGGGAGTAGCTTGTTCTTCTGAAAGTGAAGCATGGTTGCCCAAAGTCCTTCTCCTATTTCCGCCTTGCTGTTGTGGACTAGTAGGATGATGTCAGCCTGCGGTGCAAGTTCTTGAAGAAGTTCTCGATTTTCTGTTGCTTCTATGTCCGCGCCTTCTACAAATTGGAGCCCCGCAAGTTGCTCTTTGACGAGGTAGCGTTGGCATTCTGGGCGGGTGGAGTTGTTCTTCCCCGAGGATTCCGACATGTGCCAGCAGCAATATGGGGAAAGAGTGGATGCGCTTGCAATGACTGGCTCATCAATCATGGCAGAAAGTAGCGCAGATTTGCCGCTGCCCTCCGCGCCTAGCAGGAGAATAGATCTCTCGCGTCGGCAGTTACCCATAGCAAGATCAAGTTCCTCATGCAGCTCATCAAAGGTAGGATCACCTATCTCCTCTGACAGGGCACGAGCCTGATGAGCAAAGGAGAAGACATGTAATTCCGCTGATTTGTAGGGACGAGATAGCATGGGTGACGCTGAGGAAAAATGAGGATATACCTAAACCTTTTTCATTATAAACTATTAGCGCTGCCCTGTCGAACAAAAACCCTTGTCGGGAATAATAATCTTTGCTACAATCACGGCACATTGCCATGAAGCTAGCTATCAAAGTTATACCCGGAGCAAAGCAAAGTCGCTTGATAGGAGTCGAAAGGGATACCCTAACACAGCAGAGAGTTTTGCGTGTGAAGGTGGCAGCACCCCCAGTAGAAGGAAAGGCAAATCTGTGCCTCATTGTCTTTTTGGCAAAGCAGCTTGGTATTAAAAAGGGGCAGCTCTCTATTCAATCAGGGGAGAGCAGTAGGCGCAAAACGCTCCTGTTGCCAGATGAGCTGGAGGAGCGCGTGAAATCCGTACTGGACGAGCTGGAAAATTCTGCTACTGAGTAGTGAGAAAAAGGAACCCCGATGAGTGTTTTCACTCATCGGGGGGTACATTTGACATAGCGTTATTCGCGATATTTATTTTTTGCAGGACTTGCCTTTTTGGCAGGAACATCCTTTTTCACAGCCATCTTTATCGCATTTTTTCATGCTTTTTTCACAAGTTCCGCAGGATCCGGATGACTTGTCGCAGGAACCTGCGAGGCTAACTGTTGCAAAACCTACACTGAGTGCTATTACACCGATTACTGTTGTTATTTTTTTCATATCGTTTTTTATTTATTTAGGTTGTATGTGCCCTTTCGGGTGTGAAGTTATTATATAATATGAATTATTTGAACGCAAGATTATATTCCTACTTATTTAGCGTGGATTGCCTAACGGTTATTGTCAGTGAAATGGTTTTGTTTTGAATATGTTATGTTTGTTAGGTGTGGTTTTTAACGAGAAATGCATGATAGAGTATGACAAAAGCATGACAAAAGGGTGCCTTTATTTGTTGATAAAAATGAGAAAATTGCGCTAACTTGATCAATTGTCGCTATTTTTCGTCGTATTTATGCGCTTTGCGCCGACAAAAAGTCAGGAAAGGCAATCACGCACTGCCACGGCGGCCTTGCGCGCGGCTCCTCCGTCTCCCAATAATGAGACGGATGCCTTCATTTCTTGCATCACTAGCGCGCGCGTTTCTGGCTGCATGAGTCTTTCTAACTCCAACAGACTGTTTTCTACGCTGAATTCTCCCTGTATCAGCTCTTTGACGACTGGGCGGTCAACGAGGATGTTAACCATGCCTATGTAGCGTACCTTGAGGAGAAGCTTTGCCATGAGGTAGGTGAGGGGGCTTACCCTGTAGACGAGGGCAAAGGGTAGTTCATGCAAGGCTGCTTCCAAGGTGGCTGTTCCACTGGTGACAAGAGCGGCGCTGGATCTTTCCATGAGGTCGTGGTAGCTACCAGGCTTGATGTTAATGAGCTCTGCGGAGACGCCTGCTGCCTTTCTCATGCGCTCCATGCGCCGCGCGAGGCGGTCAGAGCTAGCCGAGGTTTCAAAATGCCAGTCGGGGTGTTTTTCCTTTGCTGCGGCAACCAGTTCTAAGAAGAGTGGGAAGTGGCGGTCTATTTCTCTCTTGCGACTACCAGGGAAGAGACCGATGAGTTGCTTTTCACGGCGTGCACTATCTCTCATGGCGAGAATGTCATCAACAAGGGGGTGTCCGACAAACTCTGTGCGCAGTCCCGCGTCTTCGAAGAGTTTCTTTTCAAAGGGGAAGGTGCAGAGCATGAGGTCAAGTATACGGGCTAGCTTGGGGATGCGTCCCTTGTGCCATGCCCAGACCATGGGGGCGATGAACCAGATGATTTTTGTAGCAGGGCATTGCTCATGTATGCGCTCTGCCAAGCGTTGGTTGAACCCAGGGTAGTCGATGAGGATGAGGGCTTCTGGTTGCTCTGCGACAATTTTTGTCGTGATGTTATCGAGGTTTCGCTTGAAGTAGCGTATGTTTTTGAATACATCGATGAAGCCTATGACGGCAGCCTTCTCTGTCCAGTTTTCTATTTCACCGCTCAGTGCGCTCATGTGGTCGCCACCCAGGCCCTTGAAGCAGAGCTCGGGGTTTTCTCGCAGCAGTTCTTGCATGAGCAGCGCGCCTTGCTTGTCGCCGCTTCTCTCGCCTGCAATGATGTAATAGGTCGCCATGTTGATTGGTGTTGGGTGAGGGGGGGAGTTAGCGTTGACGGCGCAGGACGCGTAGGCGTTCTTCCATGCGGGGGCGAAGATTCTGCTCTATCCAAGCGTAGGCGGCTTCCATGCCATTGGATTTGTAGATGCGTCCAATCTGGGCTTCTACTCCTGTGGCATTGCCAACGAGACGCAAAAATTGATTGCTGGTGAACTCAATGAAAAGCTTGCCATCTATCTCTCCTCGGAAGCTCAGTATCCATTCCCTGACGTAGAGTGCGAGTATGGCATCACCTACCCATGCCTGAGCACGTATCTTGGGGTCAAGGTCGGGAGGGAGCTGCGCCATGGCAAGGGAGGGGTGGAGAGAGATTATCTTAGAGCAGCACAAAGGCTGCTTTTGCGCTATTAACCGCGCTGTCTTGGTTCTCTATCTGTAGAGGTGGCACCGGGACGCGTGGTGAAGGGTGCGCCACGCATGGGGGCTTTTTCTGTGAAGGCGACACCGGGTAGCTCTGTGGGCTTGCCTTCCAAGGGGAAGTCCTTTTGCAGAGGGTGGTAGGGGTAGCCATCCCACATCATGATACGTCGCAGATCGGGATGATCTTCGTAGATGATGCCCATGAGGTCGTATTGCTCTCTTTCCAGCCAGTTAGCCGACTTCCACAGGGAGACCACGGAGGGTACTTTCATGCTTTCTTCTGCAATGAGTACGCGGACGAGGAGGTTTGCACCTGTTTCTGCCTGTGTCAGGGTGTAGTTGGACTCAAAGCGAGGTGCTGCATCCAGCCCTCTGTCGACAGAGGAGACGCAGAGAAGCATGTCAAAGCCGCAGCCTTCTTTGAGGTGCTGCATCGCTGCGTAAAATACATCCACTGGTATGGTCAGGGTGATGTCACCTCTGAACTCATTTTGAGTGATGCTGGGGTAGCGAGCGATGATTTTTTCAGCAGCTTGCGCTTGAAGTTCTAGTAGTGTGGGGGCTGGCATAATGATGCTAGGGGGAAATGGGTTGAAGTGATGGGGGGGGCTTATTCTGCCATGCTGTCAAGGGGCATTTCGGCCGTGATTTTGTCGGCGCAGTTGGCTTCCTTGGGCTCATGCTGAGAGAAGAATCCGTCGAGGGGCTTGCCTGTTGTGGCAATCTTCTTTTGTAGGGTCATGAGACCTTCGATGAGGGCTTCGGGGCGTGGAGGGCAGCCAGAGATGTAGACATCAACGGGGAGGATCTGGTCAACGCCCTGCAGGACGGAGTAAGAACGGAACATGCCGCCTGTGCAGGCGCAAGCACCTGTAGCTATTGCCCACTTGGGCTCTGCCATCTGATCCCAGATGCGGCGCACCATGAGAGCCATCTTGTAGGTAATAGTACCACAGATGAACATCACGTCAGCTTGGCGAGGTGCAAAGCGGTTGACCTCTGCACCAAAGCGAGAGATGTCGTAGCGTGAACAGGCTGTTGCCATGAACTCAATGGCGCAGCAAGAAGTACCCATGGGCATAGGCCATAGGGAGCTTTTGTGTACCCAGTTAATCGCTGCTTCTAGGGTTGTGAAGAAAAAGCCGCCATCCGCATTAGGATCGGTCACGTAGTTCTTGTCGAGGTATTCGAGTTGTTCCTTGTCCATGGTATCGCGTGCGATTTTACCCCAAATTTCTCTAGCTGGCAAGCGATTTATAAAGAGACTTCCAAACAAAAAAGGCAAATCGCTATTGATTTGCCTTTTTTGATGGGGAAAATTTGTCAACCCAAACGCTTTTTTAGTCAGCTTGAACTTGTTCAGGAGTTACAGCTGCTGCTGGGATTTCCTCCTTGTTGGTGAAGCGCCATTTGATTTTGTTGCGCTTGCTGGCGGAGCGAGCCTTGCGGCGGCGTTCCTCCATGGGGGTTTCGTGGTTGCGACGGCGGCGCATTTCTTCGAGGATACCCTCGGTGTCGAGTTTTGTCTTGAGGCGCTTGAGGGCGCGATCGATGGGCTCGCCTTTACGTAAGATTACAGAACGCATATTGTGCTATTGAATAAGGTTGAATTGAGTTTTTGTTCGGGTTGAGCGGAGACATTACCGCACATAGATGAGAGAGTCAAGCGAATTCTCCATTTATTTCTGTCTTTTTTTACATCTGCCATACTGAGAGCTTGCAATGCGAGCGTAGCTTTGCTACAATGGCGTGACACGCTTGTATTCCTAAGCGTGGCATTTTTGCATTCTATCACAGCTCAAACTAAATAAACAATTTATGATTAAATGGATACTTAATAAGATCGTAGGCTCGAAAAACCAACGTGAGGTTCGTCGCCTGCGACCCATTGTAAAGAAAATTCTTGATATTGAGGCAAGCTGGGCAGATTGCACAGAAGACTTTCTTGTAGAAAAAACACGCGAGTGGCAGCAGCATCTCCACCGCTTTACCCCACTAGAATTACCCACAAAGGGTGTGCTACAGAGCGCTAATAAGGAGCAGCTTGCAGGTTTTGCTGCCTCCATGAATGTGCGTTTTGAAAGCCTCAAGGATGTGTTTCCTGGTCTACCCAGTGTTGAGCCCAGTGTGGAATCCATTGAGGAGGGCAAGCATGCCTTCGCAGGCATAGAGCCCAAGTTTGATCGCATACGCGCGAGGTACTTAGAAGAGATTCTCCCCGAAGCCTTCGCTGTCGTTAAGCGCGGTGCACGCATCATGATGGGTCGCGAGATTGATGTCTGCGGCACAACAATGAAGTGGGAGATGGTTCACTTTGACGTGCAGTTGCTCGGTGGTATAGCCCTGCACCGTGGCTTCATTGCAGAAATGGCAACAGGTGAGGGCAAGACCCTCGTGGCTACGCTTCCTGTTTACCTCAATGCCTTGACTGGCTTGGGTGTTCACGTGGTGACGGTCAATGACTACCTTGCCCGCCGTGACTCCATGTGGATGGGTTCACTCTTCAGCTTCCTCGGTCTGAGCATAGGCTGCATACAGAGCATGATGCCCAACGACACACGCCGCCACCAGTACCTTTGCGATATTACCTACGGTACGAACTCTGAATTTGGCTTTGACTACCTGCGTGATAATGGTATGGCAACCACAAAGGCTGCGCAGGTGCAGCGTGGTCACTACTTTGCTATTATTGATGAGGTGGACTCCATCTTGGTTGATGAGGCCCGCACACCGTTGATTATCTCCGGTCCCGCCCTTGTGGAGCGCGAGCAGAATTACGATGAGCTCAAGCCCCTCATCCAACGCGTGGTTAAGGAGCAGACAACACTTTGTAACAAGCTCATGGCTGAAGCCGAAGATTTGGCAGCAAAGGGTGAGCTGGATGCTGCTGGTCGTTGCCTCTACAAGGTAAAATTAGGTATGCCCCGCAACCGCGCCTTCCTGCGCACGCAGCAAGACCCCACCTTCCGCCGCATGTTGGAGAAGTATGAACTCTTCCTCCACCAAGATCCTCGTAAGCTGGAGCTCTACAAGCTCAAGGAAGAGCTCTTCTTCGCTGTTGATGAAAAGTCGCATGATGCTGACCTCATGGAAAAGGGTAGAGAGATTATCAGCCCAGGTAATCCAGAGGCCTTTGTTCTGCCTGACATTGGTACAGAGTTTGTCATCATTGATGAGAACGAAGAGATGCCCGACTTCCAGAAGGAAGAGCTTAAGGATGAGCTCATCAAGCGTCTGGACTCCACAGGTGCACGTCTGCACACCACCAGCCAGCTGCTCAAGGCCTACACCCTCTATGAAAAGGATGTAGAATACGTTGTACGCGAGGGCAAAATCATCATCATTGACCAGAACACAGGTCGTGAAATGCCCGGTCGCCGTTGGAGCGATGGTCTGCACCAAGCAGTCGAAGCCAAGGAAGATGTCGATATCGAGGCTGAAAACATGACCTACGCGACCATCACCATTCAGAACTACTTCCGCCTTTATGCTCGCCTTGGCGGTATGACAGGTACGGCAGAGACAGAGGCCGCAGAATTCCATGACATCTACAACTTGGACGTGCTGCCCATCCCCACAAATCAGCCCTGCATACGTGAAGATCAAAATGATTTGATATTCAAGAGTCGTCGTGAAAAGTTCAATGCGGTCATTGTCAAGATTGCCGAGCTGCACAAGAAGGGGCAACCCCTCCTTATTGGTACAGCCAGCGTTGATGCATCTGAAACACTTTCACGCATGCTCAAGCGTTCTAATATCCCCCACGAAGTACTCAACGCCAAAAACCACCAACGCGAAGCAGAAATCATCGCCAAGGCTGGTCAGCGTGGCGCGGTTACCGTCTCCACCAACATGGCTGGACGTGGTACTGACATCAAGCTGGGTCCCGATGTGCCCGCCCTCGGTGGTCTCTACGTTCTGGGTACAGAGCGTTATGAATCCCGTCGTATCGACCGCCAGTTGCGCGGCCGTTGCTCCCGTCAAGGTGACCCTGGAGCATCCCAGTTCTACCTCTCCTTTGAGGATGACTTGATGCGCAACTTCGGTGGTAGTGAGCGCATGACACGCATGATGGACCGCTTTGGTATGGACGAAGGCGAAGCCGTCGAAAACCGCCTTATGAACCGCGTCATCGAAGGTGCGCAAAAGCGCGTCGAGCAACGCAACTACATGTGGCGTAAGCATATTCTTGACTACGATAACGTCATGAATCAGCAACGTACCATTGTCTACGGTATGCGTAACGAGGCTCTGCTTTGCGAAGACCCTCGAGAGATGATTATGGAGATGCTCGACAGTGCCACAAAGCACAAGTGCGAACTCTGCCTCGCCAGTGATGCAGGTGCAGCAGGACGTGCAGATCTTCTTCACTGGGTGAACACCACCTTCCCCATGGGTTGGACAGAAGAAGAGGCTGACTTTGCTAGCAAGACAGATGACGAGGCCGCTGATTTCATCATCAATCGTGTTAAGGAGTCCTACGAGAAAAAAGTAGCATCAGATCGCGCTGACCGCGTAGAATCCATGGAGCGCAGCATCATCCTGCAAGCCATTGACAAACTCTGGCAGAAGCATATCACCGACATGGACGCTCTCCGCGAAGGCGTGAGACTGCGTGCGCAGGGTCAAAAAGACCCCCTTGTCGAGTACAAGGCCGAAGCCTACGAGCTCTTTGAAGCACTCATGCACAACATAGAGCATGAAGCCATCAGCGGACTCTTCCGTCAGTCAACCAGCCTCAATGCCTTTGAAGACTTCCTCTCCGCTCTCCCTGGTGACAGAGATGAAGACGGACAACTTGACCTCAGCGCCCTCTTTGGCGGCAACAACTCCCTCCTGAAGGCACTGCGCGAGCGTGCTCTCCTCCAAGGCGATCCCAGCGAAAGCCCTCTGCCAGAGGACGAGGAAGAAAAAGGCGGTTATGAGCAAGAATTCGAAATCGCTCAGAGTGGTAGCGTCGATCCAGACGAACTTCGCTACGAAGAAAAGCCCATCAAGCTGCCCAAGAAAAAAGTAACCGTTTCCATCAAGCGACCTGCAAACGCACCCGATCTCACCTACATCATCCCTAGCGACAGCTTGGGTGATGAAGAAGACGGCATGACCATAGGTAGCATTGACTCTGGCAACATGCACGACTCCGTCATCGACCTAGACGCGAATGGCGAAGAAGGAGCCGAAGTCAGCGAAACAAAAGAAGCCTAAGCAGCGCGCTCTTATAGAGTGAAAGTCCAGAGTATTGTATGTCCACACTGCACGTTCGCTCCGTTCTGGAGTACGTACCTTACTTTAGAAAAAGGCTATTTATCATCCACATAGCAGCATCCCTACTCTCCTCAAGAGAGCTAGTGGACGCGCTATTGGATGTTGACGCCCTGCATGAGGTAGGTGTGCGCCTCATTCTCATTGCAGAAGGTGGTCAGGAGCATGTAGACAGTCTCTACACACAGGCTCTGCATTGCGAGTTGCACTCCGCACGCGTGGAATGCACACTGGCAGAAGACGAGGAAAAATGCCTCGCGCGCACGAAAGAAATTGTAGAGCGCAAGCAAATCGCCCTCCTAGCCTCGGGCGTCAATGGGGCATATGACCCACTCATAGAGCGCATGGCGCATCAGATGCGGGCGCGCAAATTCATCTGCCTCCTAGATGGCGGTATCCCCACGCGACAGGGGCAGCCCATTTTCGCTATTTTAGAAAGCGAAGTAGCTGCGGCCACGGACTGCACACAGCATGAGCAACTCATGCAAGCTGCGGAACTCTGCCGCGCAGGCATACCCCGTGTTCATCTCCTAGATGGCAGACATCGTGGCGTGTTGTTGGATGAGCTCTTCTCAGAAGAGGGCGTTGGCACCATGGTGCATGCTGACTCCTATAGAGAGATACGCCCCTTGCAGCTGGATGACATACCAGAACTACTCTCTATGATTAGCCGCAGCATGGTCGATGCAAAACTCGTCAGCCGCAGTTATGAAAGCATCTTGCGCGACCTGCATAGCTACTACGTCTACACCTTGGATGACACCATTGTGGGCTGTGTGGCACTTTACCCCTATCCCGAGGATGCCGCGGCGGAGTTGGGATGCCTATATATCAAGAAGCACTATGAAGGGCATGGCTACGGCAAGGCTCTCTGTGCTATGATTGAGGATAAGGCGCGAGAGTGCGGATTTCGCCGACTCTTTGCCGTGTCGCAGAGTGCTGTGGAGTACTTCCGAGACAGACTGGGCTATGAGAACATATCGCGAGAGAAGCTGCCATCTCTGCGCTTGAAGCAGCTGGAAGAGAGCGGACGCGCATCAGAAGCTGTCGGACGAGAGCTGTGGTGAGGCGGAAATAATTTCTATAGTAAGAATTCTCTTTACTTTTTTCTAACTATGAGGCATGCTCGCCCTGTTGCAGATTATTTCCATCTGAAACGCTTGATTATATGACATTCTCTGACCTAGGCATTGGCCCAGAAATCCTTGAAGCTATCGAAGTTTTAGGCTTTGATACACCCTCACTCATCCAAGAGCGCGCCATTCCCACTGCCCTACAGGGCAGCGATATTGTCGGGCTCTCCCATACTGGGTCTGGAAAGACCCTGGCTTTTTCCATCCCTGCCTTAGAATGCATAGATCCCGAAGTGCGTGCCGTACAGGTACTTTGCCTCGCCCCAACCCGTGAGTTGGCCGTGCAGATAAGCAGAGAAGTGGACAAGCTCGCCCTCTTTATGGATGGCGTTGCCGCAGTACCCATCTACGGTGGTACTTCCTTTGGCCCTCAACTTTCCGCGCTGAAGCGTGGTGTGCAATTTGTCGTAGGTACACCTGGTCGTGTTCTCGACTTGTTGGAGCAGGGTGAGCTGCGCACGGACGCGCTTTCCATGCTTGTACTTGATGAGGCGGATGAGATGTTGGACATGGGCTTCCAAGATGACTTGGATCGCATTGTTGCCCTGCTGCCAGCAGAACGTCAGACTCTTTTCTTCTCTGCTACCATGTCACCCGCTATCCGCGGCATGATAGAACGATACTCCAACGATGCTGAAGAGATCATCATCGAACGCCCCGTCATGACTGTTCCCACCTGCGAGCAGATGGTCTACGAGGTGGTCTTTTCCTCCCGTATCGAGGTGCTCAGCCGCCTTATCGAGATGGGCAGCATGAAGCGCGGATTGGTCTTTGCTAACACAAAGCGCATTGTTGACGATATTGTTGACGGCCTGTTGGCACGTGGTTATGCCGTTGACCGCCTCCATGGAGACATGCCTCAAAACCTGCGCGAGCGCGTCATGGACTCCTACCGCAAGGGCAACCTCAGTGTTCTCGTTGCAACGGATATTGCTGCACGCGGTATCGACATTGACGATGTTGACGCTGTTGTTAACTTTGAGCTACCACGCGACCCAGAAGACTACGTACACCGCATTGGTCGTACTGCGAGAGCAGGGCGATCTGGCAAGGCTATTTCCTTTATTGGGCGCCGCGACTTTTCCTTGCTCAGCCGCATAGAACGCTTTATAGGGACAAAGATGAGCAGAGAGCGCGTGATGACCGCCACACAGGTGGAAGATTCTCGCCAAGAAGTGCTGGTTGACCAGATTCTGGAGCTCACTGCCCAGAGCACAGAAATCCCCGAAGCCCTGCAAGGGCTGGAAATCCCCGCAGAACGCCTCATTGGCGCCATGTTCTCCTTGCTCACTGCAAAATGCACACGCGAAATACAACCCATCCCTGAGGACAGACCCAGCAAGTATAGCCAACCCCGTTCACAAGAAAAGTGGGCAGAAGGTGGAGATCACCCCATACCCGAAAAGGGCAGTGACTGGAATAAGCTGAGCGAGAGTGTCACACTCTTCATGAACGCGGGCAAGATGCTGGGCATCCGCCCCAAGGATATTGCTGGTCTCTTTTACAATGAAGGCGGCGCCCCCAAGGGAACTGTCGGAGATATACGACTTTTTGCCAAGCACGCCTTGATTGAAGTTTCCCCAGAGCAAGCTGCATCCATCGTGCAAAAGCTAGGCACCTGCCATGTCTGTGGTTACGAAGTGAACATCAGAGAAGACAAGGGTCGCCCTGCTGGACAGGGTGAGGAAAGCGGCATGCGTCGTGGCTTTAGCGAGCGACGCGAAGAAAGACCCCGTCGCGAAGATCGCGGTGCAAAGGGTGGACGTTTTTCAAGAGATTCGGATCGCGGCGGACGTGGTGATCGTGGTGGCTTCGGAGACCGAGGCGGCTTCGGAGGAAAGCGCGATGACAAGCGCAGTTTTGGCGGACGACGCGGTGAAAGCTCCGATCGCAATGGTCGCGGTGGACGCCATCGAGGTCGCTCTGAGCAGGACAATCGCTTCGGCGGCTTCGGCGGTAAGAGCAGCTCCCGCTACGGTGGTTCAAAGAACCGCTGGGATAGATAATCTCCATCCAATAGTAAAAATATTTCCCATCCTATTTGCATATTGCAAATAGGATGTTTGCTATTAAAAATCTACAGAGAGAGGCTCTTTTTGTTACATTTTCATTGCTTTTTGAGCTATTCTAGTTTAGTATAGACACCAGTATGGCATCACGATGGGGATTGCGCCTTAGATACAGCTTGCGCTCTGTAAAAAGCTTTTTCACACAGGGGTTACTTGACCCTCTGCCCCTGCGTCACTCCTTCCGCGGCTATAATGGTCAAAAGGCGGGACGCGATCTACGCGCTGCCGCTGATGTCGCCCTAGTGGGCATCCCCCAATGTATGGCCTTTGCGGCCATGGCTGGTCTTGATAGTATTTATGGTATTATGGCCGGTGCTATAGGGACGCTGGTTGCTCCCTTTTTTACCCGATGCAGTCTGACGGTGAGCGGACCTAGTAATGCTACCGCCTTCATGTTGGGTAGCTTTTTCCTGACAGCATCACCTGCCATTCGCGAGATGCCACATGTGATTGTGCCGCTGATTCTCCTGCTTGTCGGTCTCTTCTGCGTCTTTGGGGCTTTGATCAAGGCGACAGACATGCTGCAATTTGTCAGCCGTAGTGTGCTCATCGGTTATATTACGGGTGCGGCTACGCTGATTATCGCTTCCCAGTTGCGCTACACGCTGGGGCTTCATGAAGTGGAGTCCAGTAGTACGCTGTACGGGATGACGACAAAGATTTTTGGTAATCTAGGCGCTATTGACTGGCAACCTGCTCTTTATGCAGGGATAACGCTGGCTCTCTTCTTCCTAATAAAACGCTACCTGCGCTGGTTGCCTAGCTTTACAGTTATCCTGATTGTCATGGGTGGCTTTCATTATCTTCTTTCCTTGCCGTGGACGGGAGGTATGTTTGATGGTGTGCTGATGCTCAAGGATTTCACTATGAGTGATCTCGCTCTGCGTCCGCCCGACATTCTTTCTCTGCCTCCCTATATTGTGGAGCTCTTCCCTGTGGTGGTTGCCATTGCCTTCCTCGCGATGTTGGAGCAAACGGTGATGAGTAAGACCATCTCTGCTAAAACTGGCGAGTCAGTCAACCTGAATCAAGATGTTTTTGGTGTGGGGATGGCAAATATTGCGTCCTCTTTCACATGCAGTCTTCCTAGCTCTGCTTCGCTCACGCGTTCCATTTTCAATTATAATGCGGGTGCGGCAACGCGCTTTTCCGCTGTGTACTGCGGTCTCATGGGTATGGCCATTATTGTGCTTTTTGCCATGACACCCATTATCTCCTGTATTCCTCACAGTGTTTTGGCGGCTCTGGTTCTGGCAAATGCCATTTCTCTTTTTGATATGCACCAGCTGCGTATCTGCTTCCGCTCCACACCGGGGGATGCTAGCGTCCTCATGCTGACCTTTGTATCGACACTGATTTTGCCGCTGCATATTGCTATCTTTGTGGGCGTGGTGCTTTCTGTGTCACTTTTCCTGAGAAAGGCTGCAAAACCCGACCTCAGCGAGTACACCCTCGATGGTGATGGCAGCTTCACAAAGCTGCAGGACAAGGCAGATAGACTGCCGCAGATTTCCATTGTGCACGTGGAGGGCGATCTCTTCTTTGGCGCAGCTGACCTCTTCCAAAAGCAGGTGCAGCGTGTGGCAGAAGATCCCAGCCTCGCCATTGTTGTCCTGCGAATGCGTAATGCCCGCAATCTGGACGCAACATCCGTTTTTGCGCTCGAAGAGCTCATCACCTTCACCCGAGAAAAGGATCGCCATCTCATCATTTCTGGTGCGAGTAGGGAAGTGTACCGCATTCTCAGGAAGAGCGGCACGCTCAAAATACTCCAAGAAGGCTGTCCCAAGGGCGAAAGCAATATTTTCTTGCTCGATGCGCAGAACTCCAATCTTTCCACTCGTCGTGCCTTGAAGCGTGCGCAAGGTCTGCTCGGTAGCAAGAACGCTGATATTTCCATCTACACGACAACACACCAAAGCACAGACGCATGAAGCCACAGCCCCACCCCGTAGCAGAGGCTCTCGTGGATTGGTTTCGGGCAGAGGGTCGCGATTATCCTTGGCGTAGAACCACGGATGCTTGGGCAATCTTGGTCAGCGAGCTCATGTTGCAGCAGACAACCATAGCCACCGTGTTGGGACGTTATGAGGACTGGATGCGCCAGTTCCCCAAGGCGGAGGACTTGGCGCGCGTGGGGGAGGATGTGGCACTGCGCTCTTGGGAAGGACTGGGCTATTACCGGCGCGTGCGCTCTTTGCAAAAGATAGCGCGCGTCTTGGTGGAGGAACATGGCGGAGAAATGCCCCGCGATGCGACCAGCATAGCAAAGCTACCCGGTATAGGTGACTACACGCTGGGGGCTATACTCAGCTTTGCCTACAATGAGCCCGCTCCGTTGGTCGATGCCAATGTATCGCGCGTTTTTGCCCGCCTCGTCAACGACAGCACACCCGTAGACAGCAAGGAGGGCAAGAAGGCACAATGGGAGCTGGCGGCAAAGCTACTGCACCCCACGGAGCCGCGTTTTTATAACTCTGCCCTGATGGAGTTGGGGCAGCTCATCTGCACGGCAAAGAAACCCCGCTGCCTTTGCTGTCCTGTGCGAGAGCATTGCCGCGCGGAGCAGCCAGAGTCCCTACCTGCCAAGCTACCCAAGCAAGCTGTCACGCGCATCAGTCATCATGATTTATTTTGTCTCTGTGAGAAGCGCGGCTTGCTGCTCATCAGGCAGGGGGCAGGGGAGAGGCATGAGGGCATGTACCGCTTCCCCACTCGCGAGGAAAGTTACTTCCTCGCGCAGGGACTCAAACCTCTGCATGTGCAAAACTACAGCGTTACACGCTATAAGGTGACGCGATACCTCTACGCCCTATCTCCTGACTGCGTGCTGCCCGAGGCGCAGGAGGAGTATATACCGCTGTCCCAATTGCCGCATATTCCTATGGCATCGCCAGATAGGAAGATGGTGAAAGCGCAGTTATTTTAGAGACGAAAGAAGTCCAGCATTCTTCTTCGTGCCTTGAAAAAATGGCTTGTCAAAGATCTGCAAACTGATAAAATTAAACTCACTTTAAATCATTGCTTGCTCTATGGGGTGGATGTATTTCTACTTATTTTATAATAGAGCTATATTGCTTTAAATTAAATATTTATGAAGATGGAATAGAATGGAAAACACTGTGGGGAAAGCAAAAAATGATACTCTATTCGGATGTTCAAAGTATCAATACCGAAGTTCTGCTTAAAATGCGCCCATTTAATACTCCCGATATTTATATACAAGGAATAGATGCGAGTATCATATTTCGTCCTATTTGGTTTGAGAATAAGTCAGATGGGGCTGAAGCTACAAATTTGATTCTTACTAAATGTAATCATATTCAACCCAAAAATGGATTAACGTGGCAGCAGCGAAATTGTTTAAAAAATGCTATGACGGTAAGATTTTGTGTTATTGCTATTATATTGATTGTTTTTTGTATGTTATTTCTTCATTAATGAAAAAATTAATTTACAGTGAATCTAAAAAGCATAATGAAACTTTCATGAAAGTAATTACGAAATATACTTCTTTTAATGGCTCGTACGTGTATTTCGAGTACAGAAAGTACAAAAATTAAAATAGATCTGTTGAATTCTGAAAATAGCGAGACCTCTTCTTGAGGGAAGTTCTCGCAATTCGTTTTCTGCTAAAGCGAGCGTGGAAAATGCTTAATAAAGGATTTCGTGGATTATTTTCGTATTTTTTTGCACCTTCGCTTATTACATATGATAATATGCTCTTGCACGAAGTCGCAAA
>CAZRZE010000016.1:0-23823 GCA_964604535.1 uncultured Akkermansia sp.
TCACCCATGTCCTCGTTTATGCGGGCTCGGGCAACAACGCTGGCGATGCCATTGGTTTTGCGGCAACACTGGGGCTACCCATTACCCTACGACAGGTCTCTCGCCTCAGCCATGAGTCCATGGCGCAGCATGAGCTCTTGCCAACCGTCCAAACTGAAATCACACCCGAGCTGCGCTACGAGCGACTGCTCATCATAGATGGATTGCTGGGTACGGGCATGAGAGAGCCCCTCAACCCCAACTACTGCGACTACGTACGCGAAATCAACTCCATCAGGGAAAGCCATGCTGGCAGCTATGTTGTCTCCGTGGACATCCCCACGGGGCTCAATGCCGACACAGGCAGACCCTTCCCCATAGCTGTCAAGGCGGATATGACCATGTGCATGGGCTGTGTGAAAACAGGCATGTTAGCAGATGGTGCTCATAGCTTTGTCGGTCGCATACTCCCCATAGAGCTGCCAGAGGTAGACATCCCGCGCAACCCCAACTGCGTCCTAGACAGCAACATCATCCACACATGGTTGCCCCATCGCCCCTATAACAGCTATAAAAACATCATGGGTCATGTGGGCATCATCGCAGGCAGCGTTGGTTACCTAGGTGCTGCTCAGCTCTGCGCAGAAGCCGCCCTTGCAGCTGGCGCAGGACTCGTAACCCTCTACTGCTACGAACATCACTATAGTATCCTAGCTGGCCGCCTAGCCCCAGAAATCATCGTCCGCCCCGTCAAGAGCTACCACGAAGCGCGCAGCGAAAATCACGACAGCATGGTCATAGGACCAGGCATAGGCACACCCTCATCGGATGAGGGTACAGCCCTCTACCGCATTGTCGCTCAGGCAGAATGCCCCGTCGTCCTTGACGCGGACGGTCTCAATCTAGCCGCGGTAGAAAAATGGCAGCTTTCAGAGCAAATCATCGCCACCCCTCATTTGGGAGAAATGCGCACCCTCATGGGTGAAGGACAGAGCGTTTCCAGTCGTGATGAATGGGTAGACCTCTTCCACCAGCGACATCATGGCATCGTTCTCTTCAAGGGAGAGCGCAGCATTATAGCCTCCAGCAACAGACGCTTTTATAACAGCACGGGAGGACCCTACATGGCCAATGGCGGACAGGGAGATGCCCTCGCTGGCTGCATAGCAGGACTTGCAGCACAGGGCATGAGCCCCCTCACAGCCGCTGCCGCGGGTAGCTGGATTTGTGGACTCGCCGCAGAGAATGTTTATGCAGAACAAGGGCTTTCCCCCAGCATACGCGCTAGCCAAATGATAGCACAACTACCTAGCACACTCGCACAGCTATGAGTGAACAGGCGGAATACAAAAACCTCCTCCTCATTGGGGCTAGTGGAAAGACAGGAGCAATTATTGCCCGTCTAGCGAAGCAGTTTGGATATCAGGCTATTTGTCCCAGCCATCAGGATCTTCCCTTGGAGGAGATGGAGAACCTCAGCAACTATATCATAAAGCAAGCAGCCGACCTCCTCATCAACTGCGCAGCTATCAGCGACGTGGAACAATGCGGGAAAGACCCTGTCCTTGCGCACACACTCAATGCCATGGCGCCAGCGGCCATGGCTGCGGCTTGCAAGCATGTGGGTACACGCTTCATCCACCTTTCTACTGACTACGTCTTGGACGGTCGCAAAGCTGGTTTTAAGGATGAATCTAGCAAGTGTCACCCTATTAACCTCTATGCAGCGAGCAAGGAAGAGGGAGAGGCGCAGATCATGGACGCGTGGTCGGATAGCATCATCTGCCGTGTGTCGTGGGTCTGTGGCAACCCTGCTAAACTCAGCTTTATAGAAAGCAATTGTGCACGTGCGATGGCTGGTGAGAAGTTGGCTGCCGTGGCGGATAAATACTCCATGCCCACGCATGCGGAGGACATAGCAAGAATCTGCTTTGCCTTGGCGGGGGAAGAGGAAGCGCGTGGCATTGTGCATCTTTGTTCTCATGCAGAGCGACCCTTATCATGGTGGGACTGTGCGTGTATGGCCATGGAAGAGCTGGTGAAGCTAGGGGTATTGGACACAATGCCCGAGATAGAGGAACAGCGATTTAAGGATTTTTCTGTAGGACGTGACCCTCGCCCAGTACACACAGCAATGGAGTGCAGGCGTTTGAAAGAATGGGGCATAGCAACAAGCAGCGCACGTGATAGCATCGCGCGAGCCGTGCGCCGTTACGTGGAGTACCTGTCTCCCTGAGTGGAGAATAGCTTTGGGCGGGTGCAGGGCAAAGCCAGAGATGACGACCCACTTACAAGAGGATTAGCATGAAAAATTTATGCAGAACTATTTGGATGGCTATTCTGGGTCCTTTATATTATGCCATTGTAGAAGATATAGAGGAAGAGCAAGTTCATATTTCAGAGGCAAGTCTCACAGTGTTGGAATATAAGGAGTATATCGTTATGCAAACCTTGTTCTTCACTGCATTTTGGATGTGTATCGTGATAAGAATCCGAGATAATCATTGGGATAGCTATGGAATAGCTGCGGCCGTCATAGCTCTATTTTCACTAATAACTCTTGCTTTAGTATTACCAATACGACAGCAGCCATTATAGGGAAGTTCTCGCAATGAGAACTCCCCTAAAGTTCCTTTGAGTCGAGAACAAAGGTGACGGGGCCGTCGTTATGAATCTCTACCTGCATATCTGCGCCAAAAACGCCCGCTTCAACGCAGATATCGTAACTGCGTAAGAGCTCGACAAAGGCCTCAAAAAGAAGCTTTGCCTGATCGGGAGAGCCTGCACCGAGGAAGGATGGGCGACGCCCCGTGCTGCAATCTGCAAGAAGGGTAAACTGAGACACGCAGAGAATGCTGCCAGCCGTATCGAGGATGGAGCGGTTCATCTTCCCCTTCTCATCGGCGCAGACGCGCAGGTAGGCAATCTTCTTTGCCATCTTCTCCAGATCGCTTTGGGAATCAGTGCCCTCAATACCAACGAGGAGGCAATAGCCCTGTTGGCAAGAGCCGACAATCTCGGAATCAATGCGCACGCAGGCGCAACGCACTCTCTGTAGAACAACTTTCATGATGGAATGTTCGCGAACTTCATCATCGGCTTCCAAATATGGCTGAGCCTACCCTAACGATGGTCGCCCCCTCTTCAATAGCTACCACATAGTCGTGGCTCATCCCCATGGATAACTCGGGCAAGGGCAGTCCACTGCGTTCTCGCAGACTCTCTGCCATGCTACGCAGTCCCCTAAAGGCTTCTCGTGAGGCTTCCGCCTCTTCCTGATACTCAGGTATGCACATGAGTCCGCGTATCTCCAAATGAGGCAAGGCGATGACGCTATCCCACTGTTCTTCTATCTCTTGCGAGGTAAAGCCATGCTTGCTTTCCTCCTCGTCAATGTTGATTTCTAAGAGGATGTTAGCAGTGACTCCCAGCTCTCCTGCTATGCGCGAGATGCTTTCTGCCAAGCGTAGGCTGTGCACGGCTTGTATCAAGCTAAATCCCGCTTGTAGGGCTTTTCTTACTTTGTTGCGCTGCAGGGGGCCTATCAGATGCCAGCTGCAATCACTAGGCAGCTGAGGCATTTTTTCCATGGCTTCTTGGAGTCGGTTTTCTCCAAAAAGTCTCTGCCCCGCTGCATAGCTTTGCTCTATGTCAGATACGGGGAAGGTTTTGCTGACGGCTAGTAAGGTGACGCTACCCGCCTCTCGCCCAGCAGATTGCTCTGCCTGGGCGATGTCGGTGCGTATTTTTTGAAGTTGTTGCTCAATTCCCATTATTCGTTGGTCTTAAGACGTGCGCGGTATTTTTCCTCGGCTTTTTTGTCTTTTTCCTCGTTGGTCTTGATTTTCTCCAAGGCGCTCTGGGCTGTGCTCTGTATGTCGGCATCGGGGTCGTCGAGGTACTTATTGAGCTCTGCGACTATCCATGGACGTTCGTACATGTTGCCCAATGCTTGGATGAACTTTTTCTTGTCGCCTCTAATGGCATCAAGTTCCTGACGGCGTGCTTCTAGGGCTGGGTACTCTGGGGAGTCCTTGCCAATGAAGCTGGCAGCGTGTGGGTCAACCTTGTTGATGACGTCTGACCAGTCAGAGCTGTCTTCCAAGGCTTTGGGGAAGAGGAGGGGGATGATGGTTTGCAGGGTGGCAGGGTCGCGATCACGGTTCTGCATGAAGAGACGGCCAACGGCGCGGTCAATGTAAGGGACGAACTTTTCATTGGCAGGGTCATTGCGCATTTCTACCAACATGGGCAGGAATTCATCTGAGGGCCAGGTGCCAAAGAAGCCAAGATCATGGTGCCATCTGTTCTTATCCTTGATGCTTTCTTTGTAGTGCGCCAATGCCAGCTGTGATTTGGCAGTTGCCAGCGTGTGCATGACGTGGCCGGTGCGGAATTTTTCAGGAATGCGGTTGAACATCTTGTCGCCTATTTCCTCTTTCAACTTCTCGTCCTTGCTCATGATGACGATGGTGTCGAGGTTGTTAGCGAGGACGCGTGCTAGTTGCGCAGAGGCATCTTTTTCATGGAGACGGTCAAGGATGCGATCGACGTCTTTTTCGGTGACGTAGAGTCCCATGAGCTCCCAGATGTCGGTGAGCATTTCATTTTGGGCTTTGAACTTGGGCATCTTGCTGATTTGACCTTCAAGCTTCAATAACTTACCACCGAGGTTTTTGACCTGTGCCTTCATCATGCGTTGCAGCAACCAGAAGGAGAGCGCAGGGCGCATCTTGGGGGCGTTTTTAGCGAGCTCTGCAAATACCATTTTCTCGACAGCCGGGTCTTTTTCCGCAACGAGGCCGAGGAAGTAGCAAGCAACCTTGGCTACGTCCTCGGGACGCTTGCCGCTACCATAGCGTGGCTTGTCGTATTCATTTTTGACATAGGGGTCAACGATGAGGGACATCAGAGCCTTGGCCTCTTCCATGTTGCAGTCGATGGTGAGGTTTTTCTTCTTGGCATCAGCGACGGTTTCAACGCGGGCGCGGTTGAGTTTTGTTGCCTGTGAAAGGAGTCTATCAATGAGGTTGAAGTGTGCCATGACAGCTTCTCTCTTTCTCTCATTGTTGAGGTAGGCAAAGAGGGAGTAACCGCCTATGACAACAAAGAAGATGGCACTAGCAATAACAATGGGTCGCTTCCAGAAGGGCTTAGGCTTGTTGGCTAGGCTGTCAAGGTAGGTGTTATTGTCGCGTGGGGCAGTTGCTTGTTGTTGTTCTGCTTCTGCTCCTTGCTGTTCTTGGGGGACGTGCGCGGCGGCAGCTCCTGCAGCAACGCGGTTGGCAGCAACGCGGGCGGCTGTGCCTGCTTTTTTTCCGCTACCGCCCATTCCTGCAACGCGGAACTTGGGTGCGGCATTGGCTGCGGGGGCTGGCGCAGTGGCGGCGGCAGTATTAGCTGCGGGTGCAGGCTGATTGGCAGCTGCTGCTGCGGGCGCAGGTTGGTAGGCTGCTTGGGGAAGAGCCTGTGGAAGGGGGGTGGGGATAGGTGTGGGCGCTGGCGCTGTGGTAGCAGGGGCTGCACTAGGAATGGTAGGCACGCTGGGAGCTTCAGATACATGGGCAGCTGGTCTGCTGATAGGGATGTTATCAACAGTAGGCGCAGGTGCTGGCTCTGGGGTTGCTACAGGTGCAGCGGCAGCGGCAGCGGCAGCAGCGGCAGCCTGTGCTTGATTTGCAGCGGCCACTTGGCGTTCATATTCTGCCATTTGCTTCTGGTAATCTTCCATCTGCTTGGCGTATTCTGCCTGAGCAGCTGCAGCTGCTGCTGCGGCATCAGCTGCCTGACTCTGGGGCGTCACAAGACGCATTTTTGTTTTGGGAACAGAGCCTTGCGTGAGGGGTACGCGACGAGATGGTGAGGGAGGTTGATAGTTACTCATATTAGCGATATTCTTTGGCTTGCTTAAAAGCCTATCATATTGAAAGGGGCATAGCAAGCACCCTTTTTGTGAAAATACTAGAAGAGGACTTACTCTCTATTGCCAGAGCGACTCAGTATCATCATGGCGTAGTAGGCCAACATGGCAAGTGAGGAGAGGGCGGCAACCACGTAGGTCATCGCAGCCCAGCGCAATGCGGTGCTAGCGTTACTTTGCATCTGATGGTTGAGGCTACCCGTGTTCTCCAGCCATGCGAGGGCACGGCGTGAGGCGTCAAACTCCACAGGTAGGGTGATAAAGGCAAACACAGTCGTGGTGGCAAAGAGAGCCAAGCCTATCCATGCAATGGTGGCACCAGAGCCTATGCTGAGTAGGATTAGACCTATCATGAGGACGATGCCACCTAGACGAGAGCCTATACCTACCATGGGGACGAGGGCAGAGCGAAATTGAAGCCATGGATAGCCCTTGGCGTGTTGTAGGGCGTGTCCGCACTCATGGGCGGCAACTGCCATGGCAGCAACGGAGCGCATGTTGTAGACGGCTTCGCTGAGGTTGACGGTTTTGTCCATGGGGTTATAGTGATCGGTGAGGCGGCCGGGGGTGCTGATGACTCTGACATTGTAGATGCCATTTTGCTCTAGCATGCGCTTGGCGGCTTCTGCGCCTGTCATGGGGGCTGCTTGTCGCGAAAAGTTATTCATATGGTGCATCATGCGACGCTGCACGGCAAAGCTAAGTAGCATGAAGGCTACAATGATGAGCAGACCCATCATGCCCGAGGGGTTCATTCCTGATACGATTCCAGATTCTGCATGGGGGGCATACTGGGCGAGTTGATACAATAAATCAATGTGTAGCATGGTGCTTTCAGTATAGCATGGCGCGATGATTGGAGCAATGAGGAAAGGATGTCATGCGACCAACCATTGTGTGCTTTACCCTCTGCGAAAGTGTATGCTAGTTGACACTAATGATGCCACGCACTCACCACCCTTCATCGCTGGATGAAAGCTCCAATGCCCCATCACCCAACGTCGAGCGGTCTCGTCTAGCTCTCTATGGCCACTTGATTCCACCAGATCCACTCGCGTCACTCCGCCCTCCGCATTCACATGGATGCGCACTCTCACACTACCCTCTATTCTCCTTGATCGCAACTCACTAGGATAGGGTGGCTTTGGCGCAGCCTTGTAGGCTACTGCTCGTGTCTCGCCAGCCTTCTTGCTCTGGCTTGCGACCTGCGCAGGTCTGGGCTTTGCCTTGGGCTTCACGGGAGCTTTGACTACTACCTCGCTCAGTGTGCTGATTTCCTCCAGATGGATTTCAGCCAAGGGGCATATGACCTGGTCTTCAAGGTTTTCTGCTATATCTGCCTTACCCACAATGGGTGGGATAAGGAGAACAGGTACGCTCTCCATGCTTGCCAAGGGTGGCTCTGGGATGATGACGCTTTGCTTCAGGCTTTCCTCTGGTAGCTTTTCCTCTGGCTGTTGCTGCTGGCTCTGGCTGGGCTGGGAGAGGATGGCACGCTCGCTCTCGCCTTCCACCTCTCCACTCCTACTACGCTCTATGGCCTTCCAAAGGTAGGTGGCGGCACAACTCAAAGAGAAAAAAAGACATAGGGCAGGAAGGATGCGCCATGCGAGGCGTTCCTTGTGCCGTGCTTGTTCTATCTGGGTGCGTCTCAGCTTGTAGGGCATGTTTTTTGAGGAAAAAAATCTCTTACTTTTCGCTACTTGTGGAGCGATTGCTCACACTGGGTCGTCTTCTGGCGGGGCGCAGTTTAGTGGCTTTTTCCAGTCTTTCACGCAATTGTTTGCTGCGCTTGGCGTTCTGGTCTACCATGAACTTCCTCCAGTCTTTTTCCAGTTCCGTGACGGCCGCGTCTGAGGGGCGCATGTTAAGGGCAGCGAGGAGGCTCTTTCTTGTCTCCTGTGTGATGTCAGAGCGACTGAGGAGGAGCTCTAGGACACCTAGGGTGCGCTCGTGCTCCAATTCTGCCGCCAGCTGGTCACCTTCTCTTGCTATCTCATTAACGTAGAGTAGTCTCGTACGCAGGTAGAGGAGGATGTTCATGCTATCGCTAGGGCTGCTCGCAAGGAGGCTTTGGGCGTATTCTGCCGCCTTTTCCTTGTCAAAGGAATTGACTGGTGCATCCGTGGGGCGATTTTCGTTAACTCTAGGCCCGCGCAAGGAGAGACGTATGTAGGCGGATTTTGCCGCGCTGTCGCTACTATTCTTTGCGAGAATGGCATTGATGATGCTGAGGGGCGTTTCTCCATTGGGGGCGAAGAGTGCTCTGTCCTTGGGATTGCGCAACTCGCTGAGCAGATAAGCCTGCGTGAGTAGGAGACGGGGATTTTCAGGCTCTTTTTCGAGCATACCAAAGAGGAGCTTGGAGCAGGATTCAAGGAGCTGCTTGGGCAGGTCTCTTGGGGCGGCATGTCTATTACCTCCCTGTGGTCGGACGTGGAGGAGGTGGAAGGCGGTCTGATAGCAGGTGAGTATTTCTAGCTTGCTGTCGGTGTCCTTCACCTTTTTCGCACTGACAAATACTTCTTTGATGAGATTCACCGCCTCTCGCTGGGAAGCAGCCGTGCGCTGGGAAAGTAGCGCAGCAATGCGCCCATTCTTTGCCCGCAGCTGCCCTGCGCTATCAGGACTGCTCATCTCTATCGCGCGACTATATTCTGTGGCGGCCTCATGGTATTTTCCAGCGCGCATGGCGATGTTGGCTATGGAGTAGCTGGCCTCGGCTATATGCTTGTCACTGCCCGCCCCCTGCTCAATGATTTCATGGTAGTAGGGGATGAGTTCTTGGATGAGGCGTATGTCTGCCTTGGTGGGAATAGAAAAATCCTCTTCGTCGCCAAAGCTCTTGTTGTCATTGGTCGTGATTGTACCTATGATGCGTGTGATAGCATCACCTGCTATTGCAGCATTGCGCTGGGCGCGAACGCGCTCTTGCTCCACATGCTCCAAGGAGCTGCTCACACGCAAGTAAGAAACACCTATGGTGATAAAGAGAGCAACGACCAGCAGCAGGGCAACATGTATCCATATGGCTATGGCAAGCTGACGGCGCAGCCAGAGGGTGTAACGCCTCCACAGCCCAATGCGACGTGCGTGTATGGGCTCACCTGCAAGGAAGCGCATGATATCATCTATCATATCAGGCATGCTAGCGTAGCGTTCATCAGCCTCAAAGCGCACGCTCTTGTTGATGATGGCACCAAGGTCACCATAGCCAACTAAGGGGGCGATGGGCCCTTGGCATATGCTGCGTATGAGGGTGCCCGGTTCTACCTCGTAAAAGGCCGGTTTGCCTTGCAATATTTCATAAAGCGTCAGACCCAGCGCATACTGGTCTGTTGCGTAGCTGCTGCATCCCTTCATGAGACGCTCTGGAGCCATGTAGCGCAAAGTGCCATCATTGCTCTGAGTCACGTGTGGGGCAGCCTCGCCAGCGTTGAGCACCGTGGCTATACCAAAGTCCGTGACATGCACCAGCCCCTCCTGATCCAGCATGAGGTTACCGGGTTTGATGTCGCGGTGCAGGATGTTATGCTGGTGCGCATAGGCCAGTGCCTTGGCGGCTTGAAGAGCAATTTGCGCGATGGCGCGGCGGAAGGGGGTGAGTGGGAACACACGACGTATACCCTTGGGGGAAAGTACCTCACCCTTTACCAAACCCATGACATAGTAGCGGTAGCCCTGCTCATGCCCTGCGCCGTATATCTCCACAATATTGGTATGGCGCAGCTGGGCAATGACGCGGGCTTCCTTTTCAAAGGCGGCGCAGTGTTGCTCATCATCATTCCACGAGGGGGCAAGGATTTTGATAGCCACCTCGCGTTGGAGGGATTCTTGGCGCGCGCGGTAAACTGTGCCCATGCCACCGCGTCCAATTTTTTCGATGAGGGTGTAGCCACCCAGTTGGTCGGGGAAGCTGTTTTCCTGAATGGGGATTTTTCCACCGCCGCTGCGGCTGAGTTTTTCTACGGCTTCGACAGCGGAGAGCAGTTCTAGGAGCTCTTGCTCACAGGCAGGGTATTGCGCGGCAAAGCTAGAGGCTGTCAGCCCCTTCTCGCCTGTGCGGGTTCTTTGCAGGTAGAGCTCGACGAGCTCTGCCACATCCTCCTCGCTCATTGCCTGCTCTACCTCATCCGTCATGACTGAAACATGCTAAACTGCATAATGAGCTCTTGGAAACGCTTTAAGGCACGCACATAGCGTATGCTAGCCGCCTTGCTCGTGATATCAAGCTCTGCCGCACATTCCGCATTGCTCATGTCCTCAAAGTGGCGCAACTCCAAGATACTGCGATCCGCCTCGCTGAGTTCCTCCATCACGCGGCGCGTTAGGGCTTGGCGTTCCAGCTTTAACATACGTGTCAGGGGGCTGGTCATGGTGTCGGCAAAACGCTCCCACGCATCCATGTTGGCATCATTACCGCTGCCATCAATCTGCACCTCCTTCATCGCATCGCGCTTTGCAGCACCCAGATGATGTCTCTCCATGTCCGTGAGAGTCTGTAGCGAAATGCGGCGGAACTTCACATAGATAGGAATCTCGGGCTGGGCGATAATGAAATCCATACGTCGCCCACAGGCGAGATAGCATTCTTGCAGCATATCCTCAACGGCTACACGCTGTTGCAATATGGGGGACATACGGGAAGCGAGCAAGCCATGAAGACGCTTGCGGTTCGCCATCCACTCCTCCGCAAGCCACAGCTTGCTTTGCTCTTCTGAGGGTGCTTCTGTCATAAAAAAATCTCCTTTAACTTGGAACGGTATTTTATAGGGAAAATCTACAGCCTAATCGGTCACGTTTTCCTCTCGCAGACTGCGGTTCATGAGCGCGCGCAGAGCGTCGCGGGCAGCCTTGCCCTCATAAAGAATCTCATAAATCGCATCAACAATAGGAGTGCGTACACCCAGCTTGCAAGCCAGCTGGTAGGTAGAAAGCGTGTTAGGAATACCCTCTACCACCTGCTTGATAGATGCAATACACTCCTCGCGGCTCTTGCCCTGCGCTAGGAGGCGACCTGCGCGCAGATTGCGGCTATGCTCAGAATAGCAAGTGACAACCAAATCACCCATACCTGAGAGCCCCATAAAGGTATCCATGCGACCGCCATGGGCAATACCCACGCGAGTCATCTCCGCCAGACCACGTGTCGCCAGAGCCGCGCGGGCATTATCACCTAGCCCCAGCCCTGCACATATACCGCTGGCAAGCGCGTAAACATTTTTCATCGCACCGCCCAGCTGCATACTCACCACATCATCCGTCGTGTAAATGCGGAAAAATGGCGTACTGAGCGCGTCTTGCACAGCCGAAGCAATCTTGATATCCTCAAAGCCCACTAGCGTCAGGCTAGGAGACTCCAGCATAATATCCTCTGCATGGTTGGGACCAGAAAGCACACCAACTGGATAGGGCAGCATCTCGGTGAGAATCTCCGACATCAGGCGCATGCTTCCCTGCTCAATACCCTTCGTGCAATTGAGAATAATAGCATCCTCGGGCAAATCAATCTCGCGTATCTGCTCTGCCACGCGGCGCATCACCACACTGGGTACAACAATGATGAGCATCTGAGAGCCCGCCACATCAGCCCAGTTACTGGTCACCTGAACATTATCAGGCAGAGGGCGCGCACCATCAACTGGTGCAAGACTCATACGCGTCTCACGGATAACAGCAGCCTCCTGCTCGCTATTCGTCCAGAGCACAACATCACGGCCATGATGACTGGCAGTCAACGCCAGAGCAGAGCCCCATGCGCCCGCGCCTATCACCGCTATTTTATTAAAATCTGAGTTCATTTTACTGATTCTTTCTTAGAAAATGCTTTAGGTTCTGTGCCCTGTAGAAGGCGCACAATATTTGTTCTATGCTTGATAATAACAAGTAGGCAGATAAGCCCAATTGCCACAATGAGAAGAATATCCGAGGACTGCATCTGACCATCTGGAATAATCAGTTGGCAACTCACCGACACCACCATAGCCACACCTGCCAACATACTCGACAGCGACACATAGCGAGTCAGCAGCATGCAGAGAATCCACACACCCAGAGCAGAACCACCAATAAGAGGAGAAAGTGCGAAGAGGCAACCAGCTGTCGTTGCCACACCCTTACCACCTTTGAACTGGAGGTAACAGGTAAAAGTATGCCCTAGTACCAGCGCGAAGAGTACGCCGAGCAACCAGCCCATCTCTGCCATATCAAAATTCAGCAAATCACCGCCCAAATGCATGCGCATCAGCAACAAGGGGACAAAACCCTTTAAAAAATCGAGAAGAAAGACAGGAATACCCCACGCCTTTCCGAGAACACGTATAGCATTAGTTGCGCCAATGTTGCAAGAACCATGCTCGCGCAAATCTAGCCCTCTTAGCTTGCCGGCAATATAACCAAAAGGCACGGCTCCTATGAGATAGGCTACGATGATATAAAGAGAATTTTCTAGCATGTGTAGAAAGTGTACAACAGGGAGAGAAAAAAGGCAATCATTATGTAACACCCGTGCCGCCTTACAACAAAAAAAGCCTGATGCCGCACATGTTGGCATCAGGCTGAAATTAATTGCTAAAAGCTCGCTTACTTAGTTGCTTCCATGCGGCTCTTGATTGCTTCGCGCTGCTGCTTAGCACCGTCGAGAATCTGTTGAGCTTGAGAATCAATTTGAGCAGCAAAGGCCTTGATACCTTCTGCCTCTTCTGGACGCATTTCTGCAATGGCCATGAGGTGCGCCTTGATAGCGGCGATGTCTTCCATATCTTCAGCAGTAATCATGAGAATCTGCATTTTGTAGTCCATGAGCTGCGCTTGGAGATCCTTGTGCAGATTGGGCTTTGCAAGTTCTGCATCGAGGATGCTCTTTGCCTTTTCAAAGTCAGCGCCAGCTGCTTGCAACTCATTACCAATGCGCTGCATTTCTTGCATAGCTGCTGCCTCTTCTGCTTCTGCCTTCTTGAGACCAAGCTTGTCTTCTGGGTCAAGTGCCTTAATCTCGTCAAGAAGTTTTCCGCTGCTAGCGCGAACATCATCGGAGAGTGATTGGTAGAGCTTGTAGAGAGCTTCTGCCTTTGCTTGACCTGTAGCTTGATTTGCTGCTGCGAGAGCTGCAGTTGCTGCAGTAACATCAAGTGCCTTTTCAACATCTGCTTGGCTGCCACGACCACCTACAAAACCACCGAGAACAACTTCTTCGGGGCTCAGTACGAGCATGGTGGGATAGCCCTGAACGGCAAACTTTTCACCAAGTGCGCGGTTTTTTTCAAGAAGTCCATCGGGAAGCTTCTTTTGACGGGGGAAGTCCAGCTCCACGAGGACAAACTTATCCTTGGCGTAGGCTTCAAACTCTGGCTTTGAGAGCACATTGGACTTCATGGAGATACAAGGACCACACCAGTCAGAACCAGTGAAGAGCACCAATACATTTTTCTTTTGCTCTGCGGCTTGTTTGAGAGCTTGAGGAAGGTCAGTTCCCCACTCTGCTCCGACAGCGGGAGCAACGATAGCTGCCAGCGCGAAGGCTGGGATAACGAATTGCTTCATGATTGGGACATTATGGAAGACCAAAAGCGACATGACAAGAAAAAAATGGGACAGCTGACAAAATACATGGAATTAGCCCTGCTGCCCCAAAAATCGGGCTTGTATTTTTCCCCTCTTTCCATTAGAATACAATCACCATGACATACGAAGTATTTGAAACCCCTCAACTTGCTGCTAATAAACTAGCCGCAGAGGTAGCCGAACTCATCCGCACACGCACAGCTGCTGGTCAAACAACCGTTTTAGGACTTGCAACAGGCGCAACACCCTTGCCCTTTTACGCAGAACTCATCCGCCTTCACAAGGAGGAAGGACTCTCCTTTGCCAACGTGACATCCTTTAACCTCGATGAATACTGCGGACTGGATCGCGACCATCCCGAGTCCTACTGGTACTTCATGCACCAAAACCTCTTCAACCACATCGACATCAAGCCAGAAAACGTCAATCTGCCCTCTGGTATGGTGAGCGGTGAAGCAGAAATCGCTGCACACTGCGCTGCCTATGAGCAAAAGATTGACGACTGCGGTGGTCTTGACCTCCAAATCCTCGGCATAGGCCGTACAGGTCACATCGGCTTCAACGAGCCAGGTTCTGATGACACAACACTCACACGCGAAGTGCATCTTGATGAGCTGACCATAAAGGACGCTGGCCCCGCCTTTGGTGGAGTTGACAACGTTCCTAAAACAGCCATTACCATGGGTGTTGCCACCATCATGAAGGCAAAGCAAGTACGCATCATGGCATGGGGCGCCGCAAAGGCATCCATTGTCAAGGAAGCCATCCAAGGCCCTGTCACCATAGACGTGGCAGCTTCTTACCTGCAAAACCACACAGACGCCAAGTACTTCTTGGACGCTGCTGCGGCGGCTGATCTGTAAGAAAACTCTTTTTCTCAGCAGGGGCTTATTTTTGTAGAATAAGCCCCTGCTTTTTTTTCGCATGAACCTCTATATCCACATCCCCTTTTGCCAGAGAGTCTGCCCCTACTGTGCTTTTTTCAAACACACACCAGCGGCAACAGACATCCATGCCTTCGTGCAGGCACTTGTGATAGAGGCTAGAATGCGACTGCCAGAGGGCTTTGCACCCACCACCATCTATATGGGAGGAGGCACACCCAGCATGCTTTCGCCCACATTGATGGCACGCCTTGCAGAGGGGCTGACGCGCCCACGCGAAGAAGGAGGGGCAGGCATCAAGCTGGACAAGCTCAAGGAATGGACACTGGAGGCAAACCCCGCCACCTTCAACCATTCCAAAGCCAATCTCTGGCGACAGCTGGGCGTCACACGCGTCTCACTGGGCATACAGAGCTTTGACAAGGACTTGCTACAACTCCTCGGTCGCACACACACACCACAACAGGCACGGGACAGCGTGCGCATCCTACGAGAAGTGGGCATGCCCCAAGTGAGCATAGACCTCATGTTTTCCCTGCCGCAGCAGACAGTAAAACACTGGCAGCAAAGCCTAGAAGAAAGCCTACTCTGCCAGCCCAACCACATTTCCACCTACAGCCTCACCTTGGAAAAAGGCACAGCCTTTCACCGCCAATTTGGAGCAATAGACATCACGCAGGACACAGAGTATTATCAAAGCGCGCACCAGATACTCACTACCGCTGGCTACAGGCATTACGAAGTCTCTAACTACGCCATAGCAGAGAGCCGCTGCCTGCATAACCTCGCCGTGTGGCGAGGAGAGGACTATTACGGTATAGGCCCCAGCGCATGCGGAACAACTCATAACGAACGCATAGAAAACAAGGGAGACACCATGACCTACATACAGGCACTGGTGGAGAAGGAGGAACTACCACCTCGCTACGTAGAGCAGCTCACTGAGGAACAGAGACGTATAGAATTCATCGGACTGGGCTTACGAACAGACGAGGGGATAGAGAGCTCCTTGCTAGACGCAGAGGGCAAAACACTCTTCACCCACTTGGAAGAAGAAAAACTAGCCATCTACAACATCGAAACACAGCGCGTTGCCCTCACCCCAGCAGGCATGCTGCTAGCAGATGAGGTGGCAGTCAACGTGATGTAGCAAGGTAGCTTCGCAGCTCCTTTGCATGACACAATCTGGAAAATAATGCCTTGCCAGGCTCTCCTTATTTCTTTATATTATAACTTCCTAAATTACTAATTCAAATATGAAGAAATCCAAAAAAGTATCCCTAGTTGGCGGTGACTGCGTAGCCTGTGGCAGCTGCATGAAAGCCTGCCCCAAAGACGCCATCGCCGTGCTCCATGGCATCAAGGCCTTCACCGATGTGAGCAAGTGCATAGGCTGCGCCCTCTGTAGCGAGGTCTGCCCTGCCAATGTCATTAGCATGGTAGAAAGGGGAAGCGAGGCATGAAGAAAAAAACACGCAAGCAATCCAACAAGCCCAAGGCATGGTCAGATTACCTCTGGGTGGGAGAACTGGTCTACATGGGGCTGAGTTTCTTTAATATACTCTTTGCGTGGTTGGGGATGATATACTTTTTCACCCCGCTCATACTCTCCTTCATCAAAAGGGACAAGGGCTATTGCAATCACTACTGCGGACGCGGACAGCTTTTTACGCAGCTATCCTCGCGTATTTCGTGGGGAGGGACTCGCCCGCTGCCACAATTTTTGAGAAAAAGGTGGTTTCGATATAGCTTTTTGACATTTTTTATGATAATGTTTTCACTGATGATAGCTGGCACATATCAGGTGTTTGCAGGTGCAAAGCTGTCAGAGAGCATCACCCTGCTCTGGACATTCAAATTACCCTGGGAATGGAGTGACATCAGCTTTGTGACCCCGTGGGTGGCGCAGTACGCTTTTGGATTCTTCAGCGTGATGATGACCTCTGTGCTTTTGGGAATCATCCTGCTATCCTTTTACAGACCGCGCAGCTTTTGTGTGATATGCCCCATGGGGACAATGACACAGGGCATATGCGAACTGCGTCATCGCAAAACAACAAACAGCCATGCAAGAAAAAGCCAAACAAGTAGCTGAGCTTCTGAAGCTCCTCGCCAATGAGCATCGCCTTCTCATCCTCTGCGCCCTGCAAGAGGGTGAGCTCAGCGTGGGAGAAATCCTAGAACACACCCCACAGATTGGGCAATCTGCGCTTTCACAGCATCTTAAGCAGCTGAAGCAGTGTGGCATTATTACCTCGGAGAAAAAGGGGCTGAGGGTGATTTACCGCTTTCAAGATAGGCGCGTGTTGCATCTCTTTGAGGTGATTAGAACGCATTATTGTAAGCCTTGACCTGCGCGTGAGCGTACTCTGTTATTCTATCACCTTGACTTACTGGCTGCTCGGTGCTAGTATGGCGCGCGTATTATGACTTGGGAAGGTATCATCACTATGCTCATTGCCGTCGGCCTCATCTGGGGCTTCTTCTTCACCTGCTTCATCAAGCTACTCAAACGCAACAATCAAAGCTAATTCTCCACATGAGTAAATCCCTCCAAAAAGAACAGTGGAGTTCCAATCTCGGTGTCATGCTTGCCGTCGCTGGCAGTGCCGTTGGCTTTGGAAACTTCTTGCGCTTCCCCGGTCTCGCCGCAGAATACGGTGGCGGTGCCTTCATGATTGCCTACCTCGTTGCCTTTGCTGTCCTCGGAGTACCCCTATGCTGGGTGGAGTGGGCTCTAGGTCGCCGCGCAGGTCGTCTCGGTGGTCATAGCCCCGTGTCGATGTTCTTGCTGCTCTCTCGCTCGCACGCGTGGAAGTATGTGGGCATCTTCATGCTCATCATCCCACTGACTGTTTCCATGTACTACCTCTATCTGGAGGGCTGGACGCTGGGTTACTTTTACCACACGATGATGGGCGATCTCCAGCTGGATCAGCCAGCGGACTACAGCGCGTTCTTTGCCCAATTCACTGGTATGCAGTCGGATGGCGCAGCATTCAGCCTAGGGCTGAGTCTCGTGATCGTTTTCACCATCATCGCGCTCTTTGCCAATTTTATCATTCTCTACCGTGGTATCAATAAGGGTATTGAGTGGTTTAGCAAGTGGAGTATGCCAGCACTATTGGTTCTTTCCATTGTTATGCTCATACGCGTGCTCACGCTGGGTACGCCTGACTCCGCCCACCCCGAGCGCAGCATCAATGAGGGGCTTGGTTACATGTGGAATCCCGATAAAACGATGCTCGTCGTTGAGGGCAAGAGTGTAGAAATGCTTCCCGCTACGGCTACGCCCAGCGAGGTAGCCACCATCACCGAGCGCGTGCAGCAACAGCACCCCGACCAGCAGGTGGAAAAGCAGGAAGTCTCGCTGATTGCGGGGCTCATGAATCCTGAAATGTGGCTGGATGCAGCATCACAGATATTCTTTTCTCTCTCCGTGGGCTTTGGCACAATAAGCACCTACGCCAGTTACGTGAGCAAGAAACGCGATATCGCACTAAGCTCGCTAACGGCAAATGCGACCAACCAGCTTGTCGAGGTAGGCATAGCGGGGTTGATGATCATCCCCGCCGCCATCGCCTTCCTTGGCGTAGCTGCCGCAGCGGGGATGGGTACCTTTGGCATAGGCTTTGAAGTATTACCGCAGGTCTTTGCCCAGATGCCAGCAGGGCAATTCTTTGGCGCAATGTTCTTCTTGCTACTCTTCCTTGCAGCCGTGGCGAGCTCCATCTCATTGCTCCAACCTGGTATAGCCTTCCTTGAGGACTTTTGGCATCTGACACGTGCGCAATGTGTCGTACTCATCGCCATCATCCTTGGAGGTGGCACGCTCATCGTCTCATGGTTCACGGGGGATGGATTACTCGCGCTGGAGACCATGAACTTCTTCTTTGGCACTCTCTTACTCTTTGTCATCTGCATCATCATGCTGCTACTCTTCCGCGTGAAGCTGACAACACAGAATGGGCTAGAAGAGCTGCGTGAAGGCGCGCTCATGAAGCTGCCACGTGGTTTGAGCATCATGATCAACTGGATCACACCGGGGGCACTGCTCATCGTCTTTGCGGCTTGGGTGTACAAAAATCTTTTTGAAACGCAGAACCCTCTTATCACAAAGCTACTTGCAGGAGCACCTGGTGTTATTATGCCCTTGGCTTGGGGGAGCATGACTATCATTTTCCTTATTTTTGTCGTACGCAGCTCCTCACGCCTGCTGGGACCCCAGACGCGCAAGGAGAGCGATGCAGAGGAGAATGAAACACTGCTGCCTTGATTTTTCATACAGCTTCATCCTACCGTGACAGTGCGCCTCACCACATGCTTCGCGTCCGCGACGGCAGAATCACGCGCTGCGGGATGCATCCTTGACATGCAAGTCTATTTTGCTATAATGCTTGCCTTATGAAGAAAGTTACTTTTACAATTGCACTTTCCGCGCTCTTGGGTAGCCTCAGTGCATGGGGTGATGATACCAAGGCCGCTAGGGCGGTGATAGAACGCTTTACACAAGAAACCCCCTGGCCTCTCGAGTTAACCATCAGCCCAGAACAAGAGTCTGGTAAGCAATACGAGGTTAAAGTTGTTGATAACAAACTCCACATCACGGGCTCATCTGGTGTCGCTATTTGCCGTGGTTTCTACGATTTTACAAAATCCCAAGGTTGGGGTATTTCCAGCTGGACGGGTAACCGATTTGATAAGAGTAAGGCTCAACAGCTTCCTGCTGGTTACAGCAAGAATATGAAGTCCCCCTTCAAGCATCACTACTACTTTAATGTGGTCACCTACGGTTACACCATGCCCTACTGGGATTGGCAGCGTTGGTCAGAGGAAATTGACTGGATGGCTTTGCATGGCTTTGATATGCCTCTCGCTCTTGTTGCCCAAGAGGCAATTATGACACGCGTCTTCAAGAAGATTGGTATCAAGGATGAGGATATCAAAAAATACTTTGCCGCTCCTGCCCACCTTCCATGGATGCGTATGGGTAATCTCTTCGGTATTGATGGTCCTCTCACAGATGCTTGGCACAAGGAGCAGATTGCTCTCCAACACAAGGTGCTCAAAAAGATGCGCTCACTGGGTATGAAGCCCATCTGCCCCGGTTTTGCGGGCTTTGTTCCAGAAGGTATCAAGTCAGTTTACCCCGATACGCAGCTCAAAAAGCTAACATGGGCTAGTGGCGCTTTCCATAGCTTCATGATGACTCCCGAAAATCCTCTCTTTGCCGAGATTGGTACTCTCTTCATCCAAGAATGGGAAAAGGAGTTTGGTAAGAATGATTACTACATCATTGATAGTTTCAATGAGATTGACAAGCCATTTGAGGCTGGCGAAGATCAGTTCCTCAATGATTATGGCAAGGTGATTTACAAGTCCATCAAAGATGCAAACCCCGATGCAACATGGGTGATGCAGGGATGGATGCTGGGTTATCAGCCTAGTATCTGGACACCCCATGCGCTGGATATGTTGACCAAGTTTGTGCCCGATGAGAAGATTCTCATCCTCGACCTCGCGACAGATTATAACAAGCACTTCTGGAACCGCCAATACAACTGGGAACGCTACACAGGCTTTTTCAAGAAGCAGTGGGTCTACAGCACTGTCCCCAATATGGGTGGCAAGGTAGGTCAGACTGGTGTGTTGGAGTTCTACGCCAATGGTGTCTGGGATGCGCTTAATTCCCCCAACAAGGGCAATCTTGTTGGCTTTGGGACTGCGCCCGAGGGCATTGAGAATAATGAGGTCATTTATGAGCTCATTTCCGATGCTGGTTGGCAGGAAAAGCCCATCAACCTCAATGAGTGGCTGGTTAATTATAATGTGAACCGCTATGGTCAAAATATGCCTATTCTGGACTCTTTCTGGAAGCATATGACCATGCCCAAGTCACCACAGTCACCTCATGGTTCTGTGTACAACACCTTCACCGACCACCCTCGCTATAACTGGCAACATGGTGGTGGTACAATTAACTTTAGCGCAGACTACCAAAAGGCTATCAAGTTCTTTACACAGGCAAGTCATTCTTTGCAGCAAAGCCCTCTCTACCGCGCTGACTTGGTAGAGCTCGCCGCTCTCTATGCAGGAGGCAAGGCTCAACAGCTGATTAATCAAATCAATGGCGACATCTCCGCTGGAAAGCATGATGAAGCCAAGAAGAAGATTGAGCAGCTCAAGAAGCTCATGACGGGCACAGACGATCTTCTGGCTCATCACCCCAATCTGCGCCTCGGCAAGTGGTTGGGCTATGCCAAGGCCTACGACAAGAAAATCCCCAAGCAGGGCACCAGCTATGAAAGCAACGCCCGCCGCCTTGTCACC
The DNA here is from genome assembly GCA_964604535.1 of uncultured Akkermansia sp. Taxonomy (GTDB): domain Bacteria; phylum Verrucomicrobiota; class Verrucomicrobiia; order Verrucomicrobiales; family Akkermansiaceae; genus Akkermansia. The sequence continues at coordinate 20,677 of CAZRZE010000016.1, forward strand.
ATATGGGGTCCTCCCATCAATGACTACTCCGCCCGCGTCTGGTCTGGCCTCATCGCCGACTACTACCTGAAGCGCACTGTCTACTACCTCGAAAACCGCATGGGTGCAAAGCACAATATTGGTGACTTTGAACGCCGCTGGGTAGCAGGTCAGATTCCCTTCACCGCACGCAAGGCAAAGGGTAATCCTGTGGAAATGGCCAAGGATCTCATCGCCTACGCTGACAAGGTGACTGGCGGAGGTGTTAAGGCTGATTTCTACCTCATCAGCAGCACCACAGGTGCAGAGCTGGCGAAGAATAATCAGCCCCTGCGCCTGCCTGTTTCCATCGCGGATATCAAGAACGCCAAGGCAATTATCATCACTGCAAAGGCACCAGTAAAGCTCAAAGAAGCAAGCTTTATCCTAGACGGCAGAAAAGTTCCTCTAAAGCTTGATGACAACAAGGGTAACAGCTGCCGCTACAGCTGGAGCATCCCTGCTGAGGCAACCGCTAATAATGAATGCGCCATCATCCTCCAATTTGACCAACCCAGCGAAAAGCAGGGTCAAATCCAAATCAGGTGGATTAAAAACTAACGAGTAGAATAAACTTCTTGTAAAGGGCGTGCTATCATGCTATAAGTGATTGTTATGAAAATATTAGCAACTACTGACTTATCGGATGATTCACGCCCTGTTTTGGACTTTGCCGCAAAGCTGGTCAAACAGTGTCAGAGCAAGATGTACCTGTTACACTTGCTCCCGACACAGATTTTGGAGGCAACTAGCACCATGTACTCAGATGACAGTATAGGGCATTTGCCGCATATCAACAACTTTGATAACCTACGCATAGACGATAGCCTGCTGCATATCACAGACCAACGCACCAAGAAGCTAGCAAATGAAATAAGCGAGCAGTGGCACATACCTATTTATGGCAAGGCGGAAGAATCCGCTGACCTCGTGCAGAGCATACTGGACTTTTGCGACCGCCACCACGTAGACATGTTTGTCGTGGGCAACCGCCACCATAGTCTGCTAAGCACTATACTACTGGGCAGCACACCAGAAAAACTCATGCGCCACACGCGCATACCCATGGTCATCGTGCCCTGCGATTTAGACGAAGAATGAAAAGCATCCTCTTCTTTGGGGACGTAGTGGGAGAGCCCGGACGAAAGGCTCTCCTACTCGCTCTCCCAGAGCTTATCGAAGAATTCAATGCCGCGGCCGTCATTGTCAATGGCGAGAACGCCGCTGGCGGGCGTGGCATCACCCCAAAAATAGCGCACAAGCTCTTCAACTCTGGCGTGGACATCATCACCCTCGGCGACCATGCTTGGGATCAGCAAGACATCGTCGGCTGGATGCCCCAGCACCCGCGCCTCCTGCGCCCCTTCAACCTCCAAGAAGGCACACCTGGTTATGGCTCTGTCGTCATAGATAGCCCACTGGGAAAACTGGGCGTCGTCGTCGCCATGGGACGCACCTTTATGCGCCCTGCTGCGGAAAATCCCTTTGTAAAAATACTGCCAGAATGCCAGAGACTTCGCCAAGAAGAAGAGGCAAAAATCATCATCGTTGACATACATGCCGAAGCCACCAGCGAGAAAACCGCCTTCGGTCACCAGCTCGATGGAGAAGTCAGCGCAGTCCTCGGCACCCACACCCACGTCCAGACAGCCGATGCACGCATCCTACCAAAGGGCACAGGCTACATGACAGACGTGGGCATGTGTGGCACACTCAACGGAGTCATAGGCAGAGACACCGACTCCGTCCTAGCCACCCTAACCAGCGGACTACCGGGCAAACTACCCGTGGGCGGCTGGCCAGCCCTTATTTGCGGAGTCGCCATCACCGTAGACCCTGAGAGCGGATGCGCCCTCAGCCTAACACCCTTTGCCAGAGAATATCAAAAGCCATGAATGAACAACGCTTTGGCGGCATCATACGCCTTTATGGCACACAGCAAGCCGCCCGCATCGCCTCCTCCCACATCGCCATCGTCGGCATAGGAGGAGTAGGCTCATGGGTCGCAGAAGCCCTTGCTAGAACAGGCGTGGGGCATATCACCCTCATGGATCTGGACGACCTCTGTGTCACCAATACCAACAGACAGATACACGCCTTGGACGGCACATATGGGCAACTCAAAACCACTGCCATGGCCGCCCGACTGCGACTCATCAACCCCGACATAGAAATCACAGAACTCTGTAGCTTCTACCGCGAGGGGAAAGAAGAAGAACTCTTCGGCTTGAGGGCAGACCTCATTATTGATGCCATTGATAGCATGAAGGCCAAAACACACCTCATCGCTAGCTGCTACCAGAGAGGAATCAAACTCATCACCTGTGGCGGTGCTGGAGGGCGCATTGACGCCTCGCAGGTACGCCTGAGCGACCTCGCGCGCAGTCATGGAGACAATCTACTAAGCGCACTGCGCAAGAACCTAAGAAAGCAATATCAACTCCCCTTGGCGGACAAATGTCCTGAGATAGGAATACCCTGTGTCTACTCTGCGGAAAAACCGCGCTACCCGCAATGTGATGGCAGCGTCGGAGAGCGCAAGGAAGAGGGACAACTGGGCGGCATAGGCTGTGCTAGCGGACTAGGATCGGCGACACATGTGACAGCTAGCTTTGGAATGATGATGAGTAGTGCCGCTATAAGCAGCCTGCTAGAACCAAAATAAGTGACAAAACTGCGCAATTGCATTCAATAGATTTTCTGAGAGCACAGCTCTTGAGTGCACTCGCAGAGGCAATCCCGAGCGGGTATGGTCAGCGCAAGGCAGGTTCTCGTCATTCGCAAAGAGAAAAATACGCCTCCACCAAAAGGTAGAGGCGTATCAACAACCAAATTGTTAAAATTGTCTGTTTGTGTAGCGACTGCTAGCGATTAGGCTTTAGCGCGCTCTTTCTTGATGATGGAGGCGACTGTATCGGAAGGCTGAGCACCGTTAGCAATCCACTTGTCAACCTTTGTGAGGTCAAGTGTGTAATTCTCACCTTCGGCCATGGGATTGTATGTGCCTACTTGCTCGATGAATGCACCGTCGCGACGTGCGCGGCTGTCGGTGACTACGATTTTGTAATAAGGACGATCCTTGGAACCTTGGCGATTAAGACGAATGGCTACCATAATGTGTATTTTTTT
>CAZRZE010000017.1:0-23283 GCA_964604535.1 uncultured Akkermansia sp.
AGTACATCATGCAGCGCACACTTGCCTCCAAGAGCCTTGCAGAAGGTCAAAAAGGCATCGTCTTTGCCGCAGCCCTAAAACTGCTCATCCCCTTTGTCGTCATCATCCCTGGCATACTCGCCTACAACCTCTATCAGGACGACATGAAAGACTCTGCTGACGGCAAAAACGCAGCAGTCATCAAAGCAACCCTTGACGCAGCAGAGAGCGAAAACAAGACCCCCCTCTACGACATCACACCCGACTACATCATGGCCAACACCGCCATAGCAGTCGAGCAGCTGATACACAACGCCAACTCCGCTGGCAATGATGCAGAGAAAAAAGCCATGGCCACCCACATGGGCACCCTCAAGACCGTTAGCGAGCTGCACAAAGCCAGCGACGCCGATGTCCAGATCACAGGTCTCCTAGAAGACTACAAGACAGACCACGACGTAGAAATCTACATACCAGAGTCCGCAGACAGCGTCGAGAAAAAGCAACGCATCATCTCCTCCGCCCTCGCCTTTGAAATCGCCTCCGTCAACGGAGCCATCATCAAGGCAAACAGCCTAGGAGAAGGAGCAGCAAAGTTTGCCATCTCCAAGCCCCTCAACGGCTACGACTACGACTCCGCCTTTGCCCTCTTACTCAGCAAACTGCTGCCCAACACAGGCTGGGCATGGTTCGTACTGGCGGCACTCTTTGGTGCGGTGGTGAGCTCCCTCGCCTCCATGCTCAACTCTGCCTCCACACTGCTCACCATGGACATCTACAACAAGATACGCAAAGAGCAGTCCAGCCAGAGCGAGCTCGTCTTCGTCGGCAAGACAGGCGTACTCTTCTGCGCCATCATCGCCCTCGTACTGGCCATCTACCTCAACTCCAGCTTTGATAGCATCTTCACCTACATTCAGGAGTTCCAAGGCTTCATGAGCCCCGGTGCACTCGTCGTCTTCCTCTTTGGATTCTTCGTACCCAAGTGCCCACGCTACTTCGGATGGCTTGGTATAGCCATCAACGTCGTAGAATATGGACTCATCAAGTACTACATACCAGAAATGCCCTTCCTCAACCGCATGGCAGTCTGCTTGATTACCATCGTCCTGATAGGCTACATCATCACCCTCATCAACAGCAAGCGTGGTGGCAAAGCCATCGTCCTTGCCGACAAGGGAATCGTGGAAATGGAATCCTCCAAATCCGCCAAGGTCGCAGGCATCTTTGTGGTGATTGCCACCATAGCCCTCTATGCCGCCTTCTGGGGCTAAAATAGAGCCACAGGAAAACATATCATCCTATCAAGCTGTCATCTGCAAAGGTGACAGCTTGTTCATGTATATCGACATAACACATCTCCATGCTCAGGCAGCAAGGGTAACAGAGAGCAAGGCAGAACATAACTAAAAATTAATTATTTAAGCCCCCTGCGATTTGCGCAGGAGGCTTTCGCGCATGGGGTAACAATGGCGAAGTCGCGGTCTTTTTCCACCCGAGAAATCTAACATATTACACCTACTGTCAAAGTTTTTTCTTGCCATGTGCTCACTGAATAGTTAGTATGTAACACATGATTAAACAATTTTTCCTTTCAGCAGGTCTAACAATCGCTTGCTCCTTCTCCCTGTTCGCGCAGAATTACCCGACAGATTGCATCAACATCAAAAAAGTCGGCGAAACAGAAGAACGCATCTTGCAAACACCAATTGCTACCTACGTCTCCCCTGATGGTCAAGTGGTCGATCTAGTCGGCGCAATCCATATCGGTGAGCGCGATTACTTTGAGCAACTCAATGAGCTCTTCACAGGCTACGACCGTGTTCTTTATGAGATGGTGGACGGCGCAACCCTTTCCCGCATGATGACACTGCGCAAAAAGCTGGAAAATGACACCATCACAGATGAAGAGCGCAAGGAGCTTGCTACCATAGATGACAAAAAGTCTGGGGGCGGCGTATTCGGCATGCTTCTTGGTCTAGCCTATGCCCTCAATAGCAATAAGCTAGATCTTGTTATGCAGCAGTCAGTAGTTGACTATGGCTTTGATCACTTTGTCTTCGCGGATATGACCATGGAAGAAATGAATGCTGCCATGAAAGAGCGCAAGGAGACCTTCCTCGGTATGGCTTTGACAGAAATGCTGCCCAGCAGAAGGAGTAAGGATGATAAGAAGAAGCAGAGCGAAATGGCTAAAAAGCTTCTCACTGGTGAGTCCTCTACTAGTATGATGCGTGGCTTTGTCATGGACACACTTGCCGATAAGGGCACGAAGGCTCTGGATGACACCGCCATCATTGTATCTCGTAATGAAAAGGCTATGAAAGTTCTCATCGAAGAACTTAAAAACAAGGACAGCAAGAAGCTTGCTATCTTCTACGGAGCAGCTCACTTGCCCGACTTCCACAAGCGACTCCTCGCGCTTGGCTTCACCTTCCAAAAGGTGGATTGGATTGATGCCTTTGGTACAGGAGAAGAGGACTCTGAAGAGAAATAATGCCATCATATAGGCACCCCATCATCTACACCTGCGAACAGTAATGCGCAGTCGTTTTATCACATCAGTTGGTGCTCTCTTGTTGAGTACCTGCGGCATGGTCAACTGGAGTCAAGCCGCAGTAGTGGAGGAAGAAAAGAAAGGCAACATGCCCGAAAAGACCTTTCGCTTCGTCTTGGAGAATGATGTCTTTTTCTCAGAGGACAACAACTACACCAATGGTATACGCCTTGACTACGCCCACAGACTCAGCACGGGCGACTACTGGACCTTGAGCCTACGTCAGGACATCTATACCCCCTACACCAATAATACCTACGTCCACCCTGGGGAGCACCCCTACGCGGGGTACCTAGCACTGGGTGCAGGTTATATCTTGACAGGAGAGCGCTTTGGGCTCAACGTCGAGCTGCAACTAGGCATGACTGGTGTCCCCTCTTTGGCTCAGGACTCCCAGCGAGTCATCCACGGTATAGGGCAGCTGTTCCAATGGCAAGGGTGGGAGCATCAGGTGCCAGCAGAGTTCACCATGCAGCTTAGCAGTTCTCAGGAGATTGACATCGCCTGCATGGACTGGAAAAGCGAATCAGGCTGGCAAAGCGATGGTATGATTTTTACGCAAGAAGAGCTAGGCACTGTCTCCATGCGTGCAGGCATGGGCATCACATTGCGCGTCGGCATCAACCTGCCTCCCTACCAACGACGCGTGGGCAATTACAACGCCAGTTTTGGTGTCAGCAGCCTAGTTAAGCCAGACTTTGACCCTGAGAAGCTTTCTCTATTCTTTTTGGCAAGCACAGCGGGGTATTATGTTGCCCGTGACTTCTCCTTGGACGGAGGCGTGTTCCGCTATTTTGAGCACGATGCAAACCGCACCCCTTGGCAGATGGAAGTGCAGCTAGGAATAGGTGGACAATACCAAGAAGTCGACTTTTTCATTGGCGCAACCATACAAAGCGAGCGATTTGACAGACAGAACGGCTCTGAATTACATGGAATAGTAGCCGTAGGCTGGTCTTGGTAGGTCACAGAAAGCTTACCAACAAGCATTCATTTTGCTTGAAAAACTGGCGCAAAAAGTTATAATATGAGGCATGCCTACCGTACTTGTCAGCATCGTCATGCCTGTCTATAATGTCGCTAGCTATTTAGCCGAATGCATAGATAGTATTTTAGCGCAAACATTGCAGGACTGGGAGCTTATCGTTGTCAACGATGGCTCCACGGATGATTCCCTCTCCATCATAGAATCTTATGTTGCCCGAGACAAGCGCGTGCGCGTCATCTCCAAGGTGAATGAGGGCTATGGCAAGGCGATGAACACGGGCATTGACGCAGCAGCGGGCGAATACATAGGCATTGTGGAGAGCGATGATATCATTGATGCGCAAATGTACGAGCGTCTCTACCAGCTAGCAAAGCAACATGATGCAGACATGGTCAAGGGCGGCTATCAATACTTTTGGGACATGGAAGGGCAGGCGAGACGCTACGAAGCGGGTGGCAGATGTCCTGCCTCACTAGAAGAAAAACTCTGCACCCCCGCTACAGAGCCGCAGTGCTATCGTATCCCTCTCTACACATGGGCGGGCATCTACAGGCGCAGTTGGATAGAGCACTGGGGCATACGCCACCACGAAACACCTGGTGCATCCTATCAGGACAATGGTTTTTGGTTTCAGACCCTCAGCCTAGCAAAACGCGCTATCTGGACTAATGAGGTCTTTTACTCCTACCGCCAGACTAATGTCAATTCCTCCATCCACAAAAAGGGCGACTATGACGTGCCCATGCGAGAGTTCGACTATATCCAACGCATGTTAGAGGAAAAATCCCCAGAGCGATGGGAGATGGTCAAGCCCGCCTTTGCCCCAGCATGGTGGGCAGCCATGTACTACACCTACAAGCGCATAGACCCCAAGTACCACGTGCTCTTCCTCAAGGAGCTCGACAGCCGCATGCAGCCATGGATAGAGAGCGGGCATCTCCACACCGAAAAACACCTTAACTACCGCGAAGCACAATTCCTCCTCAGCATGCAGAATGCACAGCTGCTCTGTGAAAAGACCCGTGTCGGCGTTGTCGGCCGCAAAGAATGGTGGCTCAATATCAAACAAAAACTTAAAAAAATATTTGGCAGAGCATGAACGACATAGTCGACAAAGCGCTCTTTAGCATTGTTATTCCGGCCTACAATTGTGAAGACTGGGTTGGGGCAAGTATCGAGTCACTCATCGCCCAGACGGAAACACGCTGGGAAGCTCTCTGTGTCGATGATGGTTCTAGCGATGACACCTTGGTACGCCTACGCGAATGGGAGAAGAAAGACAACCGCGTGCGCGTGTTCACACAAGAAAATGCTGGAGTATCCGTTGCGCGTAATGTTGCACTCTCTCACGCCTGCGGCATCTATGCCTTACTCTTAGACGCTGACGACAGGCTAGAACCTAACGCGCTTACCACCCTTAAAAAGGCACAAGAGCAGCACCCAGAAGCTATGATAGTTTTTGGGATTAAGCGTGTGTTTGCAGATAAAGCAAAAGAGGATAAAAACCTTGGACCCTATGCTGCTTCTCACCTGACGAAGCCGGAATTACTTACTCAAAGTGCAGACTGCATTTTTCGCATGCACGCTTTTGGAGTCAACAAGCTTTACTCACTAGAGACAATAAGAAAGTATCAGATTGAGTTCCCAGCGGGAGTTCCGATGAATGAGGATCTCATCTTCTTTCTCTCCAACGCCTATCATGTAGCAGAGTTTTACTGCTTGCCTGAGCCTCTGTACTCCTATTATGAGCGCGAGGACTCTGTCTGCGTGCAGCTCAAACACTTCAACCGCCCCATAAAGGACTACACTAATCTCGTCACGCTCTTCATCCCCTTTATGAAAAAGCTCAACGCTCTACCACTAAGGCGTCGCGTCTCTTGGCAAATGGGACTCTACATGCGTATCATCCACGAAAAGCGCGCACAGATGAGCTGGATGCATGAGTTAGGAATAGAACGCCCAGAACTAGAAAAAGCCATGGATAAGGCCGCCGCAGACTTTCGTAAAGCAACACCTTTGCATGTTAAAGGAGCTCTTTTACTAAAGACCCGCATACCAATATTGTACAAGGCTTTGTCATTCCTACTTAAAAATTAAGCTTGAATAGTTTTTTCACTTTCCCACAAAGAAACTTCATGATAGGTGTAGTGGCGATTAGCCTCTTCCACTTTTTCTTCTCATCACATCTTTCAGAATGGAGATAAGGACGGGTGACTATTTCGTAATCATCAGGGTATTGCTCTTTCAATTGATTGAGGACATCTCCATTGCCAGTCGTTACACATGCCATGATGCAATTTAATAATTGCTCACGTCGCTTGGCACTGTAGTCCTGTCCTGTGATTTTCTCTGCGAAGGAAAAGAAGTTGAGGAGCTTCAATGCATTTTTTGTATAATAACTATCATCATTGGCATCGCGAGAGTAAGTAAGCCCGCCTGAATGGCGTCTGTAAACAGACATCACTCCTGGTATCTGTATGACTCTGCCCCTCACAGCATGAAACAAGAAGAGTATCGTGTCGACCGAGAGAATATTTTTAGGGTATTGCTCCTCGAATTTTAAATCGCTTCGATTGAAGCACCAGCGAAACATGACCGAAGCTGTTGCTAACCAATGATGATTCAAAAAATCATTAACAAACAGTTCCTCGCGATAGCCTTTTTCGTCCGCTTGCGGTGGATAAATGGTATCTGGCTGTTCTCCTTTATCCCAGACAACTCGCGCAGAGTGGTGACATATGCTCACATCTGGGTTTGCCTCCATGAAGTCCACCTGCTTTTGCAGCTTTAACGGATCTGTCCAGTAGTCGTCTCCCTCGCAGCAGACGACGTATTTGCCTTTAATCTGCGGTAACAAGAGGCACCCAGGAGATAATCCTTGACTAAAAATATTCCTCTTCTGATAAATGGGACACCAGATAATGTTAGGATAGGCTTCTACATATTCTTGAATTATAGACTGACTATCATCTTTTGACGCATCGTCATGAATATGAACTTCAACGCGAAATGCAGTTTTTTGCATCACGAAACCATCAAGGCATTGACGCAAAAAAGGAGCATGATTATACACCAAGCAATAAATACTTACTAGCGGGGATTCTTGCGCATCCAGCGAATCTTTCATAAGCAAAGGGTTTATCTGTCTTGAATCAGCTTATGCTTAAGCAAGATTTGCTTCGCTATTTTGACCATAGGAGGACCAATAAACTTCCCATTTTTAACTGCAACACCTTGTCCGCTCGCAGCAGCATCTTCAGCGAGTCGAATCATTTCTTGAGCATCCTCTACCTCTTGCTCGGAAGGTGAATAGTACTGATGTACAAGGGGCAGCTCTTTAGGATTGAGGACAAGCATACCTTCAAAACCAAGATTACGTGAAAGTATTAGATTTTTCTCCAAATCCTCTAAATCATGAACCTTAATATGCACGGTATCAATAGGTATAACTCCTGTCGCGCGCGCGCCCATAGCTATCATGGCTCGAGGTGTAAAAATACTCAACCCCTCGTGATCATGTTTGCCACGTATATCAGTCACAAAATCTTCACAACCAAAAGCTACAGCGACTACACGATGGCATGCAGTGCAAATCTCTTGTATATTCATCACTGCTCCCGCTGTCTCTATGAGTGGGATAATTTTAAAAGTGCCTATTGGATAGCCCTTTTCAGCCTCTATTGTTTCTAATAGTTTCCCAAAGAAGTAAACATCCTCTCCCTTTGTAGCTTTGGGATACATAAAGCCTGTAATCCCATCAATAGTCAGCTGATGCGCATCGCGCAAGAGCTCGCCACTCTCTCGATCGTTCACACGCGGAAAGATGAGCTTTGTGCCAATTTCTGAAGATTGAACAAAGGCCTTAATATTATCTCTCGCCTGCTGCTTAAAAGGAGGAGGGACAGAGTCCTCTATGTCGAGAAGTAATACATCGGCATCACGGCGCAGAGCGCTTTCTAAAAGTTTTTCGTTATGCGCGGGCACAAACATGAGGCTGCGCATGAGATAATTATTCATATTTTTTGATTTTGGTGTTTTTTAATAAGTACGTGACGACGGAAGCTCAAGACATCCGTACCATCTTGGTTACTGGCAATACTTTCAACATATACGATACCTCTGTCATTTTTGCTTTGCGATTCTGTTTTATTAAGAACGATGGTGCGCACATAGATGGTATCATTAATGAAGACCGGATTGAGATGCTTTACATCTTCGTAACCGAGGTTAGCTATTGCTTTACCGCTCACATCAGGTACGGTAATGCCAACAGCAAGAGAAAAAACGAGTGTGCCTACAACTAAAATTTTCCCGTGCTGATTGCGTGAAGCATAATCCGTATTGGTATGAACAGGATGATGGTTCATGGTGAGAAGTGAAAAAAAGTTGTTATCACTTTCGAAAATCGTTTTGGATAGGGAATGTTGAATTTCTTCTCCTACTACGAAATCTTCAAAATATAGTCCAAGGGGTGAAGCTTTCATGATTTATTTATACGATATTTACTAAAATCCTAAATTTTGGTTTACAATAACAAGATGTATACGATCTGAGTGTTGTTTAATTTGACCGCGAACGGTGACAATATTGCGACATGAACTGTATTCGTGACAGCATTTCATACACCTACCAGTTTTGACACAAGGAACGTTAATAAATGAGGCATGATGCTTTATATTATGCCTTATATACGTCATTGGCGCCGCATAATTATGAATGCGATCCATTGCCTTATCAATATCTGTAACTATTTTATTCTTGCCTACAACACAAATAACATGACGAGGACCAAAAATCATACCGGCAACTCGATTTCCGAGTCCATCTACAGAAACAATTTCTCCGTTCTCGGTAATTGCATTCGCGCTAATGATTAGCAAATCGCTAATAAGAGACTTACGACAAGTCTCATACCACACGTCCATTTTTTCACGCCATTCCTCATAGGGAAGATTCATTCTGCCCTGAGGTTCATTACCAAATACAGCATAATGCCCTGTCTGAGAACGCTCCAATGGGATAATGATTTCGCAATCTTTCCCATACTCTTCTTGAAGCCATTCATACAAGTTGAGCTGATAAAGTGAAACACCGTCACTTATTGCAATGGTTTTTATGTAAGTATGATCTTTAATGAATTTTTTTATAAAGCTTTTCACCTCATCGCCTTCATGCATGAGGTAACAAGGCAAATTACGTCTCTCAAAGTTCTTCTTGCAAACTTTGCCCTTCAACTCGAAAAATTGTTTATTTTCCTGTGTAAAATCTAATTCATCAACAAATTCCATATCGATACATATATTTAATATTAACGAATAATGTTATTAAGCTGTGGTTTAATTGTTGCAGGATTGCCATAAAGAATACAGGAATCATCCACATTCTTAGTCACATTGGACGACATGCCAACTATGTTATTATCTCCCATCTTAATACCATTTCTGATGGAGCTATTAAGACCTATAAAATTCTTATTTCCAATGAATAATCCGCTACCAACGCACACTTGTCCTGCAAAATAATTATTGTGACCAATTTCAATATCATGACCTAATAACGTACCGGAGTTTACAGTATTAAAATTGCCAATTTTGGCGTTACAGTTAACAACGACATTTGCCAATAGCACGTTACCGACACCCATAACAGCTGATCTTGCAAGCATAACTGATGGGTGGATAAAATTGGTAAATTTTTCAAGCGGAATATTCAAGCTCTCCAAGAGCTGCACGCGCTCTTCCATCACATCAGGGCGGTACAGAGAATAAATAAATTTCACATCTTCATATTGAGCATATTTTTCATATAGCTCTCTAATACCGCACAAAATAGGATATCCTGACAGCTCATTTCCTTGCGAACGGTCATCAAGCGCAAGCCCTATCACTTCGCAAGGAGCTTGAAAACGACTTTTGGCATCCATAATCTGATCTGCAATGACAATGGCTGTGCCTCGTCCACCTATAATGATAATTTTTTCCATAAAGTTTCTATAATGGTATTCATTTCTATTTTTCCATACCTTTGATCGATGGGTAAAGGGAGTAAAAATTGTTGCAGATACAATTCTGCGTCGCTAGCAGCACGACTTTCAATATTAGGCCAATATTGTGCCACATAGATATTATTTGCAATAAGATGCTCTCTGAGTCCATCCTGACGCGTCAGCAAGGGGTACACCATAGGAATATCAGCTGCATGGAGATCAATTTGTAGCTCATTGATCTCTGAGAACGCTTGATGAAGATGCTGAAAATTCGTCAGTCTGATTTTTGCCGCTTTTTCATAATCTAAACTTTTCACCATTTGTTGAGTAAGCTTCGACATCAACAATAAAGGAGCATCATTTAGACTATTATCATTTGCTTTAAAATCGGCATATCCACTAGTTGCATCGCTATCAGCCCGGATGAGCAAATGAGAGCAACGCGCAACAGAACTATCATGCAGCAGCTGAGTGCTAATAGTCTGTTTACAATGAGCGAATCCGCCATCAGGCAAACCAAAAAACTTACGAGGACTATTAAAATGCGCAAAGGCACAACGATTTGCGTAAAGACTTTGAGCATCATCCACAATAAGTTTAGAGAAATATTGGGATAATTCCTCAATCATTTTTCCACAAACTCCAAAATAATTATTAACAATAATATAATCATCCACCGAAAGATGCTCCAGCTGCGGACGCAGAGAACTATCAACATGATAAAATTCGATTGTAACACCCTCCCTTTCCAGTGCCTCCCATATAACGGGACAAGTGTAGTGAGGAACACCAATTTTTTTGATCTGATAGGCTCTTACAATGTAAATAAGGGCGTTTCGACCAGAGTTAAGAGCTACACCATCAAGACGGCAAGAGTCACCTCTAGCCTCCAGATCAAAATACCCTCCAATCTCCTTATATAAGCTCATAATCGTCTAGAATTTGGCAAATAGCTTCGGGGGAATTGAACATCATTACATCAATGATGGAGAGACCGTTTTCAAAGTTTTCGGGACCACGCCTTTGAGAGTAGAAGGGTAGCGCGGGCTGCATGAATTGGAGCTTAATGCCCGCAGCCTCATACTTAGAACGGTCAAAAAACTCCATACCGCCAGTAGGATTCCAATATTCATTATATCCTAAAGCTTTGCAGATGTTGAGTGCCCATTCATCTGGGGTATTAGCTTCTTCGATTTGCAAGCTCATTTGGGAATAAATGCCGCATCTGAAGGGGACACCAAGGTATGCGCAGACTGACTCAAGGCAGTTACAGTTGAGTTGTGTGATGCTTTCTGAGGGTTTGGAAAATGCGTCTTTTATGAGCTCAATAGTGTCGCGGTAGTATGGGGATTTTTTCTTATAGTGTTGCAGTTGTGCAAATATTTTTTCTTGCCAAGCTTGCTCATTGTTAAGGTGCGTATCTTGGATGAGACTACGCGAAGAGGCTTTTTTGAGTGCTACACTAATGTACTGCCAGCCCTCATTGGGTTTGAGAATGCGGTTGCGCTCTATCCACCCATGGCGAATAAATTGCACACCATCAAAGAGAATAAAGGCATCTGTGTGTTTGATGAGTCCAATATACCCGAGATAAGGGAAAAAATAAGGCTGCATGATTCCAACTTTCATGACTTGATTAAGTAACTGATGAAAAGGACTTGCTCTTGACTAAGACTATCGTAAATAGGAAGACAGAGCACAGAATTTGCCAACTTTCGCGCAACTGGGGTATGTGCAGCCTTAGCCGAAAGCGTGTTTCTGTACACCTCAAAATCAGGGATGAGGGGATAGAAGTAACGACGGGCGAGGATATTATGAGATTTAAGCTTTTGATAAAGCGCGTCTCGGCTCATGCCGAAAATCGCTTCTTCTATAAAGATGGGGAAGTAGGAGTAATTGAGCTTCACTCCTGTAGTCTCCTCTAAGCAACGCATACCTGCGACACCAGCCAAGGCTGCGCGATAGGCATCGGCAATGACTTTGCGAGAGGCAATGGCATCATCTACCTGCTTGAGATTGAGCAGTCCGTAGGCAGAGCGTATCTCGTCTAGCTTGGAATTGATACCATGGGCAACAACCTCGGTTTCTCCGATGAAGCCAAAGTTCTTTAACTGGTCGATGAGTTGTTTGGTCTCAGCATCTTGGCAGATGAGGGCGCCGCCCTCTACTGTATTGTAGACCTTAGTCGCGTGAAAAGATAGGGTGGACATATCGCCCTCTTCTAGGATGCTGCGTCCATTCACCTCTACGCCGAAGGCATGGGCAGCATCATAGATGACCTTTAGCCCATGTTTTTCTGCGATGGATTGGATGGCTCTGGTATCGCAGGGGATGCCGTAGACATGCACCGCCATGATGGCGACGGTTTTTTCTGTGATAGCCGCCTCGATGAGGGAGGCATCTATATTGCCTGTCTCCTCCTCAACATCGACGAAGACAGGGGTAAGACCATTCCACCAGATGGAATGCGTGGTGGCGACAAAGGAATAGGGGGTGGTGATGACCTCCCCTTCTCGCAAACCCATTGCTTGCAGGGCCGTGATGAGGGGCAACGTACCATTGGTAAAGAGGCTAAGGTGGGGCACCTTCAGGTAATTACTCAAAGCGGCTTCCAACTCCTTGTGATAGTGCCCATTATTGGTGAGCCACTTGCGTTCCCATATATCATCCAATAGCGCCTTAAACTCATCCAGAGGAGGCAGTAGTGGAGATGTGACAGTGATAGGAGGTGAATGCATAGCGGGTTTGTTACGTTTCCATAGTAATCCGTCAAGCAATATTTTGTCAAGTCAAAATACTGACAAGCCAATAAGGGGTTGCTTTTTTCGAAAAAATCCATATAATCTCCTAAGTTATTATTTTATACTTATCATGACACATCTGCTGCGTATTCTTTGTTTAAGTTCACTTTTTATCCCGCAATTTTTCGTAGATACTCGTCTGGCAGATGGTTATTGGGCTAATGGGTTAGGAATGGTTGCCTTGGTGACGCTTTGCTATATTTTGGTTCAGTTGTTTTTTCAACTCAAACCCAGGACATCATCGCTATTTCAGGGGCTTTGTTTTCTTCCCCTAGTGCTGCCAGCATGCTGCAGTATGTTGGATCCCATTTATCTACTGCTTGCTTATATGCTTTGTATGCCCTTGACTTTACTTGCTTACAGTCTTGTCAACAGGCCTAGCTCTATTTTCTGGCAACTTGTTAATATGGGAGTTATCTGCTATATATGGGGGATTTTTGTAGCACATCTACTTGCCCCTGCACCACTTTACGATATATGGCAGCTTTACGATTTGTCCAGAAGCTTTACTAATGGAGATTTTTATCGAATGGATCTCATCAGGCAGGCAGAATACTTTAGCGAGTACAGCACGGGTTTCCCTTTGGGGTATCCTGCCTTATTAGCTCTTGTGGATAATTTTACAGGCATGGGATTGAGAGGATTTTTGTTAATTAGCTTTGGCGCTTTTGCAGCTATTGCTCTTTGTGTACGACAGATTTTTATTCGCCATGGTGTTGGGCATCTCTGGGGACTGGTTACGCTCTTTCTCTTCGTCATGCCCAGAATGCTTTTCGAGATTGGCGGTGGCGGCACAACAATGTTTTCTTTGCTTTTTATACTGGCAACCTACAGTCTGGTATCAGCGGAGGGCTTCTATCAATCTTTTGTAGCGAAAAAAGGACATATCGGGCGCGCCGCTTTGCTAGGACTATTCTTGGGACTGGGCTGCATGATACGCTTTGACTTCCTCACTTTCACACTGATGGTTCTGATGGCTTGGGGTGTATTTTGCCTTTATAAGCGCAATTTCTTGCCTTTTTTAGCAACTCTGCTTGTCTTTTTCTGCTGCATCAGTCCTTGGGTTTATTACTCGCTTTCACATTTTAATCACCCATACGTGATGGATAACAGCAGACGCATCATGTCAGTGACCGAGATGGGGCCAGGTAGCTATTTTCCAGATAAAGAAAGTGTGCAGACCTTGTTGACGCATCCTATAGAATGGGCAGAGGCTAAATTTATCGTCGTGAAGGAAATGGTGAAAGAGTTTGCACGCTTTATACTCAATAATATCATCTTAATTCTACTACCCCTCTTTGCTCTCTACCTACTAATACATCGAAAGCCTGTTGGCCTCACACGCTTTTTTTACTTCACATCCACCCTAACAATCCTACTTTGTTCGGCTTATATACCTTTGCTATTTTTGGTTGGATATCGCAATAATGAGCGTTATTATATCCCCTTCTTTGCTGTTCTGAGCCTAATTTCCTTCATTATCATAGCTTCCGCTTATTTTAAAGAAAAACGACAGCCGCACTCAATAGTCCAATGGGCGCCACTGTGTATTCTAGTTGTTCTTTGGGGTATACAGGCCACTTGGCATAATCCTATATGGCAGATGAGACAACTGCGACACCAGCAATTCCCCATGGCCTTGACATTAGAGAAGATGACTGATGAAGAAATCGCGCTACGTGACTACATCATTCAGCAACATGGCGCTGATTCACGACTTTGGATAAGCATACTAGATCATCTAGAACAAAGATCTATCTACGCGGCTCGCTTTGCGAGTCAAGCTGGTATCACAATTATGCAGGTACCTTCTACTATAGCTAGCGTGGATGATTTTTCCAGAATGATAGAGCAATACCGCCTCAATCTACTATTATGCAAAGAAGGAGAACGCCTAGAGAGAATCAAGCAAGGAGCATCCGTCGGTGGCTATACCATTACATTAACAGATTTCCCCAATCTTTATTCGATTCAAAAATAGCTAATTGTGAGCACCTATCGTTAATTATTTAACAAAAGGGCAGAACTTCTTCAGCTTGCGGAATACTCCCTTTTCTTCCATAGTGTCTATGATTTCTTGCATAGCCTCGTCTCGGCGCAGGCGGTTCAGGAGGTAATATATGACGGATGAAAGGCCACCTCCCGCAATTAATTGCGCATAATCTGGCAGCGATGTAAAGGTAATAAGGTAAGCAGGAGTGCAGGATATTGCAGCACAAAGCAAGTAAGGCAAAAAATCCTTCCACTGAGCCTTGATGGAGTAGTTAAAGAGCTTTCCTGTGTAATAGGTGTTGATAAAAAGTGCCAACTGAGAAGTGACAACTCCTGCCCAACACATAGCTTCAATACTGATGGGTGCCGTGATGATAAGCGCAATGGCTACGACTATTTTCTTGATAATCTCCAGACGCAGGAATAGATCACTACGTCCCTTGACCATGAGTATTTTGAGATTTATTTCGTGTATATGGTAAAAGCAGAGGTAGAGACAGATAATCTGCGCGTAGATGACACAGCCCAACCAATTTTCACCATAAAGAAAACTGACTAGAGGATAGGCTAGAGCAGCCATGAGCAGCACACCCCAAAAGATGCCAAAAGAGGCGATTTTGATGTACTTTTTGTAGGCACTAAGGAGGCGTTTATCATCATCCTGTACCGTTGCTAAAATAGGGTAGGTGATGCCGCCCAAAATGCCGTTAATTGTTGATACGGGTAGGTTAGCCATGGAGTTGGCCTTCGAGTATAGACCAAGGCTGGCTGTGGAGTAGAACTTCCCAATGATAAAGGTACGTATATGCTTAAAGCCCTCATCGAGCAATGCTGAAGCCATCATTTTTGACCCAAAGCCGAAAAGGTTTTTGAAGGATTTTGTAGAGAATTGCAGCTTTGGCCTCCAAGGGGAGATGCGCCACGCAATAATAAGAGAGAGTACGCTTGTGAAAACACCTGACCAGACTATTGACCAGTAGCTCCAACCAAGAAAGGCTAGCGTGATGGTAACTGGCATGCCCAGAACAGTGGTAATAAATCCGACAATAGCAGGTGTTTTAAAATCGCGTCGACACGTATAGAGCAACCAGTGAGTACCCGCACTAGAGGTAACAAACATCATTATGGATGAAATACGTGTTATCCATAGAAGGTCAGGTTGTTCAAAGAAATAGGCCAACCATGGTGCGCTAAACCAGAATATCGAAGCAAAAAGCAAACTACCCGCAATATTGAACCAGAAAGCAGTGTTAATATCCTCCTCTGTCCTATCTATTTTACGTATCAGGGCTACCCCTATACCCGAGCTTTGCAAAACAGCAGCCAGCGCAAAAAAGATAGCCGTCAGTCCCAGTACACCCATCTCCTCAGGCGTAATCAAGCGTGCCAGAATAACCCCGTAGATCATCTGTACTGGCTGCATGGTGAACCTGTGCAATAATTGCCACTTCGCACCTGCTAGCGTTTCATCTTTGAGTCGTCCCATGAGTGTGTTATGCGTGTATTTGCAATATGTAAGTGAAATTTTTCTATAGGCAGTAACCCTCAAGAGAACTATAACCTTTTTAAAAGAGCATAGCAAGGGCTATCTTTATCTCCCACGCATTGCGTATTCTAATCAGCAATTGACAGGGAGGCTTGGGAGGGGTACAATGGCTGCGCATGCTGTCAAAACGAATCATCCCCTGTCTGGACGTGACCAATGGTCGTGTCGTCAAAGGTACGAACTTTGTGAACCTGCGCGACGCGGGTGACCCAGTAGAATGCGCCATTGCCTATGACAAGCAAGAGGCGGATGAACTCGTCTTCCTAGACATCACCGCATCCAGCGATGCTCGCGCCACCATGGTTGATGTGGTAAGACGCACAGCTAGCCAGTGCTTTATGCCTCTGACAGTGGGTGGCGGCATTCGTGCCGTTGAGGATATGCGCCAGATGCTTCTAGCGGGTGCGGATAAGGTTTCTATCAATACGGCTGCCATTCATCGTCCAGAGCTCATTAGCGAGGGCGCTCATGCTTTTGGCAGCCAATGCGTGGTTGTAGCTATTGACGCAAAGCGTTGGAGTGAAAATCAGTGGCGCGTCTCCACCCACGGTGGACGACAGTTTGTAGAACTAGACGCCATTGAGTGGGCGCGCGAGGTGGAGCGACTGGGTGCAGGGGAAATACTGCTCACCAGCATGGATGCCGATGGAGCCAAGACAGGCTACGACATAGAACTGACACGCCGTGTGAGTGAGGCGGTAAAAATCCCTGTCATCGCCAGTGGCGGTGCGGGCAACTTGCAGCACATGGTGGACGTCCTAACCGTGGGCAAGGCAGACGCGGTTCTTGCCGCCTCCATCTTCCACTTTGGAGAGTACACCGTGGCGCAGGCAAAGGAGTACTTTAAGCAACACGGTTTGCCGGTGCGCCCTATGGTGCAGTAGTATTGCTTTTACTTTTCCACCAAGATGGTGTTCATCACAGGTGTTCTGACACCGGGGTGGGTTTCTCCCGAGATGATGAGCAGGGTGGGTGGCACATTGGTGTCAAAGCTAACTACGGGAGCGGTGACAACACCTATAGCCGTCTCGCCCTCCTCTGACCAAGTTTTGCTCGCAAAGTCATAGACGTAGATGGCGCGGCTTTGGCCGGGGTGCTTTTCGGGTGCTTTGCCTTCCAAGCTGGCGCGGTAGTAGTTACCAGGGTCACCACCCAAGATATAGGCCTTGCCATCAATAACTGGGATAGGGCCAGGTATGGCAACAAGGCTTTCGGGCAGGTCACTAGCGGCCTGTGACAACCATGTGTTGCTTGCAATATCATAGACGAGTACGTCCTTGAGGTAGGTGCGTTGTGCCTGACCTTTTTCATTCGCATGGAGGGAGCAGCCGCCCATGACGTAGATTTTTCCCTGATGCACAGCTGCGGAGGCAAGCATGCGTGCGGAGGGCATAGCGGCTAGCTGCTTCCAACCATCTGCGGGCTTTTCCATGTCGTAGACAAGGGCTGCATCTAGAGCGGTCGTGGCATCGGGTTTTTCCTGACCACCAAAGACATAAAGCTTTGTACCCACCTGCACATAGGCTGCGTAGGCAATGGCTATGGGGAGGCTGGGCAGCTCCTCTGTTCTCACCCTACCATCTAGCAACCAGACGCGTGTGACGGTTGTCAGGTGACCGCTGTCATTACATCCTCCTGCGATGATGATTCCCTTGCTAGAGCCTGCGCTGGCAGCATAGCCAACGGGGTAGGGTAACTTTCCTGCCCACTGGGGTTGGACTCCACAGGTAGCGCAAGCAGCGGGGGAGAACATGGTACCCACGCGGTTTGAAAAGACTTTGGGGCCACGTTCCTCGGGGGTACTGGCATTGGGTTGCGCGTAGGGAAAATTAGCACCACCTGCAAAGATAACAGTCGCCACCTCCAAATCAGCGGAGGTATCCTGTACTGCAGCAACCATACCTGCGAGACCAACCTTATCGGGGACGCGGTAGCTTTGGCTCTCGGGTAGAGGCACGACATTGGCTGCCATTGCGGGGGATAGACTGAGACTGAACATAAGAGCAAGGAGGGAAAGGGGCTTCATCGCGCTAGTCTAGCAAAGCCAAGGAGAGAGGGCAAGAAAAAAGCTACGAAATGACCTAGGGAGAGAGGCACGGGGTGGGTTACCTAGCCCCAAGTCAACGCCACCAAGAACAATATCATATGCAGCGATGCTAAGCCCAACAAGGGGTTCATCGCCTTGCTGGCTGGCGTGCGTGTGATTCTCAGCAACAAAAAGCCACCCAATAGGATAGGCGCTATCCAAACAAAACTCCACGCCATACCGGGTAGAAAAAATGCCGTTTGCTTCAAGGTAACATAGGGCGCTATGAGAAAAGCTATAGCCAAGCCCCTCGCCCTGCTGTCCCCAAGACGCACAGCCAAGGTGATTTTCCCCGTCTTCTGATCCTCCACCCTGTCGCGTATATTGTTGATTTCCAGCAAAAGGCAGCAAAGCAAGCCGCACTGCACCCCCATAATAATACCAGCACCGTAGATAGCACCATAGCCATCCTGCCAACCTATCTGTATGTAGATGCTGCCCAAAACAGCGACCAGTCCAAAAAAGAGCAACACAAAGACCTCTCCCAGCCCCTTATAGGCCAGAGGGTAAGGACCTCCTGTGTAGCCATAGCTGAGCAAAAGTGAGGGTATGCCAATGGCAATGATGATCCAGCCACTTTGCAGCCAAAGCGGTATGGCTGCCGCGCAGGCCATCAGCAAAAAGAGTGCTCCTATTGCCTTCACACTGCCAGAGCTCATGTCACCACTTGCCGTGATGCGGCGTGGGCCTTGACGCTTTTTGGTATCCGCATTCTTGTCCGAGTCTATGGCATCGTTAAAGAGGTTGCAGGCTATCTGTATGCACAACGCACTCAGCGCTGTAAAGGCGAGCAACCACCAGTTGAGCTGGAAGGACAGTTGGGGGTAATTTTCTGCGTAGCGAGAGACAATAAGCCCTGCCGCCCAGATGGGGACAATGATGGCGGGTAAGGTCTTGGGGCGCGTGGCTAGGAGGAGGGCGTACATGGGGATGCGGGGGCTTCTCTAAGCTAGTTGACTATGCTCCAAGGCAGCTCTGTGCCAGCATACATGGCAACCACCTCTTCTCCGTAGCTACGGTAGACCGCAGGCACACTCATACTCTCTTGACGCAGAGTGACTGTGGTTTCTGGCACATCCAGTTGGTAAAGCTCTCGTGCGTTATCGGAGAGGAAGGCTTGCAGTTTTGCAATATCGCTATGCTGCACAAAGATTTCTGTGAGTTTTTGCAGCGCAATGGGAGCGGTGAAAACACCAGCCGCACAGCCACAGCATTCTTTTTTGTGCTTGGGATGCGGCGCAGAGTCAGAGCCAAACATGAGGCGAGGATGCCCAGAAAGCGCGGTTTGCAACAGGCGGTCCCTGTCCTCTGGTCTCTTGGCAATGGGCTTGCAGAAAAGATGCGGTTGCAGCATGCCACCAGCCACATCATCAAGGCTGATAATGAGGTGCTGCAAGGTGACGGTGGCGCAGAGGTTTTCATACTCATCCAGCAGCTCGCAGGCTGCGGCCGTGGTGATATGCTCCATGCTGATGCGCAGCTTGGGGTAATTTTCTGCGAGATAGCGATAATTGCTGAGGAATTCTGCCTCCCTGTCCATGACAAAGCCATGTGTCTCTCCGTGGACAAGCAGGGGGATGCCGCGCTCCTCCATCATGCGCAGGGTACGCTCTGCATCGCGCAACTCGGAGACACCGCCCTCACTATTTGTCGTGATACCAGCGGGGTAGAGCTTGATACCAAAAAAGTCAGGATGCTCTGCAATGGCATTGAGGGTGGGCTCATCATAATTTTGGAAGAATAGCGTCATCAATGGGTGGAACTTTTCTGTCCCCACCGCTTCGCGTATGCGACCTGCATAGTCCTGCAAGGCCTGCTTTGTCGTCACAGGCGGTACAAGGTTAGGCATAATAACAGCCCCTGCAAATGACGCAGACAGAGGGGCAACTAGCTTTAGCATAGCATCATCGCGCAGATGCAGATGCATATCAAGTGGGGAGTTTAGGCAGATTTCCATGTAAAATAATGACTGATGCAAGAGTCTAGCTGCTTTTGCTGCAAAAATCAATGCTAATTAGAAGGAGATCTCTTCCTACTTTAGTAGCATTTTTTGCAGCACATCAATGACGATGTTGGCTACGCAAAAATCGCGGTACCATTTCTTGTTTGACGGGATGATGTACCAAGGGCAGAGTGGGGAGTTGACGCGAGAGAGGATGGCTTCTGCGATTTTTATCTCCTGATTCCATGTTTCTGTGCCGCTGCTGGGTTGTTCTTCCTGTCGTCTGCGGGGTTGGACGTAGAAATGCTGCTTGGCAAAGCGTTTTTTCTGCTCGTTTCGGGAGATATGGAGGTAGAGTTTGAGCAGGTGGGTGCCTTCTTCTGCGAGCATTTGCTCAAATTCATTGAGGCGATGCAGGCGGCGGACAAAGGTCTTGGGCGAAATGTCTCCCGAGAGTGCCTCCAAGCGCAGGCTGTTGTAGACAGACCTGTCCATGAGGACGGCTTCGCCTTGGGCTGGGACGCGGCGGTGCAGGGGGTAGATAAAATCATAGCTACGCCTCTCATCGTCCTTTTCATGAGGAAAGCTCACGACGCGTACGCCAAAAGGCTCCATATGCTGCGCAAGGCGTTGCACAACACCTTCGCAGCCACAACGCTCTACCCCATGGCAGAGGATGAGGAGGCGACCTTTCCTCTTTGAGACAAGGGCTTCATGCAGGCGGTGTATGTCGCGGTAGAGGAGGTTGAGGGCGGTGTGCGCCTCTGCCTTGCCCCCGGCAAAGAGGGCTCTGTCCTTGCTGTCCCTTGTTTCCAGTGAGGCGTGTTCCCCCACCCCCAGCATGTAGCGGCGAAAGGATAATTGCTGCTCCAAGGCAGCGTGAAAGCCCTCATCAGGAAAGGTTGATGGGAAAAATGTGCCCAAGACCTGCGCAATGGTGCCGCGCTTGAAGGGGACAAAGAGGGAGGCATCCAACTGCCGCCATGGCATCCACGTGAAGGCTCCAAACTCCTCCGTTTGGCTGACATCTACGGTCGGTTGCGCATCGTGGCAGAGCAGCAAAAAGTAGGTTTGCTCCTGACCTTTCCAGCGCGCGCTCTTCTCGTTGCTGTCCTTGTACTGGTAGCGGTAACCGCCTACAGAGCAAATGACGCGGTACTGACTGGGGCGCAGGCCGACTTCCTCTTCCACCTCGCGCTGTAGGGCATCGGACAGCGACTCCTTGCGGCTCACTCCACCTTGGGGGAAGTGCCAGTAGCGTGCATCGGGAGAGGCCTTGCCTAGCAAGACGCGCCCCTGCTTGTCCATGATGACAGCAGCAACATTAGTGCGCCAGCGGTTGTGGGGAGAAAAAGCCATGGTGATATTGAGAGTATAATGCCTGTCACGCACCTTGTCAATTCTTGACAAGGGCAGCTCCTTATCTTAGACTGGTAAAGGTTATGAGTCGTCATCACAAAGCGCCTAGTTTTCGCGAAATGAAGGGAGAAGATGCCTCGCGCTTTATGAGTGCGGCGCAGGTGGAAAATCAACGCGTAGATCGCTACCTGCCATGGAGAAAGCTACGCTACCGCACCGCACCCTCCCCCCTGACCATGGAAGAATGGTGGTGGGGGCTAAAGCTGCAACGCTTTGCCGGGCGTGAATCCCTCCCCCTACTCAACCGCAAGAATGAGCCCTTCTCCTACTCACTTGTACCCTACATACATAAGCTACTGCACGAAATAGACATACTCTGTGGCAGCAAGCAGGAAAAAGGCGATGAGCGCGACATGGCCACCCCCTACCTACTCTATTCTTTGGAGGAGGAGTCCATTATGTCCAGCCTCATTGAGGGGGCCATCACCACACGTGCCGCAGCAAAGTCCATGATACGCCAGCGCAGAAAGCCCCTCAGCCACGGAGAGCGCATGATATACAACAACTACAAGGTCATGCAGCATATTCAGGACATGAAGGATGAGCCCTTTTCCACCGAGGCAATTTTGGAGCTGCACAGCATCCTGACACATGACACATTGGAAGACTCCTCACAGGAGGGCGGCTTCCGCAGTGCAGATGATGAAGTACGTGTTGAGGACTCCAGAACAGGTGAGATCGTCCACCTACCACCCGATGCGGAAGAACTCCCAGCGCGCATGCAAGCCCTCTGCGACTTTGCCAATCAAGTGGGGCACACCGCCTTCATGCACCCCGTGATACGCGCCTGCATCCTGCACTTTTGGCTGGCCTACGACCACCCCTTTGTCGATGGCAATGGGCGCACCGCGCGCGCACTCTTTTACTGGTACATGCTCAAGGCAGGCTACCGCCATTATGAGTACATATCCATCTCGCGTCAGATACTCGAAAAGCCCAAGCGCTACTACCAATCCTTTGTTGACACGGAGGAGGATGAGGGCGACCTCAACTACTTCATCATCGCGCAACTATTGACCATCAAGGAAGCAGTAGAAAACCTCTACGCCCACATAGCCACCAAAAAGCAACGCCGCAGCGAGCTCTACCACCAGCTGCGCGACGTGGAAGAATTCAACTACAGGCAGCAGGTCCTGATTGCAGAATTTCTCCGCAATCAGGACATGGAACTTAGCGTGCGAAATCTGGCCGAAAACTTCCGCATCTCGCAGCAGACCGCAAGAGGAGATTTGACTGCTCTGCACAGCCTAGGTCTGTTACGAAAGCGAAAGCAAGGGCAGCAAAATATCTACTACGCTCACGAAAAAATCGCCCCGCGTATAGAGAAGCTGATTGCACAGAATCGTACATCATAACATATATAAAATGCGACATCAAGGAAAATTCATAGCATAAAAAATACTTCGTGCATGCTGCATTATTTTCTTGAGGTTTTAGCCCTGTTAGGCTATCTTAAATAGTGCAAGAGGTATGTTGCCTCGCTGCACCAATACTACAAAAAACGATAGAAAGATATCTATGTCATGAAATCATCGAATGTTGATATGAACGTTACCCTCACGGGCCGCCACATTGAAATTACTGACCCAATCCGCGAGTTTGCTACAAAAAAAATCCAAGGGATAAATATTGATTATCCACGTATTATAGAAGCACGTGTTGTCCTAGACGTGCAAAAGGATCGACAAACAGCTGAGGTAGTCCTCTTTTGTGCCGATCATATTACCATTCAAGCCTCAACGACATCTCCTGACCTCTATGCAGCCATTGACGAGACCGTATCCAAGATTATGCGTCGCATGCGCAAGCACAAGACACGTCTCTTGAAGCACTATCGCCCTCACCGCTCCAAGTCCATCCGCAAGCTGGACGAAAAAGTCTATGAGGAAGACATTCTTGATGCATTGGATCTAGATGCACCAGAAGATCCCAAGCCAGTGCGTATCAGCCGAGAGGGTTACGACCTCAAGACCATGTACAAGGAAGA
>CAZRZE010000018.1:0-22442 GCA_964604535.1 uncultured Akkermansia sp.
GTTCAGCGGCTTTTCTCGTTTTCACAGCTGAACATAGAATGGCAACGAGCTACTCGGCAGGGATATCGTCTGACGTCCAACAAAGACCCCGACGCTCTCGCGCTGGTTCACCTCATGTGTGCCACAGTGTTCGCTCGCATCAAGCCGAAAAGCTGCATAAACTCGCTCCGCTCGCCGCCTCTGCGAGGCGGACTTTATAAGCTTTTCTCACTTGACGCTTCGCTCTCACTGTGGCTGGGTAGCAGGTATCTTTTTTGTGGTGGAAAAGGCGTTGCCTTTCCCTCCACAAAAAACTTCCTGCTATGTGGAGAGGCAAGAAGGGCGGAAGGGCAATGTTGCGAGTAGAGTTGACTTGTGCTGATAATAATGCTATTCTATCTCTTACTCATGAAAACATGCTTCTATTTGCCGCTATTGTTTCTGGTCTCTTGTGTGCCGCATGATTCACCCCATTTGTCGCCTACGCTCTCCACTGAGATGAATGTAAGAAAGTGTGAGCAAAAGGGTGATATCCACCTCAAAATGACTGCCCCTATTCACGGTAATCACGTGAAGACTTGGGCTACGCCTGCCAAAAAGCTTGTCAATGAGCTGTGGGCGTATCATATCAAGGACACTCCTTACACTCTCGCTTTTTATCCTCCAAATAGTACAGAGGATTCTTCAGAGTGCGGTCACTATGTCCTGAGAAAGGGGGATACGATTGTGCTCACTACTTCTAGTTACTTCTCTTCTATTGATAATATGAAACCCCGCTTTGCTGTGAAGGGTGGGGCAGTGGATACGGTTAATAATGCCGAGAGTTTTTTCATTTACTTGAGTCCCAATAACGATGGTCTCGTGATTGTTGAGAGCGGACTAGCCGCTGCTGTGCACGAGATTGGTCCCATGTTTTTCTCTTGGAAAGATGCTAAACCGAAACTTGTCGTCTGTGATGGCTTCTCCTACAATCACAGGGCTGCGACACTCGATGAGGTGAGGAGGTCTAGTGCTATGCTTTATTACGATTTCGAGGGCTGGGGCGGTAGTGAGCCTATTATTTCTGTCGCAAAGGGTTTATGATCACTTTTTTATCAAGTAGATTAGAATTATACTTTACTTTTTAGTTGTTTTTGTTATAGTTTAAGTAATTGAAGTTATTGCGCCTATTTAGTATTTTAATCTTTATTTTATGTTTCTCTTTTTCAGCAAGGCTGCTATGCCTACTGTGTGTTTCTCACTTTTCTTTTTATGCCTCCCGTCTCTGGCAGAGGAGGTAGTATTAGATGGCTTGCGCTTTCAAGGCGATACTGCTGACCCTAGTAGTTATCTGCATGGTGAAGATGGACTTTCTTACCTTGCTGCTGCGGGTTTTTTCACGTCGGTAGCTGATGCTTCTAATGGCTATGTAGGGCATACTTCTGTTTCTATAACTGGTCTTTTTGCTGAGTCTAGTTCTAATGCGGATGCTTTTAGTGAGAGGCAGAGTGTTTTAGGAGGATTTTCTGCTAATTACACTAATCATGCTTCTTCGGATTTTCCTCATGTAGATTATTCTGATACGATCGCCAATTTTAATGGGAATTCTTCGATTGATTTGAATCTAACTCATATTTCAAGTGCTGAGAATGCGTCTTTTTCTCATAATATCATAGGGGGGTCGGAGCTTGCCAATGGCCTTGATGTTAATCATGTCGGAAGGGCTTCTCTGACGCTTGATGCCGGGCATGTGGCTATGGATGCGCTTGTTGTCGGTGGTAATGTGAGTATTGATAGAGATATTTTTCATAGCGATACTCATAGTGTTCTTCATTCTTCGCCTAAGCCCAGTTCTACTTATATCAATGAGGTGAAGGTTATTGTGAAGAGTGGGGATTATCGTGATGATACGGGTATTAGTCGCTATACTTTTGGTAATATGTTTGTGGTTTCGTCGGCGACGGTGGGCGGTGGTGATGTGGAGACGAATGTTGCTATGTCTGAGATTCATGGTGGTTTTTTTGATATTCTAGTTGCTGGTAATGCGACTCTTCCTGCTCAGGATGTGAGTATGAGGGATGGCAGTTCTGCGGTGATAGAGGGAATTGCTGTTGATTTTAGTGCTGGCAGTACGATTCTTGATCATAGCACGATGGAGGTGTTGGGTGGTTCTACTAGGTCGCTTGTTGGTGGTAGTTATATTCATCATGATGTGTCTTCTATCACGGGTGATGCTGCTGTTATCAATACGCTTGCAGCGAAGGTTGGTGATGCTTCTTTGTCTATTGAGGGTGGTTCTCATGATGTTATCACGGGTGGTAGTTATATCGGGCTGGGTATTGCACAAAGTGCTGATAATTACAGGGTGGAGCAGGGGGATATTGTTCTCAATTTGCTCGGTGGTTCTATTTCTGCAGAGCGTTTTGCTGCGGCTGGTATTGTTGAGCAGTCTAATGAGGGCTTGACTCATCTTTCGATGTCTACGGCTACGACGACGGTGACGATTAGTAATGATGTCACTTTTGATATGGATGCAACTATCTCGGGTGGCTATATGGAGCATTTTGATAATGGGCATTCTCTTACGATTCGCTTTTCTTCCAATGAGGCGTTGAAGGTGACGGGTAATCGCAAGTTGGTTTTCTCTGAGGCTGGAGATTATAATAATTTGGCGGCGGTGTCTTATACTGATTTTGATGAGGTTTATGTTGCAGCGGGCGGTCGAGTGAGTTTTGCGCAACAAGATTTGCTGGATTTTCAGGCTCGTCAGGTGTTGGATTCTTCTTCGATGACTAGTTCTGGGCTAGCAGCGAGTAATACGGATACTTTATTAAAGACGGGTGCTGGTACTATTGAGTTGGGTGTGCATAATGGTGAAGGTTCAGAGGATAAACTGCAGCTTATTGTAGCTGAGGGGGCGATGAAGTTGGCTGCTAATAGTAATATAAATACGAGTTTTAAGACCTTGGCTATTCATTCTGCTGCGATGCTGGATATGACGGCGTCTCGGAGTGGTATCAATGGTCATTTGTCGCTGAGTATGTATTCTATTTTGCAGGTGGATGCGCAGCATGGTGATTTTGGTTCTGGTTCTTCTATGCAGGGTGGTTTTCTCACTATGGGTGAGGGTAATGTTATTCTGCGTGTTGTGAATGCTAATCTCGTTGAGATGAAGCGGGCGAGTGCTTCTTCGCATTTTATCTTCCAAGATGCTGATAGTGAGTATTTTCAAATGGTGCTTTTTTCCTATTTGGATTCCCCCTTTACGAATACTGATTTGTTCTTGAATCTTTCGCCTGAGTCTATTCTATCTGGTAGTATAAATGGTGTGGATGCTCGGGCAGCGGATGCTTCTTTGTTTTTCAGTCAAGGTGGGACTAATATTGATCTCACGGATACTTATCTGGTTGTCACGGCAAATGGGGATGTGCTGCTGACTGGTGCTAATTTTCTTATTGTCCCTGAGCCCTCTACGTCTACGCTTGCTTTATTAGCTCTAAGTGCTTTCCTCGCAAGGCGCAAACGTTCTTGTTAATATTATTTTATCCATCTATAAATAAAACTCTTATGTCTAGTCCTACATTTATTCCGTTTTTTTCACTGCTTCTTTTCATGGGTAGTGATCTATATGCTGATACTCAGGATCGAGTGTCACCTTCACAGTCACTAGGTTCTCACGGTGATTATACAGATATCAGTTCCAAACCTGTTAATTCTAAGAAGCTTGTGGCACCGCGTCCCGAGAATAATACGCCCAAGGTGCCTCGTCCCAGTTCTACAAGCGGGCAGACTCTTTCTATCAAAGATGTCCGCATCGTTGGTAATGAGTGTTTTGATGATTCTACTTTGCTTTTGTTGCTTGCTGATAAGGTGGGTAAGAGTCTGACTTTTAATCAGATTATGGGCTTGGCTGCTACGATTGAGGCTTACTACAATGATCAGGGTTACCATATTGTGCGTGTTTTTGTTCCCGAGGGGGGCTATAAAAATGGTGTTCTGACTATTGAGATTTTGGAGGGCAAGCTAGGTGATATTAAGGTTAAGGGCGCAAAGCGCTATTCTGATGCCGATTTGGTGGCGGTTGTGTCAGATTATCTTTCTAAGGGGAAAATCTTTAAGCTGTCAGATGCAGAGGTACCTCTTACTCTTCTTAATACTTATCCTGCTCTGGAGTTGAGCTCTACGCTTTCTCCGGGTACAAAAACGGGGACTACTGATATGACTCTGGTGGCAAAGGAGAAGTCTATTTTGTCTGGTTCTTTGGAGTTGAATAATTTTGGTTCGGAGGATTCCGGTGAGTATCGCTTTATTCCTTATATGGTGGTGCGTAGTCCCTTTGGTTGGGGTGATCAGTTGTCTGCCTATGCCGCAATTGCGATAGATGAGCCTGATTCATGGTCCTACCAGTTGGATTACCGTGTGCCCGTGTCTCGCTTTGGTACTAGTGCTTTGCTTTACTTCGGGCAGGGTAATAATGCTGTGGGTAATGAGTTTGAAATCCTTGATATTAACGGTGATAGTTATTCATGGGGTGTGGGTGTTTCTCATCTTCAGGTTTTTTCTGCGTATACGCAGTTGACATGGGAGCTTGCTTTTGATGCACAGGATGTTTCTCAAGATGTTCTGGGCGTGAGGACTCTGGATGATAGTATTCGTAAACTTCGCTTGTCTGTGAATCTGGACCACAGTGACATGTCGGGTCGTACTATTGCTTCATTGGCTATTCATCAGGGCTTGGGCGAGATGCTGGGCGGGATGGATAATGATTCTGCTTTTTCTAGCCGCAGTTTTGCAGGCGCGAACAATGAGTTCACGAAGTTTGTCCTCGGTGCTGTCCGTGTTCAGCGGCTCAGTGAGAATTTTTCGGCTATTATCAATTTTACGGGTCAGTATTCTACAGATCCTCTGCTCTCCTCAGAGCAGATGTATCTAGGCGGCGCGAATAGTGTGCGTGGGCAGGCTTATTCTGCGGCATCGGGTGATGATGGTTTCTTGCTGAATGCGGAACTGCGTTACTCAATTTTTGAATCAGCCCCCAGTCTGCAACTTGCAGCTTTTTATGATATGGGTATGGTTCACACAAAAGAGCCTTTCCCTGGTCAAGATACATGGGAGACGGCTATGGGTGCTGGTGTGGGTGTGCGAAGTGAGATTTTCAAGGGTCTTGACTTGCGTGCCGATGTGGCTGTTCCCTTAGGCGAAAAACATGGGGACGACATGTACTTCTATATTCAAGCTCGCTATCAATTTTAACATTTAATTCTTATTTTTTTGTATTATGAAAACTCATCTTCCACTTTCTTTACGCCGCGCTATCTTGCTCTGCATCTTTCCTGTGCTATCAGTTAGCGAGGCCGCGCCGACTAATCCTGATATTAAGCATGGCGATATTACCATCAATACTAATGGCAATGCCACCACAGTGAACCAAGCTTCGCATTTCGGTATCATTGAATGGGATAGTTTTAATCTAGGAGCATCTGATACTGTTGACTTCAATTTTACATTAGGAAAGGAGGCTTTTTCTCTCAATCGCATCACGGATGACAACGCTTCGACCATCATGGGCTCTATAAGGTCTAATGGTAATGTCTTTTTGGTAAATACTTCTGGCATTGTTTTCGGCGAAGGCTCTAGTGTGGATGTGGCAGGCTTTGCGGCAAGTACGCTAGACATAAGTGATGGTGATTTTCTAGCTGAGAATTTTACATTCTCACAGAAAGATGGGGTGGATCCTTCTTTCATCATCAACAAGGGTAGCATTAAGGCCGCTGATGAGGGCTTCATTGTCCTGATGGCGCCGAAGATTGAGAATGCTGAAACTGGGAAGCTCTATATCGCCAGACAGGGTACTATTGCCATGGGGTCAGGTCAAAAAGCGACTCTCTCCTTCCAATCCAGTGGGCTCATCAATTTTGAAGTCACGGAGGAAGTGGAAAAGAATGTCTTGCGCGATGGTGAGGATGTGGGCGCAGGTATTGAGAATAGTGGGACAGTCAGCGCGAATGGTGGCCATGTTATTATGACGGCAAGTGCAAAGCGCGAGGTTGTTACCTCCGTTATCAACAATAAGGGAAAGATAGAGGCAAACTCTATTGATTCTCTCCTAGGCGCACCCCGTCATTCTGGTAAAGTTACAATTAGCTCAAAGGGCGGGACATTTAAGAATGAAAAAGGTGCCCAGATAACGGCGAAAACTCTTGATAATGACCCTGATGGTGGTACCGTGGATATTGCTGCTACTGGGGATATAGAGCAGAATGGCACTATAGATGTAACACATGAATCGGGTGTTAATTCATTTCTTTTTCTTACTTCCGAAGATGGTGCTATTTACGGATCCGAAGATGGACTTATCATTGCGCACAAGGCTATATTAACTGCCATATCTACAACAGCAGGAGGGGTTGGGCTTTCTACTATTGTTACTGATGGTGATGGTAATCAACAGCTCTCTATAGCGCCTCTCTATACAGATGCCTCATCTGTGTCGGTATACACACAATCTATGGACAAAGAGGATACCTTCGTAACTGGCAATGTTGCTATCAAGAATGTCTCTACAGAGGACTTGCATGTTTTGATTAATACTTCTACCGATATTGCTGCTCAGCCAGAAACTAATAAACATGCACTTGCTCATGTGGAAATTGAAACCCAAGGGGCTATCACAGGAGGTAATATCATAGCTTTTTCTGCCAAGATTTTGGCTCAAAATGGTGTCAATACTCACACTAGCCTCAATATGCTGGAAGTTGATAATTTCAATTCGGGTGATATTGAGATCCACAACCACACTGATACGCTTTCACTGGGGAAGATTTACGCTCGCGAAAAAGGGAGCATTTTTGACGCGAGTGATATGGGTGAAAATACCAATGAAATCAAAATTACGCAGCAGGGCGATCTTCTCCTTATGGATACTATTTCTGCGGCGTATCTCATTTATTTGACTTCGGAGACAGCTAGTATTCGGAATGCAGAAGCCTTTGATAATGAGTTGCAGGAAGTTCTTGTCTCTAACGCCATCTACCTGAAAGCAGCAGGTGCTGTAGGCTCAGATGGTTTTGAGATTAATGTGGAAATCGGAAATGGCTTTGCAAACTACAGTGATCATGGGTTGAATATTGAAGCTGGTAAAGTGGACGTCCTCTCTGGTGATGAAACGATCACACACAGTGGGGTAGCTATCAATAGTAGTCAGAATATTACGCTCGCATCATTAAAATTGGCAGACGACGATGTTGATATAAGCTTTAACAGCGAAAATGGAGATATCATCATCAAGAATGATATAACATGTTCAGGAAATGCTGTATTTAGCGCTAACAAGGGATCTATTATTGTAGAAACTAAAAAGACAATTACAGCAACAGAGTCACTTACAATGAGTGCATTGAAGAATATAGTTAGTTCAGATAATCTTTTTTACATTAGCACAAAAAGGATTAATGCTGAATCTATAGAGGGTGGTTTTACTGCGCAAAGCACAGGTGCAGATGATTTAGTCGTCGATGTGAGAGCAAAGGATCATATCTACATAGATCATGTTTCAGAATCAGGTAATCTCTATATTGAACAAGTAGAATCAGAAGGCTCTATCATGCTCTTTGCTAATAAAGATATATTAGCCTACCAACATGAATCCTCTTTGGAATCTTATGTTTCTGGATGTGGTTTGGTTTCTTTCACAAGTCATCAGGGCAATATAGGTAGTGAGGATTCGCCCCTCAATGTTGCGGTGCATAAGTATAATGACGAACCTTTTCCTAGATTGAGTGCTTCCAGCGCAGAATCTATTTATATTAACAATACAGGTTATGAGGATTTTGAATTATTATTATCAACCAAGAATTCTTTTATTACATCGGAAAGTAGTGTTATTTTGAGTAACATAAACGCGGAGTTTTTGGATATTACCAGCAGATTTGATCTTTATTCACGTGGGGAGAAGGTCAATGTAAACAGTCTTATCGCAAAGGCGAGATCCTTTGGGGCAGTGGGCGAACTGCATGGCATACCCTTAGTGAGTGATGAAATAGATATCACCACTGAGCTAGGTGATTGTAATATTATAGTACTTGATAAAGTTGCGCGTATTAATAATATAAATGCGCATGGCAATGTGGACATTAACGCCTTCGTTGATACTACCCTTGTGCACATTAATTCATACGTTTACGATACAACTATTAATAGCACAGGGACTCTTAACATAGCGACTATTCCAGCATCAAGCTACCATATAGAATCCAATATCATCAATATTACCGCAGCCAACCTGAGTTATGAGAACGATAGTGATCCGACCTTACACACTAATTCTCATCATTTACATCTTCATGTAGGGCGCGATAGTCAAGTGCATAGAGCTCAGTCTACGGGCAACTTTACCCTACACCTCGATTCGTATAATAAATATGAGAATGTGGTTTATGAAATTACAGCAAAAAATATTTTTATAGCAGATAATAATGGTGCAACAACTGTTTTTAAGAATGCTGTCATCTTAGATTTCCATGCAACTGATGGTAATATCGTCTTCTTAAACACAAATGATACCATTGTACTACAGGGACCTTATGAGACTGCTGTTGATTTTCTCGCAGAGGGCTATACTAGTCTAACAGGTATGATGGTGTTGGGTAATATTCTCACACAGGGGCAGCATATAAGCCTGGAGGCAAAATCTCATATCAGCATAGCCCAGTTGAATACGGCTTATAATGACCCTATTGTTATGGGCGATGTTTATATTCTCTCGCACAATGGAGCTATTCTGGATAATAACGGAGTAGCAGAGAACATTGTTGCAAGGAATGTGGAACTCAGCGCGCATGCCAAGGGCTATGAGTCTCTTCTCATGGAACTTTCTGCATTAGAGAGCTACTATGGTTCCTTGCAGCTAAATCTCAATTCTGCGGAGTCTGTCTTGAAATTAGCGACCTATGATTTCAATGCCGCTACGACGAATATAACCTTCCTTGACAATTATATAAAGGATTTGCTTCTACAACTGAATGCGAAAGCTGGAGAGCGTAATGAGCTACATGATCAATACAATAAAAGCTATAATGAATACGTTGCAGCAGTAAAGAGCGGTGATGAGGATGCGAGTTTTTTCACAGGTGTCCGTGTCTTCGGTGACTTATTAAGTATGATACCCGAGGTAGGGGCTGTCTTGGGTGGAGTTTTGGATATACTTGCTGCTTTTACAGAAGGCAGTATGGATGATCAGATAGAGGCTGCTAGTAAAACCATGCAGGAGAATAAGGCCAAGTATGATGAAGCAAGTATAGAGTATAAGGAAATTATGCAAAATTGGGAGATTGCAAATTTCAATCACGACAGCACATCAGCTACTGTAACGAATAGCTACATGGCAAAGCAGGAGGCAGAATTGCGCGTTGCCCAAATCGTAGAAGAGCAGAGCGCCACAAGGCAGTTGCTCGGTCTATCGCAACTGGCATCACAGAGTCAGGCGGCTATAGGCTCTAGCTCTAATAGTCTTGATATCAGGGCGGAGAATGTGACTATACATACAAGTGCCGCATCCTCCACAGCCAATGCTAGTGTCTATATCAACACAGTGGGTGATACTGGTATCAAGGAAATCGTTGCAGGCGGTGTGAACGGGAGCGTTTATATTAGCTCTGATGATGACATCCATTTGCAGGGTTCTATCAAAGCGGATAAAGATGTGATACTCCGATCCACCGCTGGTGCTATACTCTCTGATGAGAATAGCTCCATACGGGCGAGCGATCTTATCACCTTGCAGGCTGCTGGTGATGTTCATGTACCAAAAGAGCTGACTGTGACTCTGTCTGCTAATCCCTATGCGCCGGTAGCTCGCAATCTCATCGAGTTGATTAGCACAGGAGGCTCTATCATAGGGGATAATATCAATGGCTCTGCGGCGCACGGCATTACTGCTAGAAAGCTTTATGCAGAGGCTGGGACAGGCATAACTAATCTTCTCACCCATGTGGAGTCTATAGAGGCTCTGACGACTACTGGTGGTATTGAGATTGAGCAAATGGGTGATGTTATCCTAGAGTTACTGTCTGCTCCCGAGGGTGTTGTTACCTTTACGGCAACAGATGGTGCTATCACGGGAATCGTTCTTCCCTATCGTGACGCTACTATCGTAGGAGAATCGTTGGATATCTACGCGCATGGCAATATAGGTGAGGATGATGCTCATCTGCTAATCAGTGTGGATATGGTCAGTGGAGCGAAGTCCGAGACAGGGCACATTTATATAGAGGACATAGACGATCTCATCGTACATCAGCTTAGCGCATCGAATGTCCACCTCACTCTTTCGGGTTCACTCAGCGCGGCTAATGCTAACTCTGATGTTGTTGCTGACCACATCCACCTCACTGTGGGGGATGAATTGCATCCCGATACATGGGACAGTATCTTTGACAATCATGAGGAAGATCACCTAAGCATCTATTTGAACAACAATCTCATCGGTGGTAGCTGGAGTTCGGACTCGCAGATTCTCGAAGACCAGAGCACCCTCAATAGACCTGCTATTAGCGGCTCTCCCTTCATGCGACCTGACAGTGTTCTTTTCCCGAACTCCGTTTACTCTGACCTAGGCTTCCCCTTACTTTATAAGAATAGCCGTCAGTCAACACTTATTATTCTTTCTCAAGATTTCATTAAAAAAGGATTCAAGAAAGAAAAAGATAAGAATATCTGGCTTTTTAGCCAAGTGAGTCACTAAAAATCAAAAATCAAGTGGGCTTCTCGCTATTGGCGAGAAGCCCACTTGGCGTTTTCCGTTTCATGTTATGCTCAAAAGGCATTAAGAAAAACGATGACATCGTTTTTATCATGCAATTGTGTCATAAGATAGATGCGGTCGCTATTTGTGATTGCTTAAATGAGTTTTTATGAATAATAATGAATTATAGAGCTTGCCTATTCTCAGAATGAGAACTCACATCCTTCTCCCATTGCTCTTTTGCGAGTTTCTTTATTGCAGGATAGCTTTTTTCTAGCCATTCTTTTACCAACTGTGGATTCTGTTCATACGCTTTGAGAATTGGTCTTTGTGACGTAAAACCCCATGCTTGCCTCCTGTACCTGCTTTTGTGCCCCGACGTTTCTCTCGCATCAGCTCAACATTGCCCTGTACTTGTTCTAACTTCTTTACCCAGCGATTTATTGTAGCAGTGGTTATTTTCAACGATTTTGCAATCTCTGCCTGACTTTCTCCCTGTGTGTATTTAAGCGCGCAGAGTTTCCTTAAGCATTGTCTCTCCGTTGCATTTAGAACTTTTACATTTATTGTGTTGGACATGCGATTATTATATTATACTACATTATGTATTGCCAAGGTGACAAGATATAAATGTTATTTTTGCCTTGACTATTGGGAGTCGATTTCTGTATGCTTATGGAGATTCGTAGGTATTTGCATCATAAAGTAGGATCTTATTTTTTGCATATATTTACAAAACAACAGATAAATTATGCAAAGACGCAATTTTGTAAAAAGCCTGGCTGGATTGGCAGGTCTAAGTATCCTGCCAAGCGCAGTTCTTGGTCGTGGAGGGAAAATCCCCCCAAGTAGTCAGCTCACCAAGGGTATTATTGGGGTGGGCGCAATGGGTCGTAGTCACTTTGGCTATGACGGAACTCGCCTTGTGGCAATGTGTGATGTTGATTCAAATCACCTCGATTCTGCTTCCAAGATGGCCGGTGGCAATGTGAAGTGCTATCACGATTTCCGCGATTTGATTCATGACCCCAATGTGGATATTGTTCATATTGTCACACCACCACACTGGCATGGTATTATGGCTGTTGAGGCGGCTATGGCTGGCAAGGATATTTTCCTTGAAAAGCCCATGACCCGCACCATTGGTGAGGGCAAGCGCGTGATGGAGGCTGTTAAGCAATATGGCAATATCCTGCGCCTCAATACTTGGTTCCGTTTCACGGATAATTTCTATGGCATGAATACCACCGTGCCAAAAATCAAAAAATTGGTCGATAGTGGCATGCTTGGCTGGCCTCTACGTGTTGTTGTTAGCAAGCATACGGGCTTTGACTGGAAGTTCTTCTGGACAGGTAGGGAAAAATTGGAAACTAAGCCTGTGCCCAAGAATCTTGACTACGATATGTGGTTAGGGCCCGCTCCTTTCAAGCCATACAACCCACACCGTGTTCATAACACCTACCGTGGTTACTGGGATTATGATGGTGGTGGTCTTGGTGACATGGGGCAGCATTATCTTGATCCTGTTCAATATCTTCTTAACAAGGACGATACATCTCCTGTGTCTGTTGAGATTGATGCTCCACAGCAGCATTTTGATGCTATCGGTACTTGGCGCAAGATTGTCTTCAAGTACGAAGACGGCTGCGAAATCGTCCTCTACGGTGAAAACCATGGCGCAGAAGATAATGCCTATATCGAAGGTCCAAATGGTCGTGTCTACCCCAACTTTGAATGTGATATCCCCAACTGGGAAAAGAAGCTGGAAGAATACCCTGATGTGTCGCCTCAGTACAAGTCCTTTACGGAATGTATCCAGACTCGCGATCGCTTTGCTCTTAATGAAATCAATGGCTTCCGCTCATCCACCATTGTTAACATGGCACTGGTTGCCCTGCGTCTCGGTCGTGACCTGAAGTTTGACCCCGTCAAGCTGGAGTTCATTGGCGATGATGCGGCTAACAGGTTGATTGATCAACCCATGCGCGGACCATGGAGTATCTAATAGAACACGAACAATTTTAAATTAAGACGAAAAAATATATTATGAGAAAAGCAATCTTTCTCGCTTTGGCGTCGTGCACAGGAGCAAGCCTTTTAGCCCAAGTCCCAGCACCTGCCAATCGTACGGCAAAAACAATTGTTGCCGATTCCCTTGCGGCTCTTCCTGCGAAAAACCAAAAGGACTTCACCGCCATCATGGAAGGTCTCATCCAGACAAAGGGTGAAGCCGTTGGCATCTTGGCGGATATGTGTGACTCTGTCAACAATTCTCGTGTGAACTATGCTCTCGCTGGTCTTGCAAATTATGTGAGCCAGAGTGGTCAAGAAGAGGCGCGCCTCATCTTTGTTAACCGCATTTTTGATGAGATTAAAGAGACTAAGGATCTTGAGGTGAAGAAGTTCTACATTCGCCTCCTCGGTGTGTGTGCTCGTGATGAGATGGTGGACAAAATCGCCCAACTCGCCAGTGACAAGGAACTGCAGGAGACTGTAGCGGATACCCTCATTGACATTGACACGGCCATGGCTGATGGCGCGCTTTTGGCAAAGTTGGATCAGTACAGCCAAGAGCTGGCTGCCCATATCATCGGTCAAGCCCAAATCGCGGGTCAAGAGGCAAAGCTCATCGGCTGGTATCCAACTGCTGATGCTGATACGAAAAAAGCCATCATTTATGCCTTGGCTGTCACGGGATCAAAAGCTTCTGTTGACCTGCTCTTGCAGGCTAGCAAGGAGGCAAAGTATGACTTTGACAAGCTGGGGGCTATAGACCGTTTGACGATTTTGTTGAAGCGCATGGCTCACTCTGATGCAACTTTGGTTACGCAGGCTGCTATGCAACTCTTTGAAGGCGCACGTGCTGCTGGTGAGGTGCATACAATGATTGCTGCGTTAGATGTGCTGCTCGCTGTTGATGCTAACAAGGTAAGACCCATGGTGGTCGCTCTCGCACTGGATGAGAATCTCCTTCTCCGCGCAGGTGTGCTCAACCTCCTTGTCGATTGCCCTGACAAGAGCATCTATGTGGACATTGCCCAAGGCATGGAAAAATGCAGCGATGATGTCAAAAAGACCGTCATCACTTACCTCGGCGACAATGATGCCAAGGACACAGCAAAAATCATCGAAGGCTATATCAACAGCGATAATGTTGTTCTGTCAAAGGCTGCAATGGTAGCATCTGCTAAGATTCAATCTGGTCCCGCTATCATAGAGGTATTGGGCAAGAAGATGCAGGATAGCAAGGACAACGGAGTTGTCGATACGGCTGCACATGCACTGAGCTTCACTAAATACAAGAGAGTCGAAGCACCCCAATACGCTGACGCTCTCATAGCGGTCGTGCAAAAGGGTACTCCCCATGCGCAGGTGAAGGCTATTGACCTTCTCGCAGCACGTGGCGCGGGCAGCAGCTTTGCAACAGTTGCAGAAAAACTCAACAGCCCAGATCCCGCCATTGCTAAGAGCGCGTTTAGCGCCCTTGCATCCCTCGTCGGTGCAGAGCATGTTAATCAAATCCTCGATTTGTTGAATCAGGCAAAACCAGATCACGTGGCGCCCTTGCAAAATGCTCTCTACAGTGCCATGTCAGAGCTTTCCGAGGGGCAAAAGAAAGCCGCCTTTGCAGCCGCTCTGGCCAAGCTGGGCGACAAAAAGCCTCTTCTCTACAAGGTCTTCACACGCCTTGGTGATGTTAATACGTTCAAGATTATTGCAGAAGGCTTCAATACCGCCACCCCTGCCGATAAGAAGCTTGCTATTGATGCCATGAGCAGCTGGGTCGGTCAGCCTGTATTCTCCTACCTCACGGACACCATTGCTGCTAGTGCGCAGGGTGACAAGGTAGGATTATGGGATGCCTACACCACCCTTGTCGAGACACAAAAAATGACCAAGGAGAACAAGCGTCTCTTTGCCGTTAATGTCTTAGAAAATTCCCCTGACATCAAGCAGAAGGTTAGAGCTGCCAAGGTCATTGGCAACACTGGTTCTTACCTTGGTATGCTTGCCGTAGCTCCTTACATGGATAGTGCAGATGCTGCCTTGAAGGAGGCCGCTTCCATCGCTGTCATGAAGATTGCTCTTAGCAACGAAAACTTCAATGGCCCACAGGTCGTGGCTCTTTTGAAGAAATGCAGCGCAACGCTCAAGAGCTCTGATGCTGGCTACCAACGCGAGTCCATCGCTAATCACTTGAAGGTGATTGATCACACTGGCGGCTATGTCCCCTTGTTCAACGGCAAGGATCTCAGCGGCTGGAAGGGTCTTGTCGGCAATCCTCTCACACGTCAGAAGATGTCAGCAGAGGATCTGGCCAAGGCTCAAGTCGAGGCAGACAAGAAGATGAATGCCCACTGGTCGGTCAAAAATGGCAGCATGTACTTTAACGGACATGGTGACAATATCTGCACTGATAAGCAGTATGGCGACTTTGAAATGTTCGTCGATTGGAAGCTCTACAAGACAGGCAAGGAGGCCGATGCTGGTATCTACCTGCGCGGCACTCCCCAGGTGCAAATTTGGGATATTCGCCGCACCAATGTAGGTGCCCAAGTAGGCTCTGGCGGTCTCTACAACAACACAAAGAACCCCGCAAAACCCCTCAAGGTCATGGATAATGAGCTGGGGGAGTGGAATGCCTTCTACATCAAGATGGTGGGTGACCGTGTGACCGTTGTCATGAATGGCGAAACCGTTGTGGACAATGTCATCTTGGAGAACTTCTGGAAGCGCGATATTGGCATCTTTGTCAAAGAGCAAATAGAACTCCAAGCCCATGGCAGCGAAGTAGAATACAAGAATATCTACATCCGCGAGTTGAATGCTGCTCCTGAGGAGACAAAGCTTAGTGAGCAAGAAGCTAAAGAAGGCTTCAAGCTGCTCTTTGACGGCGTATCAACCAAGGGTTGGCAGGGCAACACACAGGCCTATGTCGCCGAAGACGGCTGCATCGTCATGTATCCAGAAAAGGGGCATGGTAACCTCTATACCGACAAGGAATACGGTAACTTTGTACTCCGATTTGAATTCTGGCTGACCTCTGGGGCTAATAATGGTCTCGGCATCAGAACACCCATGAATGTGGATGCTGCCTATGAAGGCATGGAACTGCAAATCTTGGACAACGGTGCTGATATCTACAAGAACCTCGCTCCTTACCAATACCATGGCTCTGTCTACGGTGTTGCTACAGCAAAGCGTGGCCACCTCAAGCCCCTTGGGGAGTGGAATGTACAAGAAGTCATCGCCGATGGTAACAAAATCAAAGTCACCCTCAACGGCGAAGTTATCTTGGAAACAGACATTGCCGAAGCAAGCCAAAACAACACCAAGACACTTGATGAACAGCCCCACCCCGGTCTGCTCAACAAGAAAGGCTTCATTGGCTTCTTAGGACATGGCTCTCATGTCAAATTCAGAAACATCCGCATCAAAGAACTTCCAGCGAAGTAATCTTTGATAGAGCGAATTCTCATTGGCTAGGTCTCACAGAAATGTGGGATCTAGCCTATTTTTTTATACATCGCTATGAGGCGTATTGGCGGTCTAGGGAATAACAAATCAAGGGATTTTATGAAAAAGTCCCTTGATTACTAGTGTGTAGAAGAGTTGTTCTGTCCTTATTTAAAATCTACTTTGAAGTAAAAATTGTCATCACCTGGTCGCTCAAAGTCAGTATATTGGCTGATCTCCTCTCGGAACTCCTTGAGTGCGCTGTCATCCATCTTCACCAGTTTACCTATGGCTTCTACTATCTGCTCAAATATAATGCCGAGATTCTGCCTGTCTTTTACCCCTGCAATATTGCTGATTCTCTGCCGCCTCCAATCGGGATGCTCTGGGTCAGTGGGGGCTTCGTATTTTCCGCAGACTGCCAGATTGCCTGAGAATGTGGGGACGATTTGTTCCGCACGCTGTCTCAAATTCTCCGCACGGGCGATAAATTGCCCATCCATGAGATCCCCATCACCTATTAAGCTTAAATACTGGCACATGCGGAATTTTACAAATTCCATGGCGAAGGATTTTTTTTCATCAATCGCCATTGATGAGATATTAAGATAAAAATCTGTGTTTTTATCCTTGATTTGCTCGGGCAGGAGGAGGTGGGCTGACCCTAGAGGGTAATTGCTTGTTTCCGTGCTCAATTTGCCGCGTATGTCTCCCTCTTGTGACCAAATTTGCAAGTTGAGATTGCTTGTGAATTGGGGAATCATTGCTTGAAGTGCTTGAGTCATTTGCGCGGCAAAGTATTCATTGACACCAGAAGCGGAGTAAAAGAGCGAGCTTTTTCATATCTCTCAATATAGCAGAAGTAAATATCGACTCGCAAGGTAAAAGTTTTTTGTTATTTCGCACTATTCTTCAAAGGATAAATCATGAGCGTGTCTTTATTGTAAAGCGCACGCTGCGCAAAATGGAAACCGAGAAAGACGCTGGATGCAACGGTGGAGCAGATGCAGAGCATGATGGCGATTTGGTACATGACTGCGGTTTGTGGCATAGAGCCTGCGAGAATTTGACCTGTCATCATACCAGGTAAGAAGATGATACCCATTCCCAACATGGAGTTGATGGTAGGGAGGAGGGCATTTTCCATGGAATTGCGCAGCATGGGGCGCAAAATATCATGCGGATGCACCCCCAGCATGCCGAGGCATTCTATGCGGTCGCGATCCATGAGCATTTGATCCTTGTAAGATTTGAGGGCGAGGGTAGCCCCTGTCATAGCATTACCTATAATCATGCCCAATAAGGGGATGGAGTACTGGGCATTAAAGTAATTTTGCTTTGTTATGACAGTAACCATAATCATAGAAATAACGAGGCTGGTGACCACAAAACACAGTGCCAACCTCCAGCGGAAGGCCTTGGGAAAGCTTTCGGCCTTTTGCATAATGCGACGCATGCCATAGAGGAGCATGACCGCCAAAAACACCAAGGTGAGGGGGGTGTTCCCCTGCTTGAAGAGGTAGGTGAGCAGGAAACCCGCCAAGACCAATTGCAAGGTCATACGCAGGCTAGCCCAGATGAGCATGCGGCTGAGATCTAGCTTGCAACGCCTGAGTACACATATGACCAGCAATAGAAGGGCATAAGCACCAGCAAAGGAGTAAAGTGGTATGTCAACGGCGGCTATCATAGACTGCTTTTGGGGCTGATGTGGAGAACTCTACTAGCAAAAGCCGCTAGGCTGCTGTCATGCGTGATGAATACGAGGCTAGCAGCTCTTTCCTGCACCCATTTTGTAATATTTTGTAGTAGCTTGTGGCTGGTTGCCTCATCCAATGCGGCAGTGGGCTCATCCAAGAAAATAATAGGAGGCTCAAAGCTGAGCATGATGGCGAGATAAACGCGCTGTTGCTCACCGCCCGATAGCTGAGTCACGGCTGTGTCCAATTCTCCCTCGTAGCAGCATAAATCTAGATAGCTGCGCATCTCGTCTTGAGAGGGCGCGGCGAGAGCCCTGTAAGAGTAAAAGGAAGCAAAATTCTCTTCCACACTACCCGCCGTCAGGTAGATGCGCTGCAATATCAAGGAGATAGAGCGGCGCAACTCCAGCGGATTGTGCAGACGTATATCTTTCCCTTCGTAGATAATG
Source organism: uncultured Akkermansia sp. (assembly GCA_964604535.1). Classification (GTDB taxonomy): domain Bacteria; phylum Verrucomicrobiota; class Verrucomicrobiia; order Verrucomicrobiales; family Akkermansiaceae; genus Akkermansia. The sequence goes on from CAZRZE010000018.1 coordinate 18,306, forward strand.
TCCCCACTATCAGGCAATAGAGAGCCATTGAGCAGCCGCAATAGCGTGCTCTTGCCGCTGCCGCTAGCACCCTGTATCATCACAGCCTCACCCTGCGCCAAGGTGCCCGCCTCATAAGAGAGCGTGCCATAGGCTTGCATGGCAGACCACTGCAACATCGTTTGACTGCTCTGATGCTCCATCCTATTGCTTTTTGATGATAATCCTGCCCTGCGTGTTTTTCTTCTGATTGGGGGCAAAGACAAAGACCAAGCGCGGTTTGGCGACGTCCTTGTCCGCATGGAGGGTGTACACATTATTCTTTGATGTTGCACCAGCATGTCCATCATGCGCATCCTGTGCCACGATTTTGTCGCCATCATAGAGGGTTACGGATTTGATTTTTAGAGCATCGCGTCCCGATGTGTGCTTCATGGTCACGCTGTATGTGCCCTTCTTGTTCATGGGGACTTTTCCCTCTAGGGCTATGCCCTTGGGGTCGCCTGTTAGCATGCTCTTGAACCAGCCGTTCTTGATGTTGAAGGGCTTCAGCCATTCCCTGCGTATGTAGCGTGCAGAGATGCCGTGCAAGTTATCAGGTGCTAGCTCTTCCATCTTCTTTGAGTACTGGCGCATTTTGACCAGTTGAGCGCGTGTGCCTTTCTTGCGCCACATTCCCAGTAGTCCAGCGCATGCTGCCTGCTTTTGTCGTATGGAATAACGCTCATTGACGAGAATCTTGTCCACGTAGGCCATGGCTTCTTGCATGTCCATTTCTGCCACCTGCGCGGCTAGCTTGAACTCATTTGTTTCCAATGCATGGACATAGCCAGACTCATCATGGGGGTCAAGAGCCTTTGCCTGATTGGCAAACTTCTTGGGCAGCTTGATATGGGGAAGATGGGCAATCTGTCCCAGCAGCTTGACCTTCTCTGCGCCTTGGGCTTCTGCTGCCTTCTTGCTCAGTTGACGGTGTTGTGCGAGGAGTTGGTGACGCTCTGTGATTTTTTGCGCAATTTCTTCTTTGCTGTATTTTCTGAGCTCCTGACCAGAAATGCTCGAAAGATGCACCCCTTCCTTGCTCAAGAAAAGAATGGCAGGGTAGCTCAGGGGGTTGGGTATTTTGAGCTTTCCGCGTAGCTTTTCTAGCTCCGCTTCTCGTTCCTTGCTGGGCAAGGCGTAACTGGGATAGGTTAGGATGACGGCATCACCTGATGCCTTCTCAATGCCTGCGTCAGCCATCAGATCGAGGCTGAGTTTTTTGCTGTAATGATCCCAGTCCTCAGCGTAGGTGAAGACCATAATGCCCTCTTCGCCAGATTGCTTTAGTGCCTCATCGCCACTATTGACCTTGATCGCTGCCCCTGCTGCACCAGCTAAGGCGAATCCTAATAGGAAAAATTGTAATACTTTTTTCATCTCTTTATTTCCTTTCTTATGCTGCTCTGTCACCGTAGACATAAATACCATTGAGATGGAAGAAATTAGCCTCTCCTCCGCGCTGGATGCGTATGTAGAGTGCCTTGGGCATCTTGTCTTCCAGATTCACACGCATCACACGGGGCGGAGCATCAGGCCCAAAATCATGAACATCTATCCATGAGCCCTCCGCACCGGTCTCCGAGACCTGCACCTTGATGTTGCGCATGCGCTCATCCTTGCCAGCCCTGCCCACAATGACAAGACCAGAAAGACTGGCCGTGCGGGGCAACTTGACGACAACATAGGGATTTTTCTCCTTGTCTGTGTGAAAGTGTCCACCCCTCGGGTCAAGCACGCCCGCGTGCATGCTGGGGCTGTCGTGTCGGCAGGTGGAGCTAGCGTAGATGAGCCCACCCTTGGAAAGCAACTCGCCCGCAAAGGGCTTGATCTTGGGCATGTTCTTGATATGCCTATCCTTTTCTGGCACCATGGCCTGTAGGGCTTGGAAGGAGTCAATGTCACCCAATTTCCCCGCACTGAGGATGGCCTTTGCAATCACATCCTTCATGGACACATCGCCACCCTGAGCCTTGCTGAGAGTACCAACCATGGTCTGGGCGAGGGCTGCTTTTGTTGCGACATCCTGCTTCGCACCCCAGCCAGAACCCCAAGTAATAGCCACGGGCATCAAGTCCACCTTTTGCGAGAGCGCGCTGAGTAGCTCTCCATAAAAGCCCAGCATGCTGGACCTTGTGTCCTCTCTGCCTTCGTTCATCCACTTTGTCTGAGTATCCAAGAAATCAGCCACCCCCCAAGGTGCGGGACCCATGCCCTTTGCAGACTTCCAAAATTGCAGGGCAATGGCGCGACGCTCCGCCGCATCAAGATCCTTTAAAAGAGCCATCGCCTGATTCTTGAGAAGGTGTACAGCCATTTCAGGATACTGCGCGGCAAGACCTGTCTGTAATTGCTGCACCGCGCTGATGCGTGCTTGCTTGGAAGAATCCTTTGCCAAAAAGGCGAGGTAGGAACGCCACGCGCTGTAGCTGAGGGGCTGCTTTTTGATGGCTTCTTGGTAGAACTCATCAGCCCGCTTTGTATCAAGACCCTCTAGGGCTAATGCCATGCTTTCCAAGAAGCGCGACTCGCGTGTCTGCATCGCCTGTTGAGGCGCGTAAATATCGTAAAGATGTTGCAGGGAGGAGAAAAAATGAATACCCGCCCATGGCTGCCAATGCAGACCACGTTTCCAAGAAAGAGAATAGGCTGGTGTCCACTTGTCGCCCACCAAAACAGTGTAGGCGCAGTGACCGGGTTCTCCCATGGTGGTGGCTGGTACACCATTACCTATGGCACACAGAGCCCCGAGGTGGGAAAGCGCACCGCACACGCCACCAGTCTCATAAATCATGCGTGGGAAGTTATTATCGTACTCCTCACTGTACGTCTCATGATAGTTCACATGAATGCTGTCACCATAAATATTATTCAGCCTGTACTGCGCGCGCCAGCATGCACCTGTATAAAGATGGTCAGGCAGGTGGGCATGATCCAGAGCCCATTGAAGGCTGGCAATACTGGCTCTTTCGCTCTTGCAATGAGTTCCGAGCAGCACGCGCATTTGAGAAAGGGTGATGCCATCCATGGACTTGTTCATGTAGCCCTTGCGCCAATTTTCTATAAAGTAAAGCGCACGTGCGCAAGCCACCTCCCTGTCGCCATCAAAGCGGGCAAACTCCAAGGCTGCAGCAACCGCAATATCGCGCACGCGACCTGCCTTCATCACCTCGGAATCTTTTTCCGCAATAGCCAGAAAAATACTCACAGCACGCACAATGGGCACTGATTCACCAGAATAGAGCATAGCCTCCATCCAAGACGCATCCTCCATCAAGCTGGCGAGACTGGCAGCATCCTTTTCTGAAAAATCCCAAAAACGTACAGGCAGCGCAAGATGAGAGCGTAGGCTCTGCAAGTTCTGCTGGATTTTCTTTAAGGCTCGCTTGCTGATGGCGGGATTCTTTTTCGCGGCAGCATGCTGGGCTTTTGTTTTTTCTAAGTCTGCCTTCCTCTTATCCCGCGCCTTGATGAGCTGCGCCTCCGTATCAATGGCTAATTGGTACATCTGCCATTGAAGCAGGGATTTTTGCATGGCAGCATCACTGCACACATCCTTAGCAAAATCCTGCGTGGATTTTTTCTTGGCAAAAATAGCCTCCAAGGAGGCAACTTTAGGATTGCTCGCTTCCTCCTGCGCCAAGGCAGTAGAGAACAAGACTGTTGTCCCCGCAGAAAAGGTGATGAGAATGGGTAAATACCGTGACGTGCTCATAGGATAATATGACACTGTATCATATTATCCCTAGGAGGTCAAACCGCCATTTGAGTGCTTTGGGAGAAGAGGCGCTGCACCAGCACCACCTGCAGTAGCGATGAAATAGAGAGTAAGGCAATAACAATAGACGAAAGACCGTTACGGCAGCTTGAAAAAAATGGCTTGCCGAAGATCTGCAAAATGATAAAATTAACGTACCCCCCAAAAAAAATCACTGCTTGCTTCTATCTTAATTTAGCTAGTTGCGTGTCAGGAAAAAGGCACCACCTCACATTTATGACGCAGCGAAGAATTATATTGAAACTTAGAGAATTGTTGTATGCTACCTTGCTTGTATGTATTATTGTATTACTTATTCAAGTGTATGGGGCTTTATCAAGAGGAATTACATTACTTGATGT
>CAZRZE010000019.1:0-22234 GCA_964604535.1 uncultured Akkermansia sp.
CGACGTGCAGGGAAGCATACAGTGCATGCTCACTAAAAAGGCCTGCACGCCAGAACAATGGAGCCTCTGGAAGCTGCTGGAACGCGGTGACTGGATTGGCATCAGTGGAGAATGCTTTATCACCCGCACGGGGGAATCCTCTGTGCGCGTAGGTGACTTCAAGGTGCTTTCCAAGGCACTGCGCCCCATGCCCGACAAGTTCCACGGTCTCAGCGACCCTGACATGCGCTACAGAAAGCGTCACATGGATTTGATGAGCAATACAGAAAGCGCAGACCGCTTTGTCAAGAGATCCCTCATCATTCAAGAATTGCGCCGCAATCTGCAAGAGCGCGGCTTCTTGGAGGTGGAGACTCCCATGCTGCAAGATGTAGCGGGCGGGGCAGCGGCAAAGCCCTTTGAGTCCTACTTCAACGCGCTCAAAAAGCCTGTCACCATGCGCATCGCGCCAGAGCTTTTCTTGAAGCGTCTCCTTGTCGGTGGCTTTACAAAGATTTTTGAACTCAACCGAAACTTCCGCAATGAGGGGCTTTCTCGCCGCCATAACCCAGAGTTCACTGTTCTCGAAGTTTACGAAGCAGGTGGCGACTTTGAAACCATGGCTAACATGATGGAAGAAATCATCACAGACGTGGCGATGTCCGTCTTTGGCACACTGCAATTCGACCAATTTGACGAAGAAGGAAATCTGCGCTGGACAGTGGATCTTGCCCGCCCATGGCGTCGCGCGAGCTTCCGAGAGCTTGTCGCAGAAGTCGCAGGTGATGACTGGTTCTCCCTGAGCCCAGAACAACGCCGCGAAAAGGCATTGGGTATGGGTCTCTCCGCAGCCGCAGATCTTGATGATGAGGCTGTCAGCCAGCTCATCTACGAAGAACTAGTCGAGCCCAAGCAGGCTAACCCCCTCTTTGTCACACACGTAGCACGTGGTCTTGTCCCTCTTGCAAAGAGCAACCCCGAAGACCCCAGCGTGGTAGATGTCTTTGAGCTGGTGATGAACGGGCAGGAACTCTGCCCTGGTTACTCCGAGCAGAACGACCCCGTAGAACAGCTCATCAGCTTCCAAAACCAATCGGGTGAAGAGACGCAGAAAATTGATATGGACTTTGTCGAAACTCTGGAATCTGGCATGCCCAGCGCAGGTGGCATTGGCATAGGTATTGACCGCCTTTGCATGCTCCTCACGGGTGCTAATTCCATTCGCGATGTCATACTTTTCCCTCAGTTGAAAAATATCAACAACTCAACACCCTCAGTTTAAGAACTTAATAACCCTACCCCCAATCGTTAGTCATTCTAGGCTTGCCGAGGGGGGGTAGATTATGCTAGTCTACTCGTTAGGATGGATGCTCACATAGCCCAGTGGATAGGAAAACGAAGCGATCAGCAAGATGTTTATGCTGTGAAGCACTTCCCCGAAGGCAACCTTGCCATTATTTGTGATGGTATGGGTGGGCATTGCTCTGGCCGTGCAGCAGCTAGCGAGGCCTCTCAGGCATTTTGCGAGCACTTCGCGCAGGGAGAACGTGGCGACATACCCAGCATCCTCATGGAATCCCTGATGGCAGCCAATGCAGCTGTTGGAAAAATCTTTGAAAATGATGAGGAAAAAGGTGGCTGCACTCTCTTAGCTGCCTTCTTGACCAAGACCGCCCTCTGGTGGATTAGCGCGGGAGACTCCCCCCTCTTTGTCTGGAGAGCTAACCAGCTCACCCGCGTCAATCAAGACCACTCCATGCGCTCGCTCTTTGCTACAGAGGCAACCTTGGGCACAAAGCTCACCCGCAGAGAAGTACTCTCTCGCGGTCATATGTTGCGTTCTGCGGTGATGGGTGATGACATCCCCCTTATTGATGCGCCTCGAGTCCCCTTCCCCCTCTTGCCTCGTGACAGAGTCATACTCTCCTCCGATGGTATAGAAGACTTACTCTACCCCCCTATTCTGCCCCCGCACCTTGCAAAATTGCTTAATGAGCGCGAGGCACAACTAGCACCCGTCATTGTGGATGCTTGCCGTGATCTGGATGAGCAGTACGCCGACAACACCACCGTTGTCACCTTTGACGTATAAGGGATTCAACAACTGACTTGAGGCTTTTCTCTGCGTCATAATATTTCTGGCTTGTCAAATATATAGCTATCAATTATACTTCTTCAGTTATATGAAAGTTATCGCGATTGCAAATCAAAAAGGTGGAGTTGGAAAAACAACAACAGCCATTAGCCTAGCGGCCGCACTCAGTGCCAAAAAACGTCGCGTGCTGCTCATAGACCTCGACCCACAGGGAAACGCCACCAGCGGACTGGGCATAGATGCTGTGGAATATGAAACCATGTACCCTGCCCTGCTCGGCAAGACTAGCGTTGCCTCCCAAGTGCGCGAAACAGGCAGAAAAAACCTCTGGATAGTCCCTGCGCACATGGATTTGGCAGGCATTGAGGTAGAATTGACGCTCTCGGGCTCCCACCTCACAAGTCTACGCGATGCCCTCGCCCCGCTGAGAGAGGAAAATGCCTATGACTACGTGATTTTGGACACCCCTCCCTCACTGGGCGTGCTGATGACCGCGGCACTCAGCGCCAGTGATGAGCTCATCACCCCACTGCAATGTGAGTACCTCAGCCTAGACGGCTTAGCAAAGATTCTCTACATTACAGAACAAATACGCACAGGTGGCGTCAACCCCGATCTCAAGCATGAAGGCATCATCATGACCATGTTCAGCAACACCAACCTCGCGCGTGCCGTTGTGGAGCAAGTGCGTGAAAACATGGGGGACATCATGTACAGCACCCTCATCCCACGCGCTGTACGTGTCGGAGAAGCCCCCAGCTTCGGTCGCACCATTTTTGAGCATGATGCCTATGGGCTCGCCACGCAGGCTTACAAGAAAATAGCCTCAGAGTTCCTCAAGAGGCACGAGGGGAGCTAAGGCTCTTCTCTCCAACGCCCTCCCCCCAGCCTCTCTATGCTTTCTTGGATATTCCCCATGAGCTGCGTACTCTGCGGGGAACATAGTGACCTAGACTGCACCCTCTGCTCGCGCTGCATGGCCGAACGCATCCCACGCGTGCCGCGTCCCATCTGCCTTTATTGCGGCAGCACATCCTCCCCCACACGCGACAATCCGTGGTCATGCGGACAGTGCAAAGATTGGAAACGCGACTTTGACTTCGCGCGCTCTGCCATGTCAGGAGAGGATGAGATGCGCCAACTCATGTTCCGCTACAAGTATGAGGGCGAAACACACCTTGCAAAGGTCTTTGCCCATCTGCTATCAGGGCTTTGGGAAGAGCTCCCACAATTGCGAGCACAGAGTGAGTGGACACTCATCCCTGTCCCGCTTTCTAACGCAAAGCTGCGCGAGCGACGCTTCAACCAATCCCTCTTCGTCGCACAAGAACTGCAAAAGCAAGTAGAGGGTCTGCACCTAGCCCAGCCACTAGAGCGCAGCTCCACCATCAGCACCAGCCGCCAGCGCCTCACGCGCCGTCAACGTCTACTCCACGCCAAGCAAAGCTACCACCTCAAGGAAAGCTACAATCCACGCGGCACAACAAAAAAAGCCTTACCCAGTCCCCACCTCCTCATCATAGATGACGTGATGACCACAGGCGCAACCTCCCGCGCCTGTGCCCGCCTTCTCCGCAGAATACCCCAAGTAGAAAGCATAGGCATACTCTCTGTCATGAGGGCTATTTAAGAGCAGCTGCCTAATATTTGATTATTTAGTCAAATACTCATTATTAAGCAGAGAGTATTTTTTAAACAACTCCTGCGCCTCCTCATCAGAAAATCCCATTTCTGTGAGAGTCTCATACCAAACGGCGTCTAAACCAATTGCTTGTAAAGGCATATTGATATCATTCATTGCCATCATATCAATCTCACGCTCCCAGCGTTCCCAAGTCCACCAAGGAGCAGAATAAGACAAGGTGCAATAATTAAAATTGACCCTGTGTTTACCTTGGATAGTACGAGACTCTACCTTATCTGGCAGAGGGAGTTTATCTGGCAAATTAAGTTGATCTCCAAACCAAGAAAGTTGAACCCTACAATTGTATTTCAAATACCAATAATAGGCACTAGATAGAGCGATAGGGTTATTTCCACGAAGAAGCACCTTTCCATCTTTGGACGTGATTTCATACTGATCCTCACCATCTTGTGTTGCTGGCATATATTCCAACACAAATTGGGAAGAGTAGCCAGGAGTCACACGCTCAATAAGATCCAGCACATGCTGCTGCTGCGCATCGCTCAACTTATTTGCAATTGCTTGATTTTGAACTGGTGACTGACTCTGATCTAGTGACTGGCTTTGAGCTGACGTAAATGCAGAAAAGCCCATCAAGACGAAGAGAGGCAATCTCTTCCAATGATTAATTATTTTCGTGAGGATAAATTGATTATGTGAGGTAATGCCTTATTCCGACAAGCAACTATCTAAATGATGCTAGATACCCGCGAAAAATAAGCGCAAAAGTTTATACTAACATTTTCCTGCTCGCAAGCAAGCTACTTTTTCAGATCGACAATTCGAAAAACTTTAAAGATTTTTTAGAAAGAGCTATTTAGCTCTACTTTAAAAGTTCCAGCAGGGCTTCTTGGCTCATGGCGTTGAGTTCTTCTCGCAACTGGTGCTTGCTGTCGTGCAGCTGCATGACATGCTCTTCTATGGTGTCGGCACAGATGAGGCGGTAGAGGGTGACAGGGTGTTTTTGCCCCCAACGGTGGGAGCGGGAGGCGGCCTGCGATTCTACGGCGGGGTTCCACCATGGGTCGAGCAAGATGACGTAGTCTGCGGCAGTGAGGTTGAGCCCTGTTCCGCCAGCCTTTAAGGAAATATAAAAGAGCTGATGATCACTCTGCTCTGGGGATTGGAACTGCTCAATGAGCTCGCTGCGTCGCTTCGCGCTGGTCTTGCCATCCAGATAGAGTCCCAATAAGTTCAAGCTCTGCTCCACATGCTGTTTTGCCAGTTGCAGAACATCGGTGAATTGGCTGAAAATGAGCACCTTGTGCCCAGTAAGATGAATTTTCTTTATCAAGGTGACTAGGTAGTCCATCTTGGAGGAATAAGGGGAGTTTGCCAAGGCGAGCGCGCTGTGGCAGCACAGGCGGCGTAGCTTTGTCAGAGCACTGAGAATATGAATATTGCCAGCCTCTTTATCCTCTAGCTGGCGCAGGGTGCGGCGGCGCAGGTTTTCGTAGAGGGCGCGTTCTTCTTCTCCCAATTCCACGCGTAGGGTGATTTCACTAAGGGGGGGCAGCTCGCTGAGAACCCCTTCTTTTTGACGGCGCAGCATGAGGGGCGAGATGAGTTCTTTGATGGGCTCTAGGCTGTTTTGCCCTCTGTATCGCTCAAGGAAGCTGCTGCGCTTGCCCAGTAAGTTGGGGTTGAGGAAGTGCATGAGGCTCCAGAGATCCAACACATTATTCTCTATGGGCGTACCTGTCAGGGCCACGCGCGCGCGGGATTGGAGCTTTTGAGCAGCACGTGCGCGCTGCGAAGCGGGGTTCTTAATTGCCTGCGCCTCATCTAGGATGATAATGTTCCAGTCTTGCTGCTGTATGTAGTCGCTGCTGAGCATCTGCCCGTAGCTGGCAATGTAGATATCGCCTGCTTCCAAGTCTGGCTCGCGCTGGCTGTGGTGCAGGTACACCGTGAGGCTGGGGGCAAAGCGGGCTATTTCTGCAGCCCAATTGCGCAGCAAGGACAGGGGGGCAAGGATAAGGCTAGCCCCCTGCTCCTTCTCATGCAGCAGCAGGGCGATGGCTTGCAGCGTCTTGCCTAGTCCCATATCATCAGCCAAGCAACACCCCAAGCCAGCTCTCACGCGGGAAATCAACCAACGTGCGCCCAATTGCTGGTAGTCTCGCAGCTGCGCTTGCAGTCCTTCCAAGGAGATGTCAGTGTTGGCAAAGGCTTGCTTCATGGGGGCGTAGGCTTTCTTCACGGCTTCGGGCAATTGCGTTTCTGTCCAGAGCTCACAGAGTTTGGGCAGGCTGGCGTAGTAGATACGCTGCTTTGTCCCATGAGGATTGAGGCTATGCTGCAAAAAGTTCAGCTGCTGCACCTGCTCCTCCTGCAAGAAGATGTAATGTTGCTTATCCAGCGGTAAGTAGTTGCCTTCTCTGCGCTCTGCCAGCTGCAATAATTCCTCCATGCCGTAGATCAGTTGCTCATCCACGCGCAGGCTAGCCCCTATTTCTAGCCAATGACGAGAGCCGCCTTGGCTGTGGAGCACTATAGCCTCCGCAGGGGCTCGGTGTAGGGTGAGAGCCTCACTGCCCTGCCAGAGTATGTCGGCCAACTGCCCCGAGTCGCGAAGTAGCTCCAGCTCATTGAGGCAATTGAGAGAGGCTATTCTGCCATGCAGCTGCCAGCTGTTCTCACTGAGGGGGACAGCGGCTTGCAGTGAGCTACAGCCTGCGAGCACGCCTTGCAGGGCAAGGAGTTCTCCTTCCTTTCTACGTTGTATATAGAGAGCTTGTGCGCTTTGTGGGAGATGGACTTCTTCCAGTTGGTCGCTGGGCTCATAGTAAAGAGGGCTATCAGGATGCAGTCGCCATGCTAGGGTCACATGGAGGCAGGAGGCACGATAGCTCACGCAGGCACAGACGGAAAGCTGCGCCTCCTCTTTCTTTTGCTGATGAGATTGCTGTCCGCAGAGAGGCGATAGGGCTTCAAAAAGGCGTGTATGGTGCTTTCTATGCAGGGTATAATTGCCATCAGATGTTGCCGCACCCAATAGTTGCGTCAGTTGGCGCAGGCGTGGGGTGTCCTCTAGCACCTGATAGCTGCCGTTCCCCAGAGGAGCAAGGGTGCAGTAGTCCAACTGCGTGGGGATATGCACATGCAGATTGTCGCCTTGGAGACGTAGGCTAAGCTGCGCCTGCTTTCGGCGCAGTCTCAGGGGTTGGCGACTGTCATCGGGTTGCACAAGGCGCAGATGCGGATGGTCTGCCAACAAGCTATAGCCCCTGTAATCCAGATGCCAAGGTCTGTTGTAATGCTCATAATCCCTTTTTATATGCTCTAGCAGTCTGATATCCTGCGGGGTGAGGAAGTCATCGTAGCCATGCTTCATCATCTTTTCTAGGGATACAGGCTGACCACGCTTTTCGGTCTCATCATCGAGTTGGACAAGGCGGGCTTCCACGCTTTCGATACGAAAGCTACCCATGGACAAGCTAATATCCCAGAAAATGCGCTTTTCCTGCTGCGCGGCGTCCGCGGAAGGAGTATCCCCTCCCTGCGTGGCGCGTTCCTTGCGTGGCAGAGCAGCGATGCGGCGCAAGCAGCAGGCACGTAGGCGTTTTTTCTGTGACTCCTCTACCACATCGGGCAGTAGGTAACTGGCCATGTAGTGCGCAAAAAGCAGCTCTCCTTCCTCCACCAGCTGCTCTGCTGCAAGGATGAGGGATTCCATATCATCCCCTTGCTTTCTGTACTCAGGGCGGGCAAGGATGTAGAGAAAAAGGTGCTGCGGGGAGCGTAGCTCACAGGGCGGAGCTTGCTCATGAGAGGCGAGTGCTAGCTTTCGCTCATGCAGCCAATCGAGCAATTGCAGCAGCTCTCGCTGGTATTGACTCTCCGCCTCAGAAAGGTAGGCATACTGCGCCTCCACGAGGCAGTCTTCGGCATCATCTAACCAGCGGCGTATGATGCTGCTGCGCGCGCCCTGCATCACCGCATTGATGATACCCAGAGGCAGTGCGGCCTCCAAACGGCGACGCTGGATGAGCATTTTGCCTATACTACTCACAGGGAAGCACTGATTAAAAAGGGTCTGCGCCTGTCCCCAGTCACCAGTCAACAGGGCTATGCCCGCCTGTGACAATAGGGAATTGCGGTAGTTTTTTGCATGGGTTTTGAGCTTTGCTAACTCCCCTCGCCTGATGTGGACGAGGGCTGCATTTTCTATCAACTCGGGACTAGCATGCAAATTGACCATCAAGGAAGGTAACCCACGCCACGCGGATTTGCGCATGATGAGCAAACTCAGCTCATCATAGGCTGCAAAGGGCAGCCCCACGCCATCGCTATTCAGATCTGCTCCCAACACCTCATGCCAAAAGAGCTCATGACCTCGGTCGGGATGCCAGCCCACAAGGTGGGAGTCCCCATAGAGGGAAAGCAACTTCATGAACGCACGCGAATCGTTAAAAACTAAGGCGAGTCGCGCCTGTGTACGCACACGAGGACTGCCTACTAGTGTCAGCGCATCGGCGTTAAAGTTCTCCCGCAAGCCGTAGAGATGTATGAGCAAAAATTTCCTCTCCACCAAGCCCTGCCGCAATTCATGTATACTTGGCTGTGGGCTGCTCAGGCTATAGACATCTCGCTGCTCTTCCAGCCAACCCTCACGTAGGGCACTGGGCAGCAAATAGCGCAACTCCTCGGGAATTTTCTCTAATTCTACGGGTTGCGCGATGGCACAGTAAAGGCGTAATGCTTCTCTATCTGATTGCATCACACCCTCTTCCATGCGTAGCATTATAATGCAAACGCACTAGCATAGCAAGTATTACTATTCCCCATGCAGCAGAAAATAGAGTCCCGTGTAAACGCGTGGATCTATGCTGATGCCAGCTGCTATTTTCGCCTTCAGCCAGCTATCTATCTCTACCCTATCCACCTCATGCAATGTAATGCTTTCAGAGTCCACTCCACCGCCTGCGCCTGTCTTGCGCAACTCTTTGGCGAGGTAAAAGCAGACCATCTCAGAGCTCAACCCCGGTGAGGAAGGACCTGTAAAGAGGTACTGCATCTCTGCTGCCTCATAGCCTGCTTCTTCAAAGAATTCTCTTTGCGCAGCATGCTCATAAGCCTCCTCTCCTTCATCGCCGTGCAAGCCAGCCGGAAAGCAGATGCACGCCGCCCCTATGGGTGGGCGAAATTCCTCTACGAGGATGATTTTCCCCTCCTCTGTCATGGCAAATATCATGACGGCCGCCCTATCAGCAACGCGGGAACAATACTCCCAGCCGGCATCAGTTTTGTGCATTTCGAGGAAACGTCCCTTATATTCTGTACTCATGCTATAAAAATAGCCTAGTACATGGTACTAGGCTAGTTGAAATTAAAATCAGCTACGGCTTTACTCCCTGACCAGCTTTTGATAGCGGTTGAGGATTTGCTGTGTGATAGGTCCGGACTGACCTGTACCGATGACGCGTCCATCAAGCTCTGCCACGGCGATAACTTCTGCCGCTGTGCCTGTCAAGAAGCATTCATCCGCGCAGATAACATCAAAGCGGTTCATATCCTTTTCAAAGCAGGGGATGCCGAGCTCTGCACAAATCTCAATGACAGCCAATCTGGTGATACCGTTGAGCGCGCCCTCTGTTACAGGCGGTGTGGTCACAACGCCGTCCTTGACGATGAAAATATTGTCTCCTGTGCACTCTGCGATATTGCCCTGCGCGTTGAGGAAGATAGCCTCACCTGCATTCTGCTGAGCGCATTCAATCTTAGCAAGAACGCTGTTGAGGTAGTTGAGGCTCTTTACCTGTTGACAGAGCACGTCTGCGCTGGCACGGCGGTAAGAACTGGTGATAACACGCAGCCCCTTGTCGTACATTTCTTGGGGGTAAAGACTGATGGTCTGAGCAATAATAATCATGCTAGGACGTGGGCACTTACGAGGATCGAGCCCCAGATCGCCCACACCGCGTGTGACGACGAGGCGCACATAGCCATCCTTCAAACCACACTGTTCAACTGTATCAAGCGTCGCCTGACAGACCTCATCAAAAGTCCAAGGCAGCTCCAACATGAGGTAGCTCATGCAGTGGAACAAACGCTCAATATGCTGCTTCAAGCGAAAGATTTTACCTTCGTAGAAACGGATGCCTTCAAAGCAGCCATCACCGTAAAGCAAACCATGGTCAAACACCGATACCTTTGCATCTTGCTTGTCAACCAACTCACCGTCTATCCAAATTTTCATGATATATATTTATTGTAAAGTTACTTCACTTCTCCACTATTGTAACAGAATAGACAGGAGAAGTGAACTATAAAAGCAGTTTTCGTTTCTGTTTAATTCTTCATAGGACGTGCACGCCATACAAGGCTGTCGGGGTCATATGGGGGATTAGTCTTGCTGCCCATGAGTTGAGCATCCATAAACTTGAAGGTGCTGTAGATTTCCTCTACATCGGGCTGCACCATCGCAGTGCGGAAAAGCTGAAGAACAGGCAGATCTACTGCTTCTCTACCAGCAGGGCTGCCAGACTGTACAAGACTTTGCACATGATTACTATAGTCAAGTGCGTCAGTGGGCTTCGAGGCATCAGGAATCTTCCAACCGGGTGCAGTAGGAATCTCCACACCTTCTTCGTCCAAGTCCTCCAACATGAGGCAGAAACCAAACATACCACCACCGATTTCAGAAATCATCACCTCCATATCATACCATTCTCCGGCTTCAACAGTGAACTCATCACCAGCGACAAAACCATTACAGAGTGCATTCCACACTTCGCAGCTGTTGTAGAAATAATTATCACGCGTTGAAGCATCGTAGGAATACTGATTCCAGCCTTGGGTTCTCATGTCGTGCAGACCGCTCTCCAAGACATTCTTTTTGTTAAAACGCACGCCCATCACGGAGTCAGATGCCCCGAAAAAGCGGAAGCGCCCCGACTTGGGAGCTTGCACTTGTGCGCGGTAGACGATAACCCAACGGCTCTTTTCCAGCTTCAATGAGCCTGTGGGGTCGTATGCGTTGGTTGCTTCTTCGTCATAACCATTGGGCATGAGGAAGCAGGTAGCATAAAGCTTTACAGGCGACTTGAAGAAGGGGCGCAACTCTGTGCGCTTCCAATCGTCTTTGAAGAAATCACTCAAAAACTGCAACACGGCCAGATTACCTGTCATTTCCGCGTACTCAGAGGGCTTGCCATTGCGGTCGCGCTTCAAGTCCCAGAACTCACCAACAAAGGCGGTATCAATACTTTCACCAGAACCGAGACCAGCACCTTCTGATTCTCCAATGCCAGTACCCAGACTGTCGGCAACACTACCAAAGCCTATGCCAATATCACCACCAGACCCCATGGTATCACCAGGCATATCGGAGGAGACAAAGCTAATGGGGGAAGTAGCAGCTACAGCTGTAATAGCATTAAAGGAAGGCGAAGGTGGTGACATAGTTTCACGTGTACTTAACTCCTCAACCTTAGGCTTTTTGACAGGTGCAGGGTTTTCTACATGGGTGAAGTACTCGAAGTTTACCTCGGGTTCACCTGGGAGGTAGATTTTGAAGTAATAAAGCAAGGCACCCATGACAGCAGTCATGAACATACTGGCAAAGAAGGCGAGATTGGACAGGCGGCGCAGTTGCTTTTTACGCTGCTTTGTTGACATCTCGCGACGCTCTTTCACCTCTTCCAAAAAGCCGTTATTCTCGAGAATAGCTTGCACGGATATGGGTGTCTGAATCTCTGCTGCGCCATATTCGTTACCAAATGCTGCTGGTGGCTGCACTGGCTCTATAGGAGCAGCAGCGACGGGAGCGGCGGCCACGGGCGCAGGAGCTACAGGCTCTACTGGCGCAACTGGTTGCGTAGGAGCGACTGGCTGTACAGGCTGTACAGGAGCTACTGGTGCAGCAGCTACAGGAGCTGGTGCAACTGGCAGTGTAGGCACCACAGGTGCAACTACCTCTACAGGAGCAGCAAAGCCAAGAGGTTCTGGGAAAATAAAGTTACAATCAACATTCTCGCAAGGGCCGAGAGGAGGCACACCTTGAAGCATGAGACTCAGAGGTCCTGCCTCATAAATCACACCAGAACGCATGCGCACAGCATGCTTGAGGCGGGCTCCGTTCGCAATGACGCCGTTAGGGCTATTCTCATCGCGTATAAAAATGTCATTACCTGCCTTACGTATACTGAAATGATGTGGTGCTAACTCACTAAACTGTGGAAAGCTATAACTCATTTGCGCCCCACTTCCTATCGTGATAATCTGACCGTTTGATAAAGCATCTATATCACAGGAACTAATCTCCTGTTGGTCACAGTAGATTATAATCGACTTAAGCACATTCATGCTATTTGCTATACCATTATTCCGAACCCAAGTAAAGGTTATTTTCGCCCAAATTGCTAGGAATCACATTTTTTTTTGTTATTTTTGCGTTGCGTCATGGTAATGCCAGAAAGAGGACTGCGATGATTGCTTTTCCTAACAGGGCGTTTTCCCGTCGATCTGTACTCCAATTCATCACAAAGAGCCCTACGCGCCAAATAACGATTAATCTCCCTTTCGCGTTCGCGGTGACAGCGGATCACGATACCTGTAGGCAGATGGGTGAGGCAAACACAGTTGTTAGTCTTGTTGACCTTCTGACCGCCCTTGCCCCCACCTCGGGTGAAGTGTTCTTCATAATCACTGGGCGACACACCCCAGTGCTGCATGCGCTCCGCGAGCTCTTGGAGTTTCTTTGCCGTGACGGCCATGCCTTACTTTTTATCCTTTGAGTCAGACTCTGCCGACTGGGTGAATTCTACCTTGATCCCCTTTTGAGCCCATGCCTTGATAAACTCCTCTTGAAAGAGCTCTGGCTTGCGTATACGTCCGTAGAGCTTTGGCACAGATTTATCATTGTCCTTGCCTTTCAGCAATTCACGCAGGTAAGATTGAAAGCTACGCACACCCACCTCGTCCGAGAGGTGAACAAAGTATGAAACACAGAGCAGAGACAGGTAATAGGTATCTATACCCCTATCTTGATAAGCGTACATCTCCTTCTGAGACATTTTAAAGAAATCATCCAGAGTGAAGGGGAATTTGAGCTTCTTGTACCCTCCCTTTGATATGGTAGAAGCCAAGCATTTATCAAAATCCAACACCCCATCATCATAGGGAATGTAACCAGCATACTCCGACAAACCCTCATTAGCCCAGACAGGTAGGTTATTGAGTACGGTAAACTGGTGGGTAATCTCATGCACAAGAACATGAGATCTGATATTCTTGCTTCTAACAGCACCTTCGGGCGTCAAACCCAGAGAAGGAAAGGGCACCATCACCTTGTCACCAAAAACGTTAGACTCCTTGAGGCGTCCGCTCATCTTGTTCTTGTTATAGGAGTACAGCCCTGCGCTTCCTGGCCTAGCACCAGCGGCGTAATAGGATTGCATATCCTTGTAGAGAACGGCCCTGAATTTGTTATTCGCTGGACGCTTTCGTGTGGCACGCTCTATAGGAAGGGAGCGGGACATGGCTACAACGGCAGCATAGGCGCATTCAAAGAGACGCCCCACGCTTTCCTGCGCTTCTTCCGAAAGCTCCACCGCCGAAGAGAATTGGAAATTTGTGGTCTCGTAATGAAAGCCGGCCTCATCCTTTTTCTTCAACTGGCGAAGTCGCGTCTTTTCAGGAGCTGGTACTTGCGTAGGCCAGTGCTTAGGATTATCCTTTTCATCAGATTCTGACTTTTTCTCCTTGTCCGCTTTGAGGCTAGTATTCTTCTTGGAAGAATCTTTTGCGTCATCCGTGGCATGCAAGGGAGAACTCGATAAAAATCCCGTGAAAAGGGCAAGGATAAGAAAATAGGCTTTCATTATGCGAATAGTTATTTAATGGGTGAGTCCGTCCTTTTTTGCCTGATTCCAGTACGCGTATTCAGAGCGGTTAAAATCGACATATTCAGGGGACAAGTCGGTGGTGTAGACACGATGCTCTGCATCACCTTGGTTGAGATTGATTAAAACGGTAAAATCACGGACGAGCACTGCTTCTCGAAGAGAGTCGCTAGGCGTATCCGTCTGAAGCCCTGCACGGCATGCGGACAAACCTGCAATATCAATATCTATCAAAGCCTCCTCCACCTCTACACCAGAGTATCCGACAGCATGGATAATACGTCCCCAGTTGGGATCATTGCCGTTCCAAGAGCTTTTTACCAGCGCCGATTTAGCAACAGCATTGGCTACCTGATGAGCGGCCTTGGCATCGGTTGCGCCTACCACCTCAACGGTCACAAATTTTGTCACACGTTCCCCGTCCTGTACCATATGAAGAGCCATATCAAGCATCACTGCATGCAAAGCGGCAACAAAATCCTCCCAGCCCTCCTTTTGAGGAGAAAGCTCTACACCCGAAGCACCGTTTGCCAGAACAATACAGCTATCATTCGTACTCATATCACCGTCAATGGTGATGCAGTTAAAGGACTGCGCCACACCACTGCGCGTGATGCCTTGCAAATCCTCGCGTGACACAGCTGCGTCCGTCGTAACAAAGCAGAGCATGGTTGCCATATTGGGACAAATCATACCTGCACCCTTGCTACACGCGCCAATGCGCACGGGACGACCAGCTATCATTAGCTCTATAGCCACTTGCTTCTTGCGTGTGTCGCTGGTCATGATAGCAGCGGCGACATCATCGCCCTTCTCTGCTGATAAATCTGTACAAAGCTCTGCAAAGCGCGGACTGATGCGCTGCATGGGCATAGGAAGACCAATCACCCCAGTGGAGCAAACCGCAATCTGCGTAGCAGAAAGCCCCAACTGCGCGGCAACATCCTCACAGCTACTAAGAGCATCACGCATCCCTCCCTCGCCTGTGCAGGCATTGGCATTGCCGCTGTTGGCAACAATAGCGCGAACATTGCCCTGCTGCATATGCTGCTCGCTGAGGCGCACACAGGCAGCGCGCACGCGATTAGTTGTAAAGGTCGCAGCGGATGTAGTTGGCACTGTGGAGTAAAGAAGCGCCAAGTCAAGTCGCGTCGCCTCAGGATTCTTAATACCACAGGATAAAGCGTTAGCAACAAAACCTTGGGGTGCAGTCACACCGCCCTCAATTGTCTGGTAATGGGTCAGGGGAGTCATTATAATATAGCTATGTCGATTCTATATACCATTTCCCAATCCTCCTAGCAAGAGAGAAATAGATGAAAGCTTGACGATGACGTAGTAATATGCTAAAATCATCGACGTAAACACAGCTATGAATAAGCAGCTACACATCTACGATTGTCTGAGTCGCACCCTCCTTGTGTCTGATGGTGCCTTTATGACATTGGGAGCCACTGAGAATAATACCTTTAACGTCGCGATACGCGCGAATAATGCAGGGTCTTTTGTTCAGCGTGATGGCTCATGCCGATTTTTCCCCCATGGCACAATAGAAAGTTATTCTCTAAATGGTACAGCTATCGCCACCGACGCGGTGATCAGAGCTGGTCAAATCTACCTCTTACTCATCTCCGGCGCCTGCCTTGTTTGCTGGTACGGAGATGCCGCCAACGCGGACGCCCCCAACTTCCAAGAGTTTGAGGCAAAGCAGTGGTTTGTCTACCTGACAGAAAAGGAAGAATGGCTTCCCTCTATGAGTCTTTTGGATCTCGCCAAGCAGCAAGAAAAACTTCCTTCCAGCTCCTTGGTCACCTTCCGTGGACTGCAAAACCATGCCTTCCGCCTCACGGACATGAAGGACACGCTCTCCTTTTACGAGGTTTATGCGGAAAAAATTGCAGCCAAAAGCGACGAGCAGCTCAAGGCTCAGACCTACCGCTGCCCTAGCTGCTGGGAACTCTTTTTACCAGAAAACGCCCTGTCTATCGCCGCCAATCCTGATCTTTGCGGAGACGACATACTAGGGGAAGATGAGCAACTGCGCTTCACCCCCACGCAACGCAATGAGCATGGCATCCCCTTGGATTCCCTGGGCACACCCTGCCTTGATTATGCCTGCCCGCTTTGCCATCACAAGCTACCCCCCTTCTTTTCTCAAACACGCCAGCATATTTTCTCCCTTGTTGGTGTACCGGCAGCAGGTAAAACCTACTACCTCGCTTCCCTCATCCGCCAATTGGGTGTGGAGCTTCCACGCGACTTTTCCATCCCCTTCCGCGATGCTGACCCCTACGCCAATGCCGCTCTCAGCGACATGAGCACGCGCCTCTTTACCGCAGAGACCCCTCAGCAGGCTTACATAGGCAAAACCCGACTAGAGGGCAACCTTTATCAGAACGTGCTGCGCCATGGTCATGAGGTGAGTATGCCACGCCCCTTCATCTACAACCTCAGCAAGTCAGAGGAAACCCACTCCATCGTCCTCTTTGACAATGCAGGGGAAAACTATGAACCTGGTCGCTCTGGTGAAGAATACCCTGCGGCAGAGCACCTCGGCGTCGCCTCTTCTGTTCTCTACCTCTTTGATCCAACGACCAACCCTGGCTTCCGTAGCCTCTTGCAGGATAACCAAGATCCTCAACTCAAGCGCGCCCTCTTCCCCGCTGGACGACAAGGTCGCCTACTCGCAGAGACAGAAATGCGTCTACGCACACGCCTCAACATGCCAGTGGGCAAAAAGCTCAACCTGCCCTTTGCTCTTATAATAGGCAAGTGCGACACTTGGCAGCACCTCCTTGGCCCAGAACCTCTGCTGCCCTTGGTGCGCCATGGCATATTCCACCAGCAGCATGTAGATGCCAACTCAGCACGTCTGCGAGATTTCCTCTTCAATATCTGCCCCTACATCTGCATCAATGCCGAGGCGATCTCCAGCCAGGTACGCTACTTTGCGGTTTCCTCACTGGGTAACTCTCCCATTGAGTTCACGGATGAGAACACAGGGGCGCAGCTCATCGGTCCAGCCTCTGGTCGGGTGCAACCCCTCCATGTCACCGATCCCATGCTCTGGGCGCTTAACTGCATTGATCCCCGCATTTTGACGAACGCGCAGCAGTAATTATAAGGAGGCTTTCCCCATGTCTTTTCAGCTCATCTACACAAGTGCTTCGCACCTGCTAGAACCTGGTCAAACAGGTTATGGAGTGGTGGCGCGTAGTGAGGCCATGCCTCAATTGCTGATTAAAAACATGGTAAAGCTTTCCCTCTTCAAAGAAGACGAAAAGCTCATCTCGGGACCTCAGTACTCCTACCACATCTTGGACTGTGCAGGTGCAACCTACCACGTACTCAGCAGCGTACAGAGCGCAGGCGCAGACTACACGGGCAGAGAGTGCCATATTGCCCATCACCTCGCCCTGCACAGGGAAGAGGTTGACAGTCTGCGCAGCAGCAAATCGCGCCCCACGCCAGCCAGCATCATCCTCGCCCTCAAGAATGACGGCTTTTGGATGTCCAGTTGGGAGCAAAGCCCTCACCTCATCACCCAAGAACCACGCCTCTCTACAGATCAGTTACCTGATATAGAGCGACAGGCGCGTTGGAAAAAACTCACCAAGCACAAATCCAACGCCCGCGCCCTCATCACACCACCCTATGAGCATGACTGCCTCATCATGATGGAAGAAGGCGCAAGCTCCGAAGACGTCCTCGTTCTGCTGGCAGAAAGTGATTGGCTATCTGCAACTAGGGGCTGGGGTTGCACCTTCACCTCATGTGGTTGGGCACGCGATACCTTTGCCAAAACGCAGCGTATAGCCATCGTAGAGGGCAGCCCTATGGAGGGAAAGGCACGCCGCACAGGTCGCCCCATTCTCAAGGTAGATGACCAACTTATCCTACCCGAATACGGTCAGGGTGCAGGCACCAACTCTTCCATTATTCCTGATAGAAGCCCCACGGGCATATCCTTTGCCGCACCAGTTCTCGCGCGTCGCCAGACCTTAATCGACCCCGCACCCGTATCAAACCCAATCATCAGCCACATCCCCTACCAATACAGGGAGCCCACTGATGAAGAAGTATTTATCATCAAGCCCAAAACATCCACGCTTTACCGCGTTGTTTCCATACTCCTGCTGGTAAGTCTAGTGGGCATAGGTGGTGTCGCTGTCGGCTATATCATCAGTGACAATGAGCAGGCCTCTGCCCCCATTACAGATCAGGACTCCCACAACCTTCCTCCTCGATACTTGTCTCCTATGGAAGAAAACCTCAAGGGCATCAATGACTTCTATAACTCATTCAACAAGGTTATCAACAGTCCGTATAACTGGCTGGAGGCAGAGAAGGTTCTCAACCAACTCACCTTCCTAGCGCAATCTGTGACAAAAAAGGATGACTCCCTCATCTTCCCTCACATACAGCACCTGCACCACGTATTTGCCAGCATGCGCTACGGCAACCGTACGGGGCAAAGCCATCTCAGTGCAATAGAGAGTCTCAGCAAGCTAGCGGAAGAAGCAGGCATGAATAAACAGAACCTCTTGCTCTTCTACTTCCTGCACAGCACCAATGAGCATAGCCCCAAGTCATGGTCACGTTACATGGCCAAAGCCGATGCGCAAAAGCTTCTCCATCGCCTCCAGAGCTCCGATTTAAGCTATATATACTCCAACGAGAAACTACACGCCTTTTTCCAGCAGATAGAAGAGCGCAATAACAACATAGGAATAGCTAGCAATAAATTAAACGCCAACGTCATTTCCATCGTAGAAGGGGAAAAGCTCCCCCCCATCATCACAAACCTCTTGGAACATAGCCCCATCGTTCTTGACCAAGGGCATGTCACCATCTCATATTCCGTTGCGAGACCCATCGCACGTGAGCTCAGTCCGCTTAAAAATACCGTGCAAATCACCCCAGCAGAAGGCGGATATAAGCTACAGCTCTCTGATGGTTCTGATGTCATAGCCAATCTCTTCTTCCACTGTGATGAGAACCAAGTCTTCCGTGGCATCACACATGATGGCCGTCCCACCGTGTGCAGCATACGACTCAGCCACCTACCCGAGGCATCGGAGTTCATCTACTCACCAAACTTTGATAGCTACATCCCACTCTTCCCGCAGCCACCACACGGCCAAGGCGAGACCGACGAGATGAGCACCATTACCCCTGCCAATATTCTCATCAAGGGCAGCGGTCTGCTGCGTGCCTTGCCAGAAATGGAGTTAAAGTTATCCCCAGAGCTACGTGCCCGCTGGGAAAATGAAAGCACCCACAGCTCGCGCAGCGCTCAGTCCACCATCAACATACCTCTCATTGTTGGCTATAGGAACAGATTACACATCGACACCACTAATCTGTACCGCAGACATAGCCCCAGCTTCGTCCGCTACCAAGCAGAGGTGCTTCAACACGAATCCTTCGTCGTAGGCTTGGGCGTTTATGAGATACAGGTAAAGCGTTTCATTGATATTGAGTCCACTATGACGGAACAGTTCTCCATCATTGCAAACAGAGGCGTTACTCCCGTAGGTCGCTTCCTCAACCATGACTTCTCCCTAGCTAACCTTTATCACATCACCAACAAGATATCACGCTCCAAGCAGCTATCTGAGGTAGAGCGATCCATCAAAGAATTCTTCCACCTCTACAGCAATGATACCATGAGGCAGTTGATGAATAAGATATTCTACAATATACCAGAGCTTCAAAACGTCACGGCAGAAGAGGCACGCAGCAACTCACCCCAAGCCATTGAACGCCGCCGCAAGCTAGCCGTCTACATCTGCAACGCAGAGAGCAGAAAGCACATGCAAAACAGCATATGCCGCTACATCTCAGCACAACTTGCAGATCACTATGACATGATACAAGAAAAAGCGCGAAATAGCAGCATCAAAGGAATTAGGATTAAGCTTCAGAAAATCAAGAAAGAAGGTGAAAATGAACTCATCTGGGAGTTTGAACCCACTCCTATCCGCTCTGCATTATGAGAAAGTCTCGTCACTGGAGCCCTGCGCCGCAAAAGCAACAGAAGCCTCAGAACAACCCACGCCCTCGCAATCACCAAGAGCTTTCTAACAAGGCATTGCGACAGCGCAAAAGACTCATTGATTCGCAGCTCAAATCCACCACTATCAGCACCAGCGATGCGCTGGCCTTACGAGAGCATAGGGGGCTCATCATTGCAGAGCTAGCACATCGTCGACAGCTCACCCTGCGTATCACTCTCATCACGGTAGCCATCGCTCTAGCGGCAACGGCTGGTTTTGCCTACTACACCATCACCAACAGCGCAAAGCGTGCCCAGCAAAATTTACAACTCGCCATAGACCAAAACCGTCCCGACCTCATCATGGTCGAAAGAGCCCGCGCGGCACAGGGACTCAAACCCCTCATTGTCCCCGCCCTCAAACAAAGCATAACAGATGCAGATGAGTACCTTGCTGCCTTACAGCAACAGATCAAAGACGGCTACAGCGTTATCGCGGAACTCGACAAGCAAACAAGGCAATGGGAAGAGTTATCCGACTACCATCGCCGCATCTTTGACAACAGCGCAATGAAGCACAGTACAGAGGGGCTAGCCCTGCTCTCCCTCTGGGAAAAGCTCTTGGAAAAGCGAGACAAATCCCACAGCATCCTACGAGAGGAAGCCATACGACAAATCAATACGCCTCTCCCAGCCCTGCCAGAATGGACAAGCGACAAGGAGCGGGACATTGCCATGTTGCAAGAGGCAGATGCCGAGATGGACAGACGCATCGCCTACTTTCACCAGACAGCTCACGCGCATCAACTGCCCCTCAAGTACATCACCCCTGCCACGGACAGAAAGCTACTCCTCGCCATCTACCTGCAGGACATAGAAGGCTTGGCAAAGCTGGAGCAGCAGCTCACCAAGGCAACAAATTACTCTGAATACCTCATTACCCTCAAAAGCTACCTAGCGCGCCATTATCCTCTAGGGCTTAGTATAGAAGAATTACAAGCCATCCTCCCCGACGATGAGACCCTAGCGCAGTCCATGAGCTCTCACCACAGCGCGATGGATGAGGCAGAGCTTGCCATGCTCAAGCAGCACATCAACGAGAGAGGGCCTAGCTTCTCCCCAGAGCACCCTGCCAGCGCAGAGCAGGTTGCCATCATGGAAAACCTCTTCCAATCCAGCCCGCTGCACAGCACGCTCTACCAGCTCATCTGCCCCATAACGCCCAAAAGTTGGATCAGCGATAAGCCCATCCCCTCCACCCAGAGCAAGAGCATACAGATAGAACGCAGCACGCTAGATCCCGTCTATGATATGAACAGCAGCCCCCTGCTGCAAATCCCCACACACAAGGACATGTACACGCGCAGGCATGAGCCCCAGAATCTTCTCAAGTCTCTGCACATCACGCGTGATAGCTTTTACCAAAACGCCCACCTGCACAGCCTCCTAGAAGGTATCATCAACGACAAAAGCCCTCACTGCTCCCCCCTGCTCAAGGCCTACCTTTACCTCAACATCATCAACCTCATAGAGACACACCCCTCTCCCCAGATCATGGGGCTGCGCTTCTCCCCCAGACTGCGCCGCGATATACGCGATTTTCGCGCCCTACTCAAATCAACTGGCATCACACTGCGAGATCAAAGCGCACTCATCTACGATAAAAAGCATGCCCAAGCAGAAGCGGCATTTGATATGTGGTTCCGCCGTCATATCAACCCTCAATACAGTGCGGAAATGCAACGCCACCTGCGCAGCTACCTCTTTACCGTCCCGCGTTACGTCGGCTTTATCTGCGCAGATGGCAGCCCCCTCTTCATCGCCCCGCTATCGGATAAGGAAACACTGTGGTACATTACCAAGGACAACTGGCAGCTCAACGCAGGGGACAGCAGCAGCCTAGGCGAAGCAGCAGCCTTTTCGCCCCTCTTCCGCGCACACACAGCAGAGCAACGATAAAGACCATGGAATACTTCTTCTACCATCTCGATGACATAGAGGACACAATAGATGCGTCGCGTTATCTTGAAGGCGCACAATGGCAAATCTATGAGCAACGTGGTCGTGACTACCTATTGAGCCGCTATATACTCAAAACAGAGCTCGCACGTTACGCGCAAAGAGCAATAGAAAGCCTTCGCTTCAGCTATAACGAGCAGGGAAAGCCAGCCCTCATTGACTGCCCCAATGTACACTTCAACCTCTCCCACAGCGGGCGCTATCTAGCACTTGCCTTGCACCATGAGCCTGTGGGTATAGACATAGAAGTCATGCGCCCTCGTCCGCGCCTGCGCAGTATAGCCCAGCGCGTTCTCAGCGAGAAGCAATGGGAGCACTTTGTGGAAGAGGGAGAATCGCCAGAATTATTCTACGCCTACTGGTCAGCCTGTGAGGCCATTATCAAGCAGGCGGGATCTAGCATCTGGCTGAGAGAGAACTACCCCTTTCACATACGTAACAAGAGAGTCATTGTCGAAGACTGCAAAAAGCCCTTGCATGTCGAGCTCTTGCAATTGCATCCTGATATCATGGGCGCAATCGCATATTAAAAAAAATCCCCCATGTGAATGGGGGATTTAAACTTCATATACCTTTCGCTTCGGATACCACAGACGGGACTCGAACCCGTA
>CAZRZE010000020.1:0-21419 GCA_964604535.1 uncultured Akkermansia sp.
ACGACACTTCGTGGGGGATAAGCGTCGGGTCTGCGTCACAGTAATGTGGGGTGGGAGTGTAGCCCGAGGCGAAACCCCGACCAGATGAACAAGAAGCGCATAAGAGGCTAGAAAAGCAGAGGGCAAGGTAGCCCAATACTTCATCAAAAGCAATCCTAGAGAAATGCGGGGTGCCTGTCAGCAGAATCACCTCATCATATGAGAATGAAGGATCATATTATTCCTACTCTAATTCAGCCTGCATGAACAGCTCCTTGCAAGTTTCTCTACCCCGCCTCGGCTCGGTAGAGGGGCTTTTTTATGCCCACTCTCATCATTATGTAATCCATGAATTAATTAGCAAAAATATTATAAACTCAATAGATGAAAGAAGCTTGACCACAGTAGAGGAAACACGCTATACTGACAATCTAATGGAACGCCTTGTCTCCAGCACTGTACCCACCAGTGACACCGTAGCCACCGCTACCGTGATAGACGGCGGCAATTGGAGCTTCACACGCAACTACAACGAAAAGTCAGAACTCACCGCAGCCCAACTCGGCAGCGATAACTACAAGACACCCGACGGCATGGAGGGTTTGCCCGCTGGGCGAGCCCCCAATGGGGTGGGGACGAGTCAACATGTGCCGCCGCACATGGAAGAAGGTTACGGTGAACGGCAATGTCAATCTCCAAGAAACTTACGTTTACCGCAGCTATTTACAAATCGCCTCTATCGACCTACGCGGAGCAAACGCAGGACACTTCATCACATGGGATCCAACCCAGCAGACGCCCACTGGATAAATAGAGATTCAATTGGGCTTAGAGGAGGCTTAAATCTGTATGGATTCGCAGGAAATAGAGGATGTAGTACTGACATTTTGTCTAATTATTATACCCCGCAATTTGATATGGTTTCTGTGAACATAGGTAAAGATTGTACTTATAAGTCAACTAAGAGGGAATTTTGGCATATCGTATATTTGGTAGGTAATCCCCGATTCATTATATCTGAGTCGTTGCATAAATGTGTTTCAATTACAGAAAACAAAAAATAAATCATTACATATATGAAAAAAATATTCTTTATAATCTATTTCTTTCTTGGATTATTTTGTGTAGCCGAAGATAGCGTTGCAATTTACTTAGCACTAGAAGCTAAATCTAATGAAAAGGGCACTATCTTATCACAATTTAATTCGAGTAAACAAGAAAAAATGCTCAATTCTCCACGACTTCAAAAAAATGCAATAAAAGATATTCTTTGTTACGCTCCTATGACTCATGCTAAAAATAAGGATGCAAAAATTTTTATTAATTTTAATAAAAAATATAATTTAGAGTGTGAGAGTTTCATAAAAAAAGCTCAAATAGAAAATCGTAAAATTTATTTAGTAATAAATAATAAATATGTGCTTGATTGGCAGATGATGGGATATCCAACGCGGTGTGATGCTATAACTTCAGATATTGACAATACCTTATTTAAACAATTAGCTAACTGGCTGGACAAAATAGATATATCTACGAAAAATGGTATAATTAAGTTAGTTAAATAAATTCACGCAGTCCCAAACGATGCATTACTACCACTGATATAAAGCGTAAATGCATAAAATCAGATGATAACAGCCATTTTAACTCTTGCTCACTCTCGCTAGTCTGAGAGTGATGTATTTGAGTACGGCAGACATGGCGTAGTCGCTGGGGTGAAAATCCCCAATGAGTCGCGCTAAAAAACAAATTGCATGCCAATTTGAGACCTGAGCCCCCCACGACACTTCGTGGGGGATAAGCGTCGGGTCTGCGTCACAGTAATGTGGGGTGGGGAGTGTAGCCCGAGGCGAAACCTCGACCAGATATGAACAAGACGCGCATATGAGGCTAGGTATGCAGGGCTAGGTAGCCCAATACTTCATCAAAAGCAATCCTAGAGAAATGCGGGGCACTAGGCAGCTCAAAATGGCTACTATACAGATATGATTGCTTAAATTATTCTTTACTCAGTAAGGTAAACTGGATCTCGCATCTCGCTCCTCACAGTTGGAATAATTTTTCATTGCATTTTGGGCTGTAATTTGCTCTAATAAGCCCATCACTATGGCAGCATCACCCTCCCCCAGTTCTCGAGTTTTTGTATTTTTTGGCAGCGATGAGGGTCAAGCCGCCGCTGCTGCGCAGGCCGCCTTTGCCCGTATTACCGAAGGTCAGGACGGCTGGGGTGATGAGACCATAGACGGGGCTGCTGCCACCGTGGATGACGCCCTCTCCATCATACACCGCTGCATTGCAGGGCTCCAAATGGTCAACATGTTTGGTGGGCAAAAAGTCATCTGGCTCAAGGGCGCTACCTTTATGGGCGACTCCCCACAGGGAACAAAAAGCGAAGCCATTGTCAAGGCACTTGATGAACTCCTTCAGACACTCAACAAACTACCAGAGGAAACCTACTTCATCCTCCAAGCCATGGAAATGGACAAGAGGCGCGTCTTCTTTAAGGGGCTACAAAAAATCGCCAAACTCCAAGAATGCGCCAAGATTGACCAAAGCAAACCGGGCTGGGAAAGAGAACTCGCCAACCTAGTCACCCAGCTTGCGCGTGAAAAAAAGCTGCACTTTAGCGCTGAGGCCATGCACCTCTTCATCCACCGCGTCCATGAGAACTCTCGTCAGATTAACAATGAGCTCGACAAACTCGCTGTCTACCTAGGCGAAGAACAACGCCCCCTGACAGTAGATGACATAGAGCAAATGGTACCCGTCTCACGTGATGGCATCATCTTTGAAATCTCGCGCGCCCTGGAAAAGCGAGACGCGCGGACAGCCATAGCCCTTATTGACGCACAGTTGGAGCGTGGAGAATCCGCTATAGCCATCATACGCGCCGCATTCATCCCCACCTTCAGCTCAATCTTCCGCGTAGCGCTCTTGCAAGAAAGCTACGGCATAAAGGGAGGAGGAAGCTACGGGCAATTCGAATCAGAAATCAACTCCTTGCCACCTAGAGCCCTGAAACTACTGCCCCTCAAAAAGGACGGCACAGTGAATCTCTATGGCTTCTACAATGCCGCAAAAATGGCGCAGAAAGGCGTTAAGGTAGCGCAGACGACCAGAGCCCTGAAAGCCTGTGCGCAGGTGGACAGACAGCTGGTTTCAACCAGCCTAGACCCACGCATGTTGCTGCATCAGCTGGTGGTCAAAGTCACGAGCTGAATTACCTACAGAACGCTCTCACTGCGCGTGTGCGTTCAATAGATTCCAAAGAGCACTGTTCTTTGGCAGAGTCAAGGGGCAGAGTCCATTGCAGGTTTGGGCAGAGCACGAGGAAATGCCGAAGCGCGATATATTACAAGCTACGGAGAATCACATAATTCTCCCTCATTTCACGCGCAGAAGATGGATGTTCCACGTGAAACATTTTTATTCTTTCTAACTGTACACTACCATCTGCAAGCAATTCTCTCAACTGCTGCACAGCATTATTAGTCATAGCAGGACAATCCCTATAGTAGGCTAGGACGTAATCCTTCCCCTGCTTCATGAGCCGTAGTGGCCAGAGAAGGCACTCCCAAGGGCGTTTAGCGCGCGGCCAGCGGCAACCTCTCTCAGGGTCCAATAGAGGGCAATTGAGGCTATCTTTTGCGTCCTTGCAGAGGGTGAAATCCATAGCAAAGCTACTGCCGCCTTCGGCGCGCGGAGAGGATACACAGATACCCTCGGCTTGCAAATCTTGGCTGTTTTCATCCGTTAAGTAGGGCATTTCCCATGCGCTCTCATGCTGGAAATGACAACAGAGTCGGCAAGAGGAGCAATGCGAGGACTGGATGATATGCTCTAGCATGATTGATACTATAGCAGGAGATGTGGGGTTTAGCAAGATGTTAGTTGTGCTGTTCCACGTGGAACATAGAGGGAGATGGGAAGCTGTTTTTGCGCTTCGCGTTAGTGGCGGTTGAGAAGTGTCGCGCTGACGCGCTTTGGCTCTCCTACAGGCTCTGCCCGTACCTCGCGCAGGATGTGACCGTGTTAATGCTGACTCTCTTCTACGATCTTCGCTCCTTCCACATGGAAGATAGGGTAGCTTGCCGCCCAGTTTTCGTCTTCTTCCAGCCACTCACTCTGTGTGGTGGTGATGAGTACCTGAGAGTCCGCAGGTATGGCTTTCAAGAGTGCGCGTCTGCGCTTCAAATCCAGTTCTCCAAAGATGTCGTCTATAAGCAAGATTGGCGCATGCGCTGTCTCGTCTCGCAGAAGATTTGCCTGCGCCAGCTGCATGGCTGTTGCCAAGCTGCGTTGCTGTCCTTCCGATGCAAAATTAACGGCAGATTGCCCTTGTATAAGGAGAATAATGTCGTCACGATGTGGGCCTACTTGGCTATGCCCTAAGCGCATATCTGTTGCCAAGCTGTCTTCCATAGCTGCTGCTATCAAGTCACCTGTTGCGCTAGGCTGGTATTGTAATTCTATACTTTCCTGCGCTCCGCTAATGGCATGATGGCTTTGCTCCACATAGGGTGCAAGCCGTTGCAGTAGTCGTCCGCGTAGGTGGATGAGCTCCCTCCCATGCTGTACGAGGAGTTGGGTGAAGCTGCTGAGTGCAGCAGGGTTGCAACGAGGGTTTTTGAGGAGGGCGTTGCGGGCTTTGAGAGCTTTTTTGTAGTGCAGCAGGGCTTGTCTGTAGGCAGGATGCCACTGTGTGCCGAGGAAGTCGAGATAGCGTCTTCTCTCTTCGCTGCCGCCCTGTACGATTTGAATGTCTTTGTTGCCCAGCCAGCAGAGGGAGGGAGCGTCTTGTAGGTAGTCGCTGTAGTCGCGGCGTGCGTGCTTGTCTACTTGTAGTTCTAAGTGGCGGGGTTTCCACCTGATGCGACGTGTGTGTGTGCCATGGCTCAGGGAGATGCCAAAGTTCCCTGTGCCATGTTGTGAGAGGCGTTCCAGCCGGCTGCTGCGGGGTGAATGCAAGGTGAGCGCGAAGCAGATGGCTTCTAGTATGCTGGTTTTGCCCTGTGCGTTGTTGCCACAGAGTATGGCTCCCTGCGCGGGTATGCGCCAGTTGAGTGCCGCATAGCAGCGGAAGTGCTGGAGGCGCAGGCTATGGAGCATATGGGGGCTTTATGGGCAATCTGGGGGCAGGACTAGACCGTGTGGGGTTTTAGAAGTCTGTAGGCAGGTCGCTGATGGATTTCATGATTTTTTCTCCCAGTGCTTTTTGGGCTTCGCGTCCCTTGGCACGCGCTTCGTCTGCACTGAGGACGTAGGGGTCGCCAATGGAGAGGGTGATGGGGCGAAAGCGCAGTTTGTTACTGTGTATGGGGAGGCAGTCATAGGCTCCGTCTATGCGTATGGGCTGAATGGGGACTCCTGCAAGCTTGCTGAGGATGAGTCCTATGCCGGGCATGGCGGGCTGTATTTTGCCGTCTTCGCTGCGAGAGCCTTCGGGGAAGATGAGGACACGGCCACCTGCTTTGACGATACGTATGACTTTGATGATAGCACCAGCATCAGGGCGTGTCTGGTTGATGGGGATGCACTGGCAGCGGGAGAGTATGGCTCCCATGACGGGGTTTTTCCAGAGGCTATGACGCGCCAAGAAGTGGGCACCCATCTCATAGAGCTGCCCTATCATAGGGGGGTCAAGAAAGCTCTGGTGGTTGGCTACGATGATGCAGGGGCCATCGTCAATGAGCTTTTCTCTGTTGATGATTTTGAGACGGAAAATGCTGCGCCCTGTAATATAAAATAAGAGGCGGAATACGAAGTATACAAAATTCGGTAACATGGCTGTGCTCTATGTGTTTAGGCTATGGGTAGTTTTTTCTCTATGTCCTGACAGATGCTCTCGACGACTTCTTCTATGCTCATGTCAGAGCTGTCTACGAGGAGGGCATCTTCTGCCTGCATGAGGGGGGCGCAGGCACGTTGGCTGTCCTTTTTGTCGCGTTCTGCGATGGAGTCCATGATGCCTTCTGCGCGGCGACGGGCAGCGCGGACTTCTTCGGAGGCAGTGACAAAGTATTTATAGGGCGTGTTGGGGAAGACTACTGTGCCAATGTCGCGGCCTTCCATAACGATGGCTTCTTCTTGGTTATAGCTTCTTTGCTTGCAAACGAGAAAGTCACGTACTTCGGGGATGGCGGCTATGGTGGAGACGGCATCATTGACGCGCTGTTCGGTGAGTTCTTGTTGTAGCTGCTGTCCCTTGTAGAGCACGCAGGACATGCTGCCATCGCGGCCAAAGCTCAACGGTATTTCTGGGAGCTGGGCGACTACGGCATCTGTTTGCTCTGGGTCTATGCCTTCTTGCAGGCAATACCAGGTGATGGCGCGGTACATGGCTCCGGTATTGATGAAGCAGTAGCCGAGCTTTGCGGCGATGAGTTTTGCGACTGTAGATTTGCCAGAGGCGGCAGGTCCATCAATGGCGATGGCGGGATGAGGGGATGACTGCATATGTATTTTTATCGAGAGTTGAGATAGTTAACAATGCCCTGTCCTATGCATTCTGCAAAGTAAATGGCATTCTGGTGCTGGGTGAGAAAGCGGACATGATCTGGGTTGTGCAGAGAGCCAATACCCGTCACAACAGCGGGCACTTGGGACTGCTCACAGGCATTGAGGTGGGTACCACCTATGATATCGGGTGAGGTGCGGCGTACGATGCTAACATTGCGCCCACGGTTCGGTAGGGCGTTGTTCATGAGGCGTGCATTGGCGCTCTCTGCTATGAAGAGGGCAAGTTGCGCGCCTATCAAATTGCAATACAGGGAGGCTTGCAGGTGCTCTGCCCATTCTGATGAAGCAGGCTCTTCCCCCAAATGACAAAAAACCACACAGGCGGGATTTTGATCTAGGGCATAATTGAGAGCACGCAGACCAATTCCCTCTATATCGAGATGCTGTGCAGAAGGCACCAAAGTACCAGGATCACTGCTATTGATATGATAGACCTCCGACATCTTTCCGTAGGCACGTAGCTGGTCATCTTCTGGCATTGTTCCATGATTAACTACAATACATTTGTAGCCAGCTTTTTCTATAATGCGTTTAGTATAATAAATATACTGATACCAGAATGTAAACTCATCAATTTTCCCGAATCTATCATCGGGTGGATGCGCACCGTGTGTAGAACCATCTGGACTGTAGAAATGCCCAACCACCAGAGCCACCGTACGAGAGTTGCGCACCTTGGACTTCACGCGCTGTTGAATGCAGCCAGTAGAAAGCAGCACAGTAGCAATCAGAAGAAATGACAGGAGGTAACGCATTCAGAGCAAAATTCCTTGTTGACCCGTGGGGGTGAGCCCCAGCTTTGCATAGGCAGCTGGCATGGCCTCACGTCCTCGTGGGGTGCGTTTGATATATCCCTGCATGATCAAAAATGGCTCATGCACATCCTCAATAGTAGACTCATCCTCACCCACAGCAACAGCTAGAGAGGAAAGCCCCACTGGGCCACCGCCAAACTTTGCAATCATCGTCTCTAGCAGACGCATATCCATCTCATCCAAGCCATCCTCATCAATATCCAGCATAGCCAGGGCGCGCGTCGCAATATCTGACGTGATGCGGCCATCCGCCTTCACTTGGGCAAAGTCACGCACCCAGCGCAGCAGGGAATTCGTAATACGAGGAGTCCCACGAGAACGGCGAGCAATGCACACAGCCCCCTCATCATCCAGCTCCACATTAAGCAACTGGGCAGAGCGGTGGAGAATCTGGCAAAGCTCTGATGCAGAATAATAATCCAAGCGATTCACCATCCCAAAGCGAGAACGCAACGGCCCCGTCAACTTACCAGCGCGAGTTGTTGCACCAATCAGCGTGAATTTGGGCAAATTCAATTGAATAGAACGGGCATTGGGGCCTTGGTCAATAATAATATCCAGACGAAAATCCTCCATAGCTGGGTAGAGATACTCCTCAATAGCTGGGTGGAGGCGGTGAATCTCATCAATGAAAAGCACATCACCCTTTGAAATATTCGTCAAAATACCAGCGAGATCGCCCGCCTTTTCAATTTGCGGGCCCGAGGTCGTGTGCAACTTCTTACCCACAGCATGGGCAATAATATTAGCAAGTGTCGTCTTTCCTAGACCTGGTGGACCACTCAGAAGAACATGATCAAGAACATCTTGGCGCATATGAGCAGCCTCTACCATGAGGAGGAGGCGTTCTTTAATTTTTTCTTGACCGCAGAACTCGCTAAACGCGGGTGGGCGTAGAGAGAGATCGAAGGGGGAGATGGGAGTCTCGGCCATGCGATTGTAGAGGGAATCTTCCATGTGCTGCAAAAATAGCCTATCACAGAAAGGCGAGGGGGTCAAGCTAAGAGGTGAGGTCGTATCTGCAGCGACCAAGGCCTTGCATTAAGGGGGCCTTGCAAAATTAGTCTGTAAGCCTCCCTTATAAGAATTCAATTGAATTTTTGAGCTCTATTTTTTAATTTTCTACCTTTTGAGACAAATTTATCTCTTTTGTGGCTAAAAATCACTATATTCTGAGCGTTATTCATACTATTCTCACTTTATTTCAACGAGCAGGGCACAGTTGTCCCGATCGGCATAAAAATCCAAAACGCTTCATGTTGTAGCATAGGCTCACGAGGTTAATGAATCTGCTGCATCTTTTGAGACCTATGCTTCTTACGAAATCTCCTCCCATCTGCTTGATACTTCCAAACACATGTTCAACGCGGCAGCGCACTGTAGCTACTTGGCGGTTGTACGCTTTATCCTCCTCACTAAGTTCTTTTTGTCCACGCCTACGCTTCTTGACTGCATGCAGTTTAACCGATTTCTCCGCGAGTTGTTCTTCTTTTTTGCGGCTTAAATAGGCACTATCTGCTAGAATAAACTCCGTTGTATTTTCGTCTACGAGATCTAATAAAGGCACTATATCATTGACGTTTGCGGGTGTTGCCTTCTGGTTTGTAATCAACTTTGTGACAGCGTCTATGGTTATGTGATGCTTATAGCCAAAATGGGTCTCATTGCCTTTCTTTGTCCATCGGGCATCGACATCTTTTTGGCGTCTTTTAGCCGCACTCCAGTGCTCGGGAGCTCTGCCTGTTTCTTTTATGCCCGCGTTTTCTTCAGGTGTATTGCGTTGTTTGGGGGCATCCACAAAGCTGGCATCTATAATGCTTCCACTTGAAAATTGAAGTCCTGCTTCTACCATTTGCTGCTCAAATATTTCAAATAATTCACGTGAACCATCCTCGCCCAAACTTTCTTTAAAGCGCCATATCGTCGTGGCATCTGGGATGTTATCGCACGCGCCTATACCGCAGAAGCGCATGAAGCTAATTCTATCGTGAAGTTGGAACTCCATTTCATCATCGCTTAAATTATAAAGGGCTTGTAGTATGGTTATTTTGAGCATTTTAACAAGATCGTATGGTGGTCTGCCAGCTTTGCTTTTTTTATCACCTTGGCAGTGCTTGCTAAGTACTAAGCGAAAATG
This sequence comes from uncultured Akkermansia sp., assembly GCA_964604535.1. Classification (GTDB taxonomy): domain Bacteria; phylum Verrucomicrobiota; class Verrucomicrobiia; order Verrucomicrobiales; family Akkermansiaceae; genus Akkermansia. The sequence goes on from CAZRZE010000020.1 coordinate 9,451, forward strand.
TTCAAAATCAATGTAGCGAGCTAACTCTTCTATACCTCGATGTTTTGTTGGGTAGTTATCCTTGGTGCATTGGGGTGCGCGATATGAAAATAAGGGATTGCTCATATTGGGTTTATCTGCATTTAGAATAGCAAAAATCGCAAAACAAAGCAAGATGAAAATTAGATAAAAAATTAAGAAGCATTGATTTAATTCCACGCTGCACAGCCCCATCATTTGGCGTCTGCTTGGACTATCAACCACCGCGAGGCAACTCCCTATCCCGATAGGGCGTTGCCTCGCAGCGGATGCTAGCCTCAAGCATCCATCCAAAGCATGGGGCTGCTAATTTTGCAAGACCCCCTTAACGACCACTCATGCCAAAAAAGAATATTATTTACTGAATAATCCCTCTGATTATCATATCGCGCCCTAGTTGTTCCACGCTGTATTGCTCCAGCTGGCATTCGCTATTGAGATACTGCTGCCCTGACACTAACTCATGCGGTCCTCCGCATATATAGGGTGTCATCACCTGCACCCATTCTTGCACGCAATTGTTATTTAAAAGCTCTTGCAGCAGCTTTCCGCCACATTCCAGCATGAGTTGCACAATGCCGTAGTCCTCATAAAGGCTATGCAGCATGGCTGGCCAATCTTCGACATGCTCTACAACAATTGTCCTCTCCCTGTGCTCATCACAAAATAGCTGACTCTGCGCAGGCAATTTTTCTCTATCCCTTGTCACCACAATACGCCAAGGACATTTTTTCCTAGGCGACACTTCTCGCATGGGCTGTCGTATGGTCAATGAGGGGTCGTCCCTTCTCAGGGTTTCACCTCCTATTAGTATAGCATCGCTTTCTGCACGCAATTGATGAGCATAGCTTAATGCCTCTTTACCACTCAGCCAAGGAGTATGCTGCCTGCTCAAACGCGCGTCCAAACTGGTGGCTACCTTTGCAACTACCCAAGGACGCCTCATACGCTGCGCAAAGGCCCAGGGACGCAGGAGGGCTTCACATTCTCTCTCTAGGACGCCTGAGAGTACTTCTATGCCCTGTGCCTCCAAGATGAGCCTTGCACGTCCTTGATGGCGGCAATCTGGGTCAGCACAGGCATAAACAACGCGAGTGATGCCTTCCGTTATGATGGCATCGGTGCAGGGTGGTGTTCTGCCATGACTGCTGCAGGGTTCCAAAGTCACGTAGATGCAAGAACCGCGTAAGAGATGACCATGTCCCGCTGCCTTTGCTGCTGCAATGGCACGTCGTTCTGCGTGCGCCTCACCAGCACATTCATGATAACTAGCCGCAAGAAGCTGTCGCTTGCCATCAAGATTTGCCATGATGACCGCTCCTACCGGTGGATTAGGACTGGTGAGTCCCAGCCCAAGTCGCGCTTGTTCCAAAGCAAGCTGCATCCCAAAGTAATCCTCATTCTGTGCTGTGCTAGTCATAGATAGATGTGAGAGCCTTTTAAAAGAATATAATATATATAAATTTAAATTCTTCTTCTTATGCTCTGTGAATAAGTGAATAAGTCTTGTAATTTATTTAAACGTAAAAGAATAGAAAAAAATGCTCTGTGAATAGTCATGTGAGAAAGTATTGAAAAATGTGAATGAGTAAGTTATGCACATAGAAATTCACACTTATTCACGACTTATTCACGATGTCTTGTGAATAAGTCTGCAATCTATTTACTCAAATGGATTTATCTTGCTATCCTCATAGGTATTATAGAAGAAATAGAAGGGAGCCATCAAGGGGATAGCGATGTTGTACACCACAGTACCTGGCGCATCAACAAAGACCAAGGTAGCCCCTGCCAGTATCTTGGTGGGGACACTGGTTTTGCCCTTCACCTCATTGAAGGTAATGCGAGCAGGACCCTCGCTGGTGACGATTTCTGCCTTCACTGGGTAAGCCATTGCATAGCGAGATATGCTATCGCGAGGGCGTGCATTATTCAGCTGCATCTCCTTTGCAAGGATACGAGGCTCTGCATAGCCATTTTCAACACGTAGGGCCAGGGCGGTGCCGTAGGATATCTCTAGGTAAGCAGTGCCCAAGTTCTCGCCAACGCGGACGAGGCTAGGCTCCTGCGCCTCCAAAAAGACCGTATCATAGACGATGGGGTAGGAGAGGCGCAGGTGGTATTTTTCCCCCTTGAGATACCATTTGCCGTTGCTGAGGTAGACTTCCTTGGGGTCAGAGACTTCAAAGCCTTCGTAGTAGTTGCCCAGTTGCTCCACATTCTTATGTATCTGCATGTAGGCGCAGGAAGAAAAGAAACTAAGCGTGGCCAGTGCTGCTACCGTTCTAGAGATGGCTCGTGACATGGAAAGGGAAAAATGGTTACAGGTAAAAAATTACTTTGGTCCGAAGAGTCCGCTGAAGGGGTTTTTACCTCCGCCGCCGCCTTGAGCGCCCTTGCCACCACCGAAGCCGGGGGGAAGCTTGGGCATGCCATTCTTGCCACCACCGCCCATGAGGGCAGAAAGATCGGGCATACCTTCGGGCATCTGGGACATGTCGGGCATACCGGGCATGCCAGCTGCGCCGCCCTTGCCACCGCCCATGTTCTTCATGGCCTTCATCATATTGCCCATTTTGCCCTTGCCGCTCATCATGTTTTTCATGTCCTTGAAGTTCTTGATGAGGCGGTTAACCTCTACCTCGCTTCTGCCAGAACCACGGGAAATGCGGCGACGACGTGCGGGGATGAGGAGTTTGACATTATTGCGCTCTGCTGGGGTCATGGAGAGAATAATAGCCTCCATGTGCTTCATTTTCTTGGCATCCAGCGCACCTTCTGGTATCTGCTTGCGTAGCTTGCCAAAGCCAGGGAGAAGCTTTAACAGACCCTCCAGAGGTCCAAGGCTTTGCATCATGCGCATCTGACTAAGGAAGTCGTTGAAGTTGAACTCACCGCTCATCATGCGGTTCATGGCGTTCATGGCAGACTTTTCGTCTATGTTCTGCGCGGCCTTTTCTACCAAGCCAACAATGTCACCCATGCCGAGAATACGGTCAGCCATGCGCTGGGGCACAAAGTTGGTGAGCATGTCGAGCTTTTCGCCCTCGCCTATGAACTTGATAGCCTTGCCTGTAACAGCACGCATGGAGAGTGCCGCACCACCACGGGCATCGCCATCTAGCTTTGTCAGAATAATACCCGTGAGGCCTACTGCCTCGTCGAATTTTTGTGCAACGCGCACGGCCTGTTGACCTGTGGCTGCGTCAGCAACAAGAAGAGCTTCATTGGGTTTGACAAACTTTGCAAGCTTTTTGAGCTCATTGATGAGGGTGTTGTCTACTTCCTGACGGCCAGCGGTGTCAAAAATAATGACATCATGGGGCAGGGTGGCTGCCCAGCGTTGGGCGTCTTTTGCCACGGCGATGACATCCTTTTCGGAGGCATGAGGCGTGTAGACTGGCACGTCGATTTGCTTTGCAAGGGTTGCTAGCTGGTCAATAGCCGCAGGGCGTATGAGGTCGCAGGCGACAAGCAGGGGTTGCCTGCCTTCTGCCTTGAGGCGGCGGGCTAGCTTCGCGCTGGTGGTGGTTTTACCAGCACCGTTGAGACCGACGATGAGTATGTGCGCAGGTGGACTGAGATCCAGTTCTTCTGCCTCTCCACCTAGGAGTTCGGTGAGCTTGTCTTGGAAAATTTTGACTATCTGCTCCCCCGGTTTGACGGATTTGAGCACCTTGGCACCCATGGCCTCGTCTTTGACATGGGCTATGAACTCACGCGCTACGCTGTACTCCACATCAGCATCTAGTAGAGCCATGCGAATATCGCGCAATGCTTCGGTGATATTTGATTCCGAGATCCTACCTACCCCGCGCAACTTGCGAAAGGTATCATCTAACTTGTCCGATAAAAGGGAAAACAACATAATAAAAAAATAGTAAAATTAATATAATCAATCAGTGAGACGCTCCATGAGCTGCTCGTAGGCCACCATGCCCAATCCCTCTGGATCAGCTGCGGAGCCACGTTGGGAAATGCGCACGGGAACACCCGATTTGGTAAAATAAATGGCGCGGAAGAACATGGTGCTTCCTATCAGCTCTGCATAACCACCAACGGGGACAGAGCAGTCTGCCTTCAAGTGGTCGAGGAAGCTGCGCTCACAACGTACGCAGTATTCAGTGCGTCTGTCGTTGATGGTGGAGAGCAGTTTTTTTGCCTTTTCATCGCCACGGCGTATTTCCACGGCGACAGCCCCTTGACCCAGAGCGGGCATGAAGGAATTGATAGAAAGGTTCACGCAGATGAGGCTTTGCCCCTCCATATTAATAACGGGTTGCGTGAGACCGAGGCGGTTGAGTCCCGCACGTGCGAGGATGATGGCGGAGAGTTCCTTGCTCTCTGCTAGCTTTTTGAGGCGTGTGTTGACATTACCGCGGATGGGGACACAGCGTGCTGTGCCACCCCAGTAGCACTTTGCCATCTCGACGCGGCGCGTGCTGCTCGTCCCGATGACGAGACGTTGCATATCGGCACCTGCCTTGATAATGAGCACATCACATATTTCCTCGCGGGGGAGGACAGCGGCTATTTCAAAGCGATCATCCAGCGTACCGGGCATGTCCTTGAGGCTGTGGACGGCAGCGTCTACTTCGCCCGCAGCGAGAGCATCCTCTAGGGCTGCGATAAAGACACCTTTATCCTGTGTTTGCGTGGCGCGGTTGACCTCGCAGAGGGGAATATCTTGGCGCAGATCGCCAGCTGTCTTGATTATAGAGCGCGAGCAGCTGAGAAAGGCATCCTGCTTTTGCAGGGCCTGCTCTACTAGCTGGGTCTGTCGTAGCGCTAACTCGCTGCCACGAGTGCCTAGAGTGATGTGATTGCTCATGTGTTCTATTGTAGCAAAAATTGCCCGCTGTGCAATACCGAAGTTGATCTGCTGCTGTGACCTCCAAAGCAAGCACCCTGCGTGCTAGCACGCAGGGGCAGGGAAAATCTTAGTATTCGTAGTCCGCGTAGAACTGGAACTGCATCCCTTCGTCAATGGCATTATCCGATGCGATGGGGAAGGCAATGTCAGCTGCCAGAGGACCCATGGGCAGGTTCATGCGAACACCTATACCCACGTCCGCTGCCCAGAGCTCTGGGGCGAAGTCAAAGCTATCGGCATGTACAAAGCCAAAGTCCAAGAAGGCCGCCATACGAATGGTTTCAACAACGGGGACTGTTACTTCCAACTGCATGTAGAAGGAGCTGTTACCACCTATGGTTTCATCCCCAGCAATGAGAGTATCAATAAGACCCACGTCTCTGTAGCGGAAGCCGCGCAAATCCTTAGGTCCTCCGAGGTAGAGACTTTCAAAGATGGGGACAGTCTCGTTGCTATCTACTGTATCAACAGTTTGCATGGAGAAGTTGACACTAAAGATAGTATCCCAAAAGCCGTTATAGAAGTAAGAACCCTCCAGTCCAGCACCGTAGGTCTGTACCGTACTACCAGGGCCACTGTAGCCTAAGTTAGCACGGAAATGTCCACCAGAACGGGGTGTGATGATAGCATCACGTGTGTCGTAGGTGTAGGACAGATCCAAATGGCTGCGGTTGAATGTGCCTGTGTTGGCCAGATAGTAGCTGGGAGCACCGCCTGTTGGGTCGAGCTCGAAGCGCTCTATGCGGTATTCTGCCTTGACATAAGATTCTGGGTTCAGCGCGTGGCGCAGAGAGATTGCGTAGCCAAAGTTCTTTTGCTGATAGTAATCACTCAGGTAGTCAGAGCTGCTGAAATAGAGCTCATTACCAAAGGCCAACTTGCGATCCAAGAACCAGGGTTCTAGCAAGAAAATCGAGGCTGTTTGGTAGTCAGTACCAATGTTGGCAGAAAGCGTCAAGCGTTGACCACCACCGACAAAGACACCATTGAGGAAGCCTCTAATATCAAAGTTGGACTGCGTGACATTGACAAAGAATGCCAGATTGGAGGAAGTGGAGAATGATACACCAAAGCGCAAGTCACCTGTGCGACGCTCTCTCAGAGAGACATTCACGTCGCGGTAGCCAGCCGTTGAAGAGGTGCTCTGTGCCAGCTGAACATCGTCGAAGTAACCGAGGTTGCGCAGACGGGCACGCGCTGTTTCCAAGTCAACCGCGTTGAGAGGCTCACCGGGCTTGATGGGGATTTCGCGAAGAATAACATGGTGGCGCGTCGTTGTATTGCCGCGAATATTGACGCGACCAATGCGGTAAGAGTTACCCTCAGTGATCTTGTAATTGATGTTAATGAGGCGCACCCCCTTGTCATCAACACCTACTTCCGTGATATCGGGTCGAACCATAGCATCGGCATAGCCCTTTGCGCCGTAGTAATCGCGCACCAGAGTGATGTCGGCGCCTACCTTTTTCAGGGAGTAGATATCGCCCTTAATCATGCTAAGAGCAGGTTCTAACTCATCATGATTGAAGACCTTATTGCCTTCAAAGCTTACTTTATTGATACGGTAGCGAGGACCCTCATCAATATGGACAGTGAGGTGTAATTTTTGGTGATCTTTGCTTCCATAATTAGGGTAATCTACCTTGGTGACACGTGCGCGCAGGTAGCCGAAGTTACGGTAATGGTCAATAATAGCTGTTAAGTCATCCTCCATCTGATCGCGATTGATACGACCAGAACCTGTCCAGAAGAAGAGAGCACCCTTTTTCTTGGTCTTCATCACCTGACGCAGCTGAGTGGAGTCAAACTGCTTGTTACCAACAAAATTGATATCGACCATCTCGACACGATTTCCTTCCTCAATATGGAAAATAATATCGCGGTAACCGCCCTTTGCAGCGGAGGGACGCTCTGTCCAAGTCACCTTGGTATCGGGAAAGCGTGCTTCATAGTAGTACTTGATGATGGCCTCACGCGCTGCTGCAAGATCTCTGTCATGAATCATCTTGCCAGAGGCAATAATAGGCGTTCTGTGCTGTGTATCATCTGTTACAACCTCCATGAGGTCAAAATCGTCAAAAAAACTGTTACCTGTGAAGTCAATACCTGCTAGGGTAGTAGCAGAACGCACCTCAAAGAGAACATTGACACTATTACCGTTGGGAGTCACTACCAAAATGGTGTCAGGAGAAACAAGACCCTTTTCTACAAGGCGCTCAATATCATCATTTGCGCGGACAGCAGAGTAGGGCATGCCCTTCTTGGTTGAGATGACATCCAAGAGACGCTCCGTGGGGACGTTCCGTGCCTTTGACAGGTAGCGCACCTGCACACTGCTGATGGGCTTACCCTCATATACCCTTTCATTGGTAAGAATGCCTGTATCACCGGATAGCGCCGCATTAGTTTCTTTGTCAGAGCGCAGCGCGGGGTCAGAGATTCTGGGGTCAAAGGGTGCTTTGTCAGCTTCTTTTCGAGCCTCTATAATGGCGGCATCCTTTGCCTTCTGATCATTTTGTATAGCTCGGATGAAGGGGTCATCGGAGAGCTCTTGGGCAAACGAGGAAGTAGTTAAAAGTGGGAGAGCGGCTAGAGAAACAAGAGCGACTCTGCGTGGGAAAAACGGATTTGACATAGCTTCATGCGAGTATACAGCAAGGGATAGGATGGGTCAAGCACTACTATTTGCATTTCTGTGGAATGTGAGTTCTACAAATTAGAACAATTCTTTTTAATACTTACAAAGAAGAGGGTTGAATTCCTGCAATTTTTTTGATAGTCTGAACTTGTGAGTGGTCGCCCAAGTTTCACAGACATCAATTTAGCAGAACGTCCTTTTATCCTCTTTTGGGAGGTGACAAGGGCTTGTGCTTTAACCTGCAAGCATTGCCGAGCGGAGGCACAAAAGCGCCCCTTGCCCGATGAGCTCTCGCATGAGGAGGCACTTGCCCTCATTGACCAGATAGCAGAGCTGCGCCCCTCTATGCTTGTCCTCACAGGCGGTGACCCCATGTTGCGCGCTGATATAGAGGAGCTAATCAGCTATGCTGCCAACAAGGGGCTGCGCGTTGCCCTCAGTCCAGCGGCTACTTCGCTCTTGCTCAAATGCGACTTTGTCCATCTGCGAGAACTGGGTGTGCAGAGTATCAGCCTCAGCCTAGATGGTGCTACAGAGCAGACGCATGATGAGTTTCGCGGTGTGCCACATACCTACACACGCACCCTAGAAGCCGCCGCCCTTGCCAAGGCAGCAGGCATGCACGTGCAGATTAATACCACCATCACCCGCAGTACCTTGGGAGAAGTGGATGGCTTTACAGAACTGATGCGAGAGATGCGCCCCGATATGTGGAGCGTCTTCCTCCTCGTCCCAACAGGCCGTGCCTCCCTAGATGAGCTACCTAGCGCAGAGCAAGTAGAAGAAGTCTGGAAGCGCATCGAGGAATTGAGCATGTCCGTCGACTTTGGCGTCAAAACCACAGAAGGACACCACTACCGCCGCGTAGCCCTCCAAGCCGCCAAGGAACGAGGCGCGCGCCCCGCCCGCCATGCCATCCCAACACGAGACGGCAAAGGTGTTCTTTTCATCTCCTACAAGGGAGACATACAGCCCAGCGGCTTTTTGCCTATGACAGCGGGTAACGTGCGTAAGGACAATCTGGGTAGCATCTACAGAGAGCACCCCCTCTTTGTCACCCTCAGAGACGACAACGCCCTAGGCGGCAAATGCGGATGCTGCGAGTACCGCAGCCTCTGTGGTGGCTCTCGCTCCCGTGCCTACGGCATGACAGGCGACCCCTTTGCTGCGGACCCCCTGTGCAGCTACATCCCTAGAAAATTCTCCCAACATGATTAACATCACAAGACTCTGGACAGGTGAGGCGCAGCCCGCAGACCACCTCCGCTACGGACAGCAAAACACGCATGGCCACGGCCACGGGCACGGGCATGGACACAGCAGCACCAGCAGCTGCCTACCCCAATCCTCGCGCCAGAGAAAACCCATCGTCGTGTGGAATATCACCCGCACCTGCAACCTGCAATGCATCCACTGTTACGCTGACTCCCACCCCCAGATGTACACAGGAGAACTGGACTGGAATCAATGCTGCGAGGTCATAGACGACCTAGCAGACTACGGCGCAAGTGCGCTCCTACTATCTGGAGGAGAGCCCCTTGTCCATCCACGCTTCAAAGACATCCTCAGCCGAGCCAGCGAAAGAGGGCTCAAAATGACCATCTCCACCAACGGCACACGCATCACACCAGAGCTAGCAAAACTCTTTAAGCAACTGGAAGTAGCCTACGTGGGCATATCCTTGGACGGCATAGGAGAAATACACGACCACTTTAGAGGCACCCCTGGCTCCTTTGAAAAAGCCATACGCGGCTTCAAACGCTGCGAGGAAGTAGGGCAAAAAACAGGGCTACGCCTCACCCTAACACGACATAACGTCCAGTGCATGGATGAGATACTGGACTTCATCGAAAGAGAAAACATCAAACGCGTCTGCTTTTACCACCTCGTTCCCACGGGGAGAGGCGTAGACGTAGCCAGCCTCACACCAGAGGAAGCCCGCAAGGCCATGGACACCCTCATCGCCCGAGTGGAGCGATGGAAAGAGCGTGGGGAGAACAGAGAACTTCTCACCGTTACCCAGCCAGCGGACGGCATCTACCTCCTATTGCGTCAACTGAGGGAGAACTCTCCCTTGGCAGCAGAAACCCTCAAGCTACTCCAATGGAATGGTGGTGGGGCGAACAGCTCTGGCAGAGGCATAGCCAACATAGACCCGCAGGGGAAAGTGCATCCAGACCAATTTTGGCAAGAGGTTACCTTGGGCAACGTCAAGGACGCCCCATTTTCCAAGATATGGGAAGCGGAGGCGGGGGCTGCTAGTGAGCAACTGCGTATGATACGCGGTAGTGAAAGCGTGGAAGAGAGGCAGAAAAAAATCAGCGGGCATTGTGCTAGCTGCGTGCATTTTGCACTATGTGGTGGGGGATTTAGAACAAGGGCTGCATTTGCTAATGGGCATTGGTTTGGATCTGATCCGGGCTGTTACTTGACAGAGGAGGAAAGACGCACACCAGTGTTGTGAACCTGCGCGAGAGCGTTTATGGGGATTCTCAAGGCATTCAATGCCTTGCCCAGAATAAGTATCGAAGTACTCTGCCCCGCACCCGCACAAGGATATTGTCCTTGTGAATTCCTAGAACGCTATCATGCAGGGCTAGGCTAAAAATTGCGTATCGCCCTGCGAGTGCGTGTTTCCACCTCGCAGGGCGACCGTCATTTTAATTATTTAAGTGGGAAGTGCGTAGCGTCTTTCAATTTATCATTAGAGAGCCCCGTACGACGTTTCATGAACTCATCATGAGCACGCACATTTTTCATCTCCGCTTCGGTTTCTGATTCATGATAGTGTCGCTCTGTATGATTCGTGTAGCGATGATAGATGACGTAACAGAATATAGGCCCTATCGCAATGAAGAAGTACTTCCAGTCACCACTTGCAAATATGATGGGTATTATCGATAAAAAACAGATAATTAAAGTCACCAAGGCAAGTCGCAGGTAGTTGATAGGCACGCTGCCCATGGTCTCTCCCGTGCGTGCATTCACTGCCGTGTAGAATAACTTGCCCTTGGGCTCTATCTGGTAGCTGTACAGCCATACAGGCAACGCAGCAGCAAGCCATTGCTCGCCCCTCACCTGCTGGTCATAACCATCCCACTTCACACCACGGTCATACTTGCCAATGGTGGAGCGAGCCTGCTCACAGCCTATGTCTATGACCTGCTTGTGGACGAGGTCGCGTAGACCAGTTATGTTCATGTCACGCTTTTCAGAGTGATAGCCCTTCATGTAGTTAGCATTCCATTTTAACACGTTTTGCGTGTCAAAGGGCATGATGGCGTTGATGACGTTTTTGGTGTTGGAGCGATCCTGATGGTTGAGCTTGTCCTCGCTGGATTCAACGGTGAGGTCGTTGATATTGAGGTCAAATTCTCGTTGCAGGCGGTAGGCATCCGCGTCGTAGCGTGTGGATTCCGTATTGCCAGACTTCACCTTGTACTTGCGGATGAGGATTTCGCCCTCGCCCTCTAGGATGACATGGGTGTTGACATCAACAATCATGTAGGGCAGGTAGACACCAAAAATATTTTCGGCGGTGAACTCTGCCCTGAATTGTTTGTTGGCAAAGAACCAGCGGCTCTTGATGAACTCATGCACCTGCGCCTCTGCCTTTTCCTTGGTCATGGAGAAGGGAAGCACCACATCGGGCACAGCACCATTGGGTACAGCGTTGTTGAGCGAAAGTGTGTTTCTACACCAGTGGCAGCGTGCTTGTGGGGATTCATCTGTGCTGATGACTACCTCTGCGGCGCAGCTTTGGCATTTTAGCGTGATGACATCAGAGCTATCTGCCGCTATATTTTGCGCACCAGAGCCTATGTGAATCCCAATGAGTTGGTCGAGATCCTCAATAATACCTGATGCCGCAACTGGGTCAAACTCACAACGGCAGAAGTTGCATCGCAGCTTGTCTGTACCCTTTTTTTGCGAAATATCGCTTGCTCCGCAGCTAGGGCACTTGTTCTGTCCATGCTCGGAATCACCGTGCATGTCGATAATATTTTCGTCCTCTGGAGAGGCAGGCAACTCTGCCTCTCCCTGCGGGATGGGGGGCAAGTCTTCCCCGCCCTGTGGGATGGGCGGCAATCCCGCCACACCCGTATCGGAGGCGGGATTGAACCCTTGTTCTTGTTCCGAGCTCATTGTCTGAGGGGAATATGCTTCTTATTGATTATTAGATACCAAGTAGTTTGGACTTGGCTGCGTCAAAGTCAGCTTGCGTGATAACGCCTGCATCAAGAAGTCCCTTGAGCTGGGTGAGCTTTGCGTAGGGATCTTCTGCTGGTGGTGCAGGGGTTGGGGCAGCCTGTTGTGGGGGCATCTGTTGTTGTTGGGGTACTTGCTGCTGCAAGCCACCCATGGCACCACCTACGGCACCCATGCCCATACCCATGAAGCCCATGCCTAGAGCACCGCCACCATTGGGGTTTTCACCCG
>CAZRZE010000021.1:0-21026 GCA_964604535.1 uncultured Akkermansia sp.
TCTCCGTCCTTGAGGTTGAAATCACAGAAGACCTCAAGGAAGGACGCGTCTGGGTCGGTGCTGTCGGTCGTATGGTGCCCCCGCAGGTTATCGAAAAACTCACCAAAAACCGCAGCCATATCCAACGCGCGGTAAGCCGTCGCGTCGTTCTCAAGTGCACGCCAAAGCTCACTTTCAAGTACGATAACTCTGCGCGACATGGTGTGGGCTTGGTCAACTTGCTGGATGATATTGAAGAACATCTCCCCAAGGCAGAACCCTTGCCAGAAGGGGAGAGTGACCCCGAGATTTAATTATGCCCAGAAAGCTTATCATCCGACGTGTTGGGGTACTTTTGCCGACAATATGTCTGGTGATACTTATTCTGTTAGGCTCTGTTATGGCGTGGCTTTCCTTTGTAGGGATGCCACGCTTTGCGCTTGATTACATAGAGGATTATGCCGCGCGTTACCATGTTTATCTGCGCGTAGAAAAGGTGAAGCTAAGCTACACCAAGGGCTTGGGCGTACACGCATGGGAACTGAGGCTCTATGAGGACAAGGAGAGGCAGTCCTCGCCCCTCATCACCGTTCCCCATGCCCAGCTGGGAGTCTCAGCACGCGACCTCTTTGAGGGGATCATACAACCCAACTACTTGACTGTAGAGGATGCCTGCCTGAGCATACCCATCTACAATACCCACGGAAAATCTCACCTCACGCTAGAGGACATCACCCTTTACGGCAGTCATACCAGCAAGGAGGGCTTCCGCTTTTCTGATAGCCATGTGAGTATCTATGGTGTACTCATCAACATACAGGCAGTCATCACCAACGAGGCCATGCAGAGCCTGCTGGGTCATGGTGAAAAAAAGATCCCACGCAAAGCAACGGAAACACCCAAGCCCATTGGCAAGCACATTCTCTCATTGAGTGACACCGCGCGTCACATCTCCGATGTACTCATGGAGCAGGACTGGAAGCGCGGGGAAAACATGCTGGTCGACATTGATGTAATCTACGACAAGGACTGGGATGTCACTCTACGCGCGCAGCTGCCTAGCATGCGCTACAGCAGATACCACTTCAAGAAGAGCAGCCTCAACCTCAGGTACAATAATGATACGCTGACAATCAACAATTTTCAAACTCAAAACAGTACACCTGCTGGCTCTCTCAACATCAAGGGAAACTACCATATCAAAAAGAGCGCACTGAGCTTCCGCGTGCAATCTGACCTACCTGCCATGCATTTTGCGGCAGAGTTCATGAAGCGCGAAGACTACGAAACCATGCTGCTGCACCTCCCCACCTTGGAGCGCGGCAACAACTCCGTCCTTCTGCAAGGCGATATTGATTTTGACCCTAACTATGGCGTAGATCACCTCGTCCTGCAAGGCGACATCAGGCAAAAAGACATACTCATAGGGGGTAGCTTTTTAGATGAAATGATGCTCAGCTTTTACTATAGCGATGGCAGCTTTTCCTTAGAGAAACTCTCCTTCACCCTCCCACAGGGAGAGCTGCTGGCGCGTGCTCATCTGCGCGATGGCTTTGGTGAGGCGCATCTGAGCTGTACCCTGCTTGAAGACGACTTGCGCTCCCTGCTCAACAGCTTTTTACCCAAAAGTATGGATTGGGAAAAGGCCATCAGCTTCAACTACACCGGTGCCCTTGACCTGAAGGCCGACGCCAGCATCAGTACTCCTGATTTTCGCCCCGGTAGCAGTGCCTTTACCGACTTCATCCCCGATTTAAGAAACATAGAGCTCAACATCTCCGTACCAGAGCTAGAGCTACAGCAAGAGGAAAGCAAGCTCACCATACATCAACCCGATATAGAGCTAAAACTCACAGGTCTCAACGGACAGGGAGGCAAGCTAGCAACTGGCGTTGGCTCAGCCCTGCTCTCTACCACCTTTGACCAGCTTCACCTCGCGCAGGCAGGGCAAAACTGGCAGGCCGAGGGCATGCTGGCAGAAATAGCGGCGAAAAATCTACAACTCGCTGACAAGCAGGTGGTAGACAACCTCAACATGGAAAGCGCAAATGGGTTCATCTACCTTGATGCACTTCAGCATGACCAAGTAAAACTACAGGGACTCAACATCAACCTGAGAGAGGCAAATAAAATACAGGTCATCTGTAAAAAACATCAATACATCCAGAAGGCGCAGCTAGACATCGAGGCAAACAACATAGAGCTGCAAGGCAAAAAATCAAGGCAAATAGACCTTTCCGTCACCCTTTCTGACTTCTTCCAACTCAAAGGACGTGTAGAAGTGCAGGGAGAGGAAACAGATGAGACAGTACTCAGCCTCAACTTTAACTGGCATGACTTTGAAAAACTGTGGCTCAGCAAACTGCATGTCAATCTGCCCGCGACTAGTATCACGCGAGAGCTGCCCGAAAGCTTCTTTGCCGACCATGGTGTACAACTAGAAGATACCCTGCAGCTGCATGGCTCTGCTGCCATCACCACAGCCAAGGGCGACATCACCCTGCAATCCGCCCAGCTGGACATAGAGCAAGCCCACCTCCACCTCCGAGGCACGCGCATCAAGGCCCTACAGGATGCCAACAACCACATCCAAGTACAGGGACAGGCCAGCATCTACCGCAACAAGGCAGGAGACTACCAATACGGCATACCCAAACTACAGATCAAGCACGAAAAAGGTCAACTCACCGCCCAAATACATGGTGCCAGCACAGGGCAAATCAGCGTCAAGGCACAAAGCACCCTCCCCCTGCCCGCCATCAAGGAAATGGTGGATGAGTACTACAGCAACTTCATCATGCGTGACTTTGCGTGGAAAGCCAACAGCAAGTTCACCCTGACAGACATAGAAGCCCAGATTGACTACAGCCAGGGTGTACGCGTCCACGCAGAAACAGACGTACGCATACAGAATGCAGCCTACGTTCTAGGCGGCATCTTTGAGCTCAAAGACGCCCAAGGAAAGCCCACGGGCAGTGAATACGTACGCCGTGACCTAGGGCAGGACCCCTTCAGCCACTTTCACAATGCCACAGCCCATGTCACCGTAGACGTCCTCTACAACTGCCTAGACAGTGACGGAAAGCCCCTAGACAACCTCACCCACGTGGACATCACCAACGCCACAGTAGAGCTAGACAACAACCCGTGGATTAGAAAGGCAAAACTGGAGCGCGGCACAAGCCGTAGCATCGTACAGGGTGACCAAATCCTACTCGACATTGATGACAGCTGCGTCCGTATACGCAATGTACGTGGCGAGGTCTACCCTGCCTACACCTTTGGCATGTACTTCCCCTCCCTCTACGAGTACATGGAGGGCATACACAGCCCCTACCCCATGCAAGTCACAGCAGATGCGTGCACCTTCCCCATCTCCAGCAATCTCGAAGGAAAACTTGATGGGGTCATCAAAGTCACCCTCCAGCAAGAAGCCAAGTACACAATAGGAGGGCTGGGCATCCCGCTGCAAAACTTTTCGGGCTACATCGTCCTCAATGAGGATCACGTGCAGCTAGACCAATTCAACGCCAACTGTTGGGAAGGCGTGGCTGACCTCACCCTGCGCATAGGCTTTGAGGGAGGCAAAGTCAACTTTGACGGCTTTGCGCAGGCTGATGCCATCAACCTACAAAGCATAGGCAAGACACTGGGTGAAGACATCTCCCCTGCGCTGGCCTACGCCAACTTCCGCTTCCGCGCTGCACGACCCGAGTTACAGAGCCTAGAAGGCTATGGCAGAGCAGAGATACGCGATGCGCAGCTCATGGAGTTAGCCATATTCTCCCCCATCTCGGAACTCATCACCAACCTACCCAGCTACCTAGCGCGATTTGAGAGAGAACGCCTCGTCACTGACCAGAACTACGCGCAGAAAACCATAGTAGGCATATGCAACGCCATAGGCAAGGGAGTCAACGTCACAGGCGACTTCATAGGCAGTACTACATCCGTGGTACCTGGTGTTAACTATTTAACAAGTTATGACCTCACCTCAGCAAAAGGCACCTACAGAGTGGGACAAGGTAGACTTTATACAGACGACCTAGTAGCGTCAGGCAGCAACCTGACCGTGCCATTGAGTGGTTATCTGGACTTGGAGCAGCTAACACTGCAAGCGGAGTTAAAGCCCGAGATAGGCAGCATTCTATCCATAGCATTACTACCAGTTACAAGCTTGTCGGGGAACATCTTGCATATTGACCTACATGGTGAGGTAAAGGATATCAAGTGGCGCATAGACGCGACAAATCCCTTTAAGAGCAAGAAGCAGAAGCAAAAATACATCCCCTAGCCCTGCGCGCTAACGTTCATGTGGGTGCGTCCGCGACGGTAGAGAGCACTGTCGCGCTGGTTTACGCTTTTGTCTCTATTTTCCCGTACCTGCCGCGCTTGATACTATCCATCATGGATGTAATCTGCCTGCGCCACGCACTAGGTCCAGTTGGACAGTATCTGCGCCCTATCTGCTCCACTGTGACCTTCCCCCGCGCTCTGTAACTCACCAATACCCGTCCCAGATGCTCCACGCTCTCCTCCTTGCTCTTATAACGGCGTAATGAGCCTTTCCCCATTATCCCCGCCAAGTTGTTTTTCTCGCGCGCTGCACGTGATTTTCCATGCCCAGATTCATAACGCATGATGGCTTCCATCAAGACAGGGTCCAGCTTTTCCTTCTGCGCTACTTCCTGTATCTTGGGTCGCAAGGCTGTGATGATTTTTGCCTCTATGCTAATCCCTAGGAGGCTGAAGATGCAAAGTGCGATTATTGTGGATTTCACGTGTTATGTATATAAAGAGGATAGGGGGACGTATGCCCCCCTATCCTTGTTAGTTGTTATACTCCTATTAGAAGCTGAAGCGATAGCCCATTGTTGCGTTGACGCTGTTTTCTTGGTCGCGGAGTTCTACTCCAGCGTCCATGAAGAGTGCACCGCTTTCAGATCCAATGGGGATGTTGATGCCACCACCAATTTCCAGTCCAACTGCACCGGGCTCAGATCCCTTGACGTTGCCCTTGGTGTTGTGACCAGCTATGCGTACGTCTGCATCTGTGTAGCGATCTCCCGCGTCAAACTTGACCAATGCACGTGCATGGAAGCTTGCGTTGCGGTTGAAGGCGCTTTCGCCGATGAGGCATTCAAAGCGTGTACCCAGACCAAAGGTGATGTAGGTGCTGCTCTGATCGCCTACCTCAAGGGAGGCGTTACCACCAGATTCTGTGTAGCCATTGAGGGTTGCATTGACGACTGCTACGTTGAAGATGGGTTGCAATGTCATGGTTTCTTCCTTGTCGAGCACGTAGCTGTATCCAGCTTCGTACATAAGACCTATACCAAGACCATCTGTGCTACCAGTTGTATCGTAGGATCCGGTGAGGTAGTCAACGGTACGATCCAATGTTGCATCAATGATACCAACGGTGGCAATGAAGGAGTGGTTCCAGTTGCCATGCTTGACAGCAGCGAAGAAGCTGATGTTGCAGGTGTTGAAGTCACCTGTTGATCTGTCTACGGATGTGACGTCCAAGTCGCCGTAGAGCGCTGTGAGGGCAAGACCCAAGGTGACGCTTTCGTCGATTTCTACATCAATACCGAAGCTACCGCCGAAGCTGTTGTAGTCATAGCCTGCGGCTGTGCCTGCTTCTTGCAGTTGGCTGAGTCCGCCTTCACCAGCAATCCATGCGCTGACAACTGGGCCGTCCATGTAGTACTCCATGCTCTTGCCACCAACTCCCATGACGCGGTTGCGTACATTTTGCAGTTGGCGATCGACGGAGGCCAGAGAGGCACCACCAAGGGCTGTTACAGCAGAACCTGCAACGCCTGCGGCGATGTGGTCAGCTTGCTCTCCAACGGCCAAATCAAGGGTATTGAGCACTTTCGCAAGGTCAGAATCCTTTTGAGTTGTCTGGATATCAGAGAATATCATTGGGCTGAGTATTGTTGAACCAGCCTTACCGTTGTAGCTAGATATCTTGGAGGCATAGCCTTCTTGGTTGAATACCAAGACAAGGCTCTGACCTGTGCTATCGAACTCTACTCCGCTGAAGTATTTGGAGAGTGCTGCACCTTCAAAGACGATATCAGAAGCGTCCAGACCATCAATATTGAGGTCGTAGATGGTGTAGTTCTTGGTCAGGTCAACGCCGGTGAAGTCAAGCAGAGTGACAGTAGCGTCGGTTTGGCTGATAACTACCTTGCTGTTTTGCATGGTGAGCTGGCTGCCATTACCAAGTAGGTCAACTGTTGTGCCTGTCTTCATCTGGTTGCTGATTTCATCTGCGTCTACAGAGAAGTGGAGGTTGCTGTCCACCATGGTGGAGTTTTCTCTGACGGTGAGGCCGTTCTTCGCTACATAGACATCGCTGCCTTGTGTATTGATTCCTGCAACGCTGTTGTCAGCACCACGGTCAACGAGGGTGATCTTGGATCCTGCGTTGCCCACGACTTCGAGGCTAGCCCCTGTGCTGATTGTTGTCTTGCCACCTGCCTTTGTTTCAAGGATGGTGCTGCCGCTGTATGAGCCCTTGTATTCACCTTCTCCGAGGACGACGTAGCCTTCCATGGTGTTGGTTTCTACAGAGCTTTCCATCTTGTCTATATCAACGATACCTGTTCCTGTGGTGGATACGGATGCATTGTCGGCCAGTGTGGCCTTCTCAATGGAGGAGTAGCCACCGTTAGCAGCGGTGATGGAGCTGTTGCCGTTGGCAACGACTTCAAAGACATCTGCCTTGGCGCCTTCACCTACGTTATGCGTTGCATTGTCGTTGAGAGTCAAGGTTTCCTTCACTTCCAGATTGGCAGAGCTATCAGCATTGCTGGAGTCCTTCGCGGATGCCAGCACGTTGGTGGAGGCAGTGCCGTTGAGGGTGATGTTGTTGGCGGCGATGCTTCCTGCTTGTCCAATGACTCCAATGCCTTCGCCTACGGTGAGTGTAGTGTCAGTGAGGGTCATGTCACCTACTGTCAGGCGTGCGCCTTGATCCACTGTGACAGTGGAATCGGTTGCAACCAGAGAGTTCATGGAGGAGTGACCCAGTGTGGATCCTGCCTCCAAGGCGACGTTGAGGTTAACGTCTGTCAGGACGATACCTTCTACCCATGTCTGCTTTGTGTTGGAGAGCGTTGCATCACCATTTGTGAGGGTGAGAATCTTCTCTGCATCACCAGTCAGGTCACGGAGAACGGCTGTACCATTAGCAGTGGAGAGATCCAAGCTGTAATCAATATCTACGTAAACGAGTTTAACGGTGTTGAGCAGGCTAGCACTAAGCAGCGTACCGCTGTTAGGCGTTACATTGTTAACCATAGGATTGATGGTGGAATCAGGTATATCACCAGGTGTCATGCCATCGCTACCAGCAAAGTTATTGCTGAGGAACCAGCGACGGTCTGTTGCTTCTGTGATGGCAAAGCTCAAGGTGTTACCATTCTTGCTGTAGACAACATCCTTGCCTTCCTTGACCAGATTATTGATATCAATCATGGTATCTGCATCCATGGTCATGTCACCCCAGCTCATGGCGGAACCAGTGCTGCTGATAACATTGTAGATGCCCATGCCCATGCCTTCCATCTGACCATCAAGGTTCAGCGTGATGCCTGTGCCTGCGATGAGCTCATTCATTTGATCTACAGTGAGCATTGCACCAGCACCGGCGACAAGTGTGCCGTCAGCAAAGGTGATTTCACCAACTGTTAAGGAGTCAATCTGCATGCCACCTGCTCCAAGAAGGAGGTTTTCTACCTCCATGGAGGCAATATCACTACCTTCACCAAGGAGTTCGAAGTTTGCAGCGTCAATGTGACCTTTGCTCATGACCACGTCTGTGACGGATGCTGTGCCTGTGACTGTCAGATTGGCGCCTTCTGTCATGCCAAGGCGGCCTTGCGTCAAGTCACCTACTGTCACGTCTGTACCAGACCAGAGGTAGAGCGCACCCGTGCCTTCCATGGAAGCGATTTCGTAGTTGATCATCTCTGCACCAGGATTAGGAGCACCTTCTTCTGCGAGTCCGTAGAGGCGCAGTGCACCATTGTTGGTCAGTGTGCCTTGGCTGACGTTGACTTCTGTGTAGTTTGCAGTTGCAGAACCGATACTCATTTCAGCTGTTTCGTCGATGAGCAATGAACCGCCTGTCATCAGGTTGAGTTCTGTGCTAGCGACAGAAGCGTTAGCCTCAAGGTGCAGGGTAGCACCATTGCCAATACTTGTCGTTTCACTTACAGAAATAGCGTTACTGAGGCTCAACTTACCGGATGTGATAGTGAGCAACTCTGCGGCTACACCATCACCACTGAAGGAGTATGTACCCGTGACGAGAATTTCTTTCACTTGCTTGCCACCTGAGATAGTAATGTCTTTTTGACCTTGGCCCAAGAAGAATGCGCTAGTACCAGCATCAGGAAGCATTCCTGTACCCCATTTAGTAGCGTCGCTATCCCATACATTTGATGTTGCGCTTGTCCATTCGTTACCGGTGAGGTCGAGGTGCAGCTGGATTTCACCATCTTTCACACTGAGGGTGTAAATCTTGCTGCCTGATTCCCAGACATTGCCTGTTACGCCTTCTGCTGTGGCAAAGCTCAGGGCAAAACCAGCACCCAGATCGCTTGTCAGTGCGGTGAAGTTGTATGTTTCTTCATCGCCCAACAGGAGACCATCCAGCGAGTCAATATCGATAGCAAGTTGGACACCTGTAGCACCCATGAGGGAGTTAGCTGTGATGCTGGCACTTGCCCTCTCGATCTCATAGTTGATTGTGAGATTAAGTGTACCTGCACCTGTTGTCAGATCACCTGTCAGGGCTAGATTACCACTGAGGCTAAGCTGATTGCCGCCCATTGTGATGTGCTTGCCAGAGCTAGCAGCTGCCAGAGACAACGCGCCTGCATCTTGCTTGTCCAAAGAGCCTAGGCCATTGAAGGAGGCCAAGTTCGTATCAGCAGCAGTTGCTCCACCCAAAGAGAATATCGCATTCTCATCCGTAACCATCAAGGCTATACCAGCGTCAACATTTGTTGCGAAGCTGTCTTCAGCAACGCTAAGGCTCATGTCCTGTGTGGCATCTACCTTTGAGATGACGTCATCTGTGTTAACTCTCTTGAGCACGTTGTCGCCCGCAAGAGCTACGCTACCTACAGCATCGATAACAACATTCTCATTGTTTATAGCGCTATTTACTGTCAGCTTGCCTTCTGCATTCAATCTACCGCCTGTGCTTGCCGCATCAACAGCTGCAATTGTCGCATCAGTTTTAACTGTCAACATGGAGTCAGCGTTCAGCTGGACTGTAGCAGTGTCAATAATTGAATGGGTAGTCGTGTTTGCGTTCACGATTACACTATCCGCAGTGAGCATACCGCCTACAGTTGAGACTCCGCCAAAGCTGACGGACGTTGCGCTGAGATCAGCACCGATCTTTGCCGTACCAGCGAATGTTACCGCACCTGCCGAATCAAGAGAAGCCCCAACATCTGCTGCACCTGTGATGTCTAGTGCACCGCTTGCATCAAGAGCACCTGTAACGGTGAGTGTGCCGAAGGTAGACTTAGTAGTCGCCTCAACGGTCAGGTCAGCCACGATTGCTGGATTAGCACCTACGGCTATCTGACCAACGGTCAGGTCAGCAGCAGCTGTCACTTCTGTTAGCGTCAAATCACCCAGAACAGTCATTTTGCCTGCGGCATCCAGATCACTAATAGATGCTTGACCATAGATTGTTGCTGTAGCATTAGCAACAAGGTCCAGATCACCTATAATGGTATTAGCAGTTGCCATGTTGGTGAGATTTCCTATCACAAGGGATGCACCATCTGCTATGCTGAGGCTACCACCACCGACGAAGGCTCCGACATTAGCTATTGAACCTACAGCCAATGATCCACCCTCATTGAGGGTCAGAGCGTTGTCAATATATAGATAATCAAAGCTATTTGCACCATTTGCCAGTGTCAACGCAGCAGCAGCCAAGCTGCCGTCCGCGGATGCTGACGCTGTGGTCAAAGTAATATCACCCGTGCTTTCCAATCCACCTTGCAAGATTAGCGCCCTGAAGGTATAATCTTGATCACCAACGATCAAATTGAGGTTAGAACCAGCACCCACCGTGACAACTGCGTCAGCAGCAATGCTTGGAGCAAAGTTGAATGTCACCCTAGCGCCATTGATGACTCTCAAGGCTTCATTGATGGTAAGTGTACCACCTGTTGCTCCCTCAAAGATAAACTCTGCACCGTTTACTGCCATTGCACCAACAGTGGATACCATATCAACTGTCATTGTAGTTACAACGGCAGGATCGGGAACTGGCGCGACAAACTCAATGTCCACATCAGCAAGGAGGTCAATTGTTTGACCATTGCCTTCCCAGTTGGTATCACTGAAGTTGCCGTTACCACCAACCCATGTCAACTTGTCAAATGGATCGTTGACAAGGGAAAGCACGCCATTGGCGAAATGGAGGCGACCCTCGAGACCTTCAAAGTAGAGATCTGCTTCTGCGTAGCCCTCTGAGTCAAAGACGATACCTGTGAGGGCATTTTCTGCGGTCAATCCTGTGAAGAGGGTTTCGCTGTAGACACCTGTAAGAGCTGGTACTGCACCAGCCATGGTGAGTGTGGCGAACTCTCCAGCTGCCAAGGTTAGAGTCAGAGAAGCTATTTCTATGCCGGCTCCACCTGCTGCTGCCAGATTGATAGAGGATAGATCCGTGAGGTTCAGCCCTGCCATCTTCGTTGCGGTAGCAAGGTCAGCATGACCATTCTCTACAGTGAGAACACTAGTAGCAAGTGCGTTTGCATGACCGACATGCAAGTTTGCACCACCTGTCAGTGTTGTTGCACCTGTGTAGGTGTTTTCTGCATTGAGGTGGAAGGTCTGATCCACTGTACCAGAGATGTTAAGACCAGCGGCACCGCTGATTACACCCGATAGGTTCACATCTTTTACTAGGGTATCAGCTGTGACTGCGACTGTTCCACTGCCTGTGAGTTGCAATGTATTGAGAACATCAGTTGTTGCATCCATTGCCATGATGGTAGAACCAGCAGCAAATTGTGCAGAGGCGTTATCGTCGCCATCACCAGCCTTGGAAGAAGCCGTCTCTTGATTGTGCAGCTTCACCGTTGCCCCAGAGGCTACTCTGAAATTGACTGCTCCTTGATCTGCAACACCGTAGAGACCTTTTTGAAGAATCAGTGTACCACCAGCACCAACATGAAGCTCACCAGTGGCTGCGCCTAGGCTGGTGACACCAGAGCTGATGTCTAATGTACCATTTACCGTGAAGCTGTTAGCCAGCACGAAGGATGCTGTTTCAGCAGGGTCAATAGAGGTAACATCACCAGTGATATTCAAGAATGAACCTGCACCTACAGTCACGTTATGTCCTGTGCCTGCTTCTGCTGCAAATCTTGTGGAGTTAATCACAATAGGTGTATCTCCCTCCGCTGTCGCAGCGATCGTCAACAATCCTGACGTAGAAGATACGGTTGTCAGAATAGCCGCCATTTGGGTCACGCTAGAGGAAATGATCACCTGACTTGCACCATAATCCGTACCAGATAGATCGAATGTACCTTGGAAGTCTACCATATTGGTAAAGGTGGCAGCACCGCCGTCTACCTTCCGTAGAACTGTATCAACACCACCTGTCAAAGGACCTGACACGATATCCATGCCAGTACCGCCGTAATGACGAAGTTTTACAGTTGCACCATCTTCCAGATGAATACCAAAGTCTAGCGTATGTGACGCATTGCCTGATGCAAGGACAAGACCTGCACCATCAGCAACGGTGACTTTGCCAACGTTGGCAGCCTTTGCCTCCTCTGTCAAATTAACAATATTCAAGAAGCCAGATTCAACGTAGATGTCACCATTAAACGCATAAGTGGTTACATCGCCTGCTGTAGTAGAAGCGCCAAAGGCAATGGCTGTCGAATTGACCGCATCAGTATTAAGGTTGAGTCTCAGCTCAGAGCCTGCCTCTGCTTTCAGATTTGCTATGTTTAAACCAGCGCCAAAGGCGGCACCAGCTGCATCTGCACCACTCCACAAGCGATAGACAGTGCCTGCAGCTATATTCATCTCTGCAAGACTATTGAGATGACCCCATGATGTCCAGAAGTTACCTCCGCCTACATTCACTATACCCACAAAGCCAGTTGTGTCAAGTCGTGTAAACGCAGGGTCAACATCAGGAGCACTAGTGGCAAAGGTCGCAGAGAACTGTGTCGTTGCTGTGCTGCCTGTGAAGCGTTCCAGTGAGAAGAGGTCTCCAGAAATCGTGTCTGTCAATGTCAGATGTGCGCCAGCTGCCAAGGTGGCAGTGTGCTCTACATTACCAATTGTCAGGGAGCTACCTTCCGCCATAGTTGCGGTAAGGGAGGAAGAGGTCGCTAGGATGTTCAGGCTGGCATTTTCGGCCAGATCCACATTACCTATTACTAACTCATTGCCAGCGATAACGTCGATAGTTTTATCCGCGCTCACTGTGATAACAGAAGTATCGATATTCTCACCCAAGGTGACTGTTGTGCTTTCGGTGAAGGTGACCATATCGCCTTGTACGAAAGCACCACCATCGAATGCTGTTCCTACTGACCAAGCCAGAGGATCCGCGGTGTTCCATGTAAGATCGTTAGCCGTAATAATGTAACTAAGAACACCTGTATCTGATATGCTGTATTCTCTACCAAAGGTAACCGCGCCAGTAATCTTGCTGATATCCAGCAGACCGCCTGCCGTTAGGTCACCCAAGTTGACTCCGTCTCCAGTACTTGCAAAGAGTTGAGTGGAGAAGACTCCTGTTCCTGTATCTTCAGTAAAGGTCGCGGCACTCAGGTCGAGGAGTGTACCATTTGCCACATTCAACGCACCTGCTACATTGACTGTGCCACCTGCTTTCCAGGTACCTCCGATGTTCAGGGTATTACTTGCAGCAATTTCTGCATTACCAGCAAAGCCACCATTGACATTGACTGTTCCTATAGCTGTCAGTGTGCCTTGATAGCCAGTCATACCAGTGATTGTGGCATCGGTAGCGGTGATGTTATTACCCAGTGCGAGAGATCCGAGATCAAATGTCGTTGTTGATCCAACCACTATGGTACCAGTACCAAAGGCGGTTGTACTACCCGCACGCACAGTACCTCCACCTGTCAAAATAGTGTCGGTGCTGTAGCTGTTATTACCACTGAAGGTAAAGGTTTGACCAGCCTTAGTTGCTAGCGTGAGGGTGGATACATTATCATCTGTCTGGGTGATACTGCTGCTCACATTGAGCTCTGAGACATAGCCTTCTGCTTGGATGGTCACAGTTTCACCAGCAACAGCACCATTGAGGCGCATGCGGTTGAGAACATCTACAGTCTCATCAGCCAGAGGTGCACCTCCTTCCTCTCCATAGGCAAGAGCATTGATTACTGCGCCGCCAAAGAGATTTACTTGCATGACATTAGCCCCATTGGAAGCAGTCGCCTGATGCGCCAGCTGTATAGTCCCACCCTTTTCCACAGTGAGGTTGATTGCATCTGTAGTTATATTTTTATCTTCAGCATAAAGACCTTGTCGCAGCACAAGTGTACCGCCATTTTTAACGGTGAGCGCACCTGTACCGTCTCCATTAGAAATACCAGAGTGTAAATCCAAGGTCCCCGCAACACTTACAACGCCATTACCAGTCCAGTGAGCCAGCAAGAAAGAGGGGTCAAGACCAGGATTAGCTGATGTGTTAGTACCTAATGATTCAACAGTGGTGCCTGCACCAATGTTGAGTGTGGTGGTAGTACTACCAGCGGCATCCGTTCCCACATAACCATCTATGATATAGGTGCCTTCACCACTAACATTAATTGTGCTATTAATGCTCTGAGCTAAGTAAATATTATCTGTCAGGACAGCATTTGCTCCGATAACAAGGTTGAAGCTATGCCCAGCATTGTACTGGTAGTAGCCATTGCCGTCATCAGCATGCGTGGTGAGCTTGTGACCAGCTGCCAGTTCTAAGGTATTGCCAGCCCAGACGCTGATTCTTTGCAGATGCTCCATGTCTGTATCAACGATCAATTTGGATACACTGTTAGCATCACGAATGGAGAGTTGACCAGTAAAGTTTTCCATATTGCCACCGCTGATAGTTACGTTAGTACCAGGTACCGTGACTGCGAAGATAGCAGTATCATCACCAATGATATCGCCTGTGAGGACGACTTCATTTCTGATACCTGCTCTCACGTGGAATACAGAATTGGCTCCTTCTACGGGCAAGATGTTAATATCATGCGCGAAGGTGCTCACTACTGGGGCCGCACCTTCTGCAACTGCAACATTGGCAACCAAGCCAGCTCCATTGCCGAAGGAGAAGGATGTAACACCGCCGAAGTCAGATCCATTTAGCATCAACGATCCACTATTGAGCGTTACCCCACCAGTGAACGCATCAGAAAGCGTTACCGTAGATCCTCCACCAGCAGCGGAGAGCTTCATCGCGGAATCTACGCCACCAGTGATTCCGCTGAGGTCGTTTATACCAGCACTCAATGCTTGAGTGACGCGTACAGAGCTATTAGCCTCAAGATCAATGGAATTGAAATCATAGTTACCGTTTTCAAGAAGCAACTCACCTTCAGCAATGCTTAGGTTACCTGTAAAGAGTGGTGTGGTTACCGTAGTACCCTCAGCTGAGAGTCGCAGTACTAAGCCCGAAGCGTCGCCACCAATGATATTTTCCAAGCTAATCTCACCAGCGGAAAGGACAGAATCGAAGAAGATCGATGCAGTGCCGCTCATGGAGATGGTCATATCGCTACCAATATTAGAAATGCTAAGCCAAGCATCAGTTTCCATGGCAATAAGGTTTGCACTAAGATCATCACCTACGGTGAGTTGCGCGCCTTCTGACATGTAGATCTCATTTACCGTGAGAACAAACTCTGAATCTACAAATTCCACTACAGCATTTTGCTCAATATTAATGACATTTGCAGTGATTGCTTCCAGTAGGGTGACATCCGTGTCGATGCCAGCCGCGAAAGTAACATTGTCATTTTCTGCAAAGGCACCACCATTAAAGACTGTACCCACTTCCCAATTCAAAGCGTCATTAGTATTCCATTCACGGAAAGGAGCAGTGAGCGTATAAGAGAGCTTGCCGTTGTCGTAAGAATATTCACGGCCTTCGGTAACGAGACCTGAGAGCTTCGTTACATCA
The DNA here is from genome assembly GCA_964604535.1 of uncultured Akkermansia sp. Lineage (GTDB taxonomy): Bacteria > Verrucomicrobiota > Verrucomicrobiia > Verrucomicrobiales > Akkermansiaceae > Akkermansia. Next base: position 15,200 of record CAZRZE010000021.1, read on the forward strand.
AGCACACCACCTGTAAGCCAAGCAGAAGCATCAATTGTGCCGCCATCAATGAGCGTCAGACTGTACTCGCCATCAGAAATGCGGGTAAAGGCTGCCTTGGAAAGATCCATAGTCATATCAGCCGCAAGAGTGACTGTACCAGCATTTGCAATGGAGGATGCGTATGTCCATTCTCCGCCCAGTGTCAAAGACTTACCAGCGGCTACATTGACCATGCCAGAAATACCATCTGTCACAGCAAGGTTCTCATTAACATGCAGCGTGCCTGCAAAGCCTGATAGACCAGAAAGCGTGCCGCCATTGTAGTTGACTACGTTGCGTATGGCATTACCGCCCACGTTGAGGGAACCGCTTGCCATGTCAATCGCGCCAAGACCAGCAGCCGAGGTAGATCCGAGGATGACGCTAGCATCTTCTATGACAATACCACCAGTAAAGCTGCTAGCACCACTGAGGGTTACAGAGCCAGCGCCAACCAGCTTCAGAGCGCCTACGGAGTTGCCAAAGTTGGAAATAGAACCTGACAGGGTCATTGCTACTGTGCCCGAACCATCAGTCTTTGCTGTGTTGATTGTGGTGTAGATAGGAGCATCCACTGTACCTTCTGTTCCCAGATTGTCAGGATCTGTTTCATAAGCACCCACCTGTATAGAGTCAGCCCATGTTACTGTGTCCTGTGTGCTGCCCACTATGGTCGCACCGAGTTGAACAACACCATTTGTAGCAGAATCGAATGTTGCGCCATTGAGATTAAGATTACCACCTATGGCCGTAAGCTGGCTTGCATCAGAACCAAATTGGTAGGAAGTGAGGTTCAACGTACTATCGACTAACTTTGCTGCCCAGATTGTAACGCTGCTATTAAAGCTTACGCTACCTGCACCTGTGAAGGTGGCGTTTTCGTGAACTTCCAAGAGTCCAGCAGCACCATCTACCGCACTGACAACCAGATGATTGTCGGCATCTTGATGTATAGCACCACCAAATAAGATACTATCGGCATTGGAGCTTGCGCCCAAGGTCACTGTACCATTATAATTGTTGATAGAATTGATGCGCAAGTCACCAATCTCACCAGCAGCGGCGTTAGGATTATAGGCGAGAGTGCCAGAGCCAGTCATCACACCAAAGGCAAATCGACCATTCCATTGATGGTTGATGATATTATCTCCTGTAAGAGTCAAGCTCTTGAAGGTGGTGACAGTATTAGCAGCCATATCGCCACCACGCAGTGTTGCGCCCTCCATAACGAGATCCGCGCTTGAGAAGTCACCAACACTGTGGGATATATTAAATTGAGCTCCACTCTTTATAGTAATAGATGAAGCAGCAATTGTGTTGGTAGAACCTTCACCTGTGCCAAAGCTGCTTATGCCGCTTGCGAAGATGATGTCACCTGTGAAGCCCACATTGCCATTGATAGCCACTGCACCGTTAAAGGTGATGCTGCCATCACCCGTGACTTGAGTCAAGGTGGTCGTACCAGCTGTTGTTGTTGTGGTAACAGTTGTGTTACCAGCTATATTGAGCACACGACCCAGTGCCAGACCGCCTGTCCTCAGTGTGGTGCCTTCGCCTAGGGTCAGGGTGCTCACCGCACCAAAATCAGCAACCGCGGCTGCCGTCACTGTAGCGTTATCAAAGCGCAGCTCACCAGAAAAACCTGTGAGGTTCACAAAGCTCGCCAGCGCTACGTCCTTTGCTGTCGCACCTGTAAAGAAGAGACTAGATGTAGCTACACCTGATACACTAACAGGCGTGGTATTTTTCATTATGGCGTGATCTATATTCAACACTGCGTTAGCACCCAATGCGGCACCAACTCCAAATGAAAGACTATATTCACCTGTGGAGCGGATAGAAAGGGAGCTGTCAGCATCCACTGTGAGCTCGTCCACATTAACATTGTTTGTCAAATTAGCGGCAGTGTGACCAGAGAAAGACACTGAGTCACCGTCGCTAAAGCTAGTTGTTCCGTCATCAAAGACGTTTACACCGTTCCAGTCTAGAGGTGTAGGGGTAACTGGGTCTGCGCTACCAGCATAGGTCAGCAGATTGCTGCTGATACCCGAGATAGTAAGCATACCATCCTTATAGCCAATCACAGACTTATCCGTGATACCTCTTACGCCAATAATAGAGGCGTTAGTAAGGTTGGTCACATCAATGTTGCCCGCACCTTCAAAAATACTATACTGGTAAATACCATTCTCTACCGTGACAGTCGCGCCTGTGAGATCCAGTGTTGCATTTTCTGCAAAGGCGAGTGTGCCATCATTTTGGAACATGCCTGTCAATGTGAGAGCCTGACCTACAACCAGAGTACCACCCTGATTGATGGTGATATTGCCATCACCGAGAGCAAAGGCATTCACAAGAGTCAGAGAGCCTGCATTACCAATTTGCAACTTGCCGCCACCCCCGTGATCTACGGAGTTAATGACAGAGTTTTCTTCGGTCAAAATAGCTGTACTCGCGTCATTGAGCTCAAGGGTATTGAGTGTAAGGGCAGAACTTATCGTGTAGGTAGCTCCATCTGTACCTGTGTCTGCCGTACGGCTGGTCTTGTAGCCATCGGAGGTGTTGTTTCCTTCATTCTTGCCATTCAGGCTGAGGAAATCAGCGTGAATCACAGTGTTACCTATTGTTACATTGCCTGTATAGAAAAAAATCGCATCATGCGCTACAACGTTATTAGTGTAGCCTTCAACACCCGTTCTGACACCAAGTTGGATAGCCCCTGTACCAGAGACGTCTGTAAGGTCACCAGTACCATTGCGATTCGTAAAAACAAAGGACTTACCTCGATTTGCTGCATCGACTGACACAATAAAGTCTCCAGAGAAGGCACTATGGTCACCATTAAAGACATGATCGTGATCCATAGCGTTCTGACTAGCAGCAAATTCGATATCACCGGTACCAACGTGAGTCGCAGCAGTCTCTCCTGCTGCAGGCTTATAGCCAGGGATAGCTGTAAAATCCGTCAGATTACCATTAACAACAAGCTTCTCTGAGGTAGAGCCAGCTGACTGTTTCCAGTTCTGAACATAGATTTTTGGAGCAGTCCAACCAAAATCACCGCCGCCAAACCAGCCTCCAGCGAAATTAGTCAGCACATAGTCTGTATATGTACCAGTATTGGGACCAATGCCACCATTACCTTGCCCAGTTATCGTAACCTCAACATTGGCTTGAGCCGCTACATCCTCTGCTAGGAGGGAGTAGGCCACAACACCCGTTGCAAGAGTACCGGTGGTTACGGTGGTGGTAAAACTAGCTACGACAGCGTAGCATGCCATGAGCGCCGCGCGGAGCGACTTGTTAATATGGAGCTTCATATAGTTATGTTTTATAGTATGTTATATAAAAAGTTAGTTAATGTATCCCCATGCACACTGTGCATCCTAGTTGGAGAATACATTAGCTGATTCACCTTTCACTATATAGTACCTAGACCAATCGTCAAGAAAAATTGTTATAATTTCGCAGATTTTCACCCCATCAAAATATTTGTTGTTTTTTTAAAATCAGATACTTTAGAAGCTTTCTATCTCGAATGTAACCTAACAAAAAAAATAGGCACCTCATCATCGGGTGCCTATTCATCGAGCATAGTCTTGCTCACTAAAGACTTAGGAAGCTTTCATCAATGCTGAGCCGTCTTCTTGTGGCTCTGCTGCTTAATCAAAGCAGCTTGCATCTTTGCGCAATGGCGATGACGCGTGCGGGAAGCAAGCTTTTCCATGCTTAGCTTGGAAGATCCCCACTGGATGATTTCTATCTCCACGTAGCGACGCCCCCACTTGTTCATCAGCTTGCGGCTGGGCTGGTAAAGATCAATTGTGCCAGTACCAACTAGGGCACTACCGTAATCATCAATAACATAAGTATAGGGCTGACCCTTGACACGGAACTTTGTGCCCACGGGGTAGACAGACCAGTCAGCCGCTGCGCTGCGGATTTTTTCCGTGTACTGGAGGCGCGTGCCAATGGCATTTTTGCGTCCATAGCTGACGTGATCGCTCTCGGTATGGGTATAAGCCGTCGTGCGCACCACGCGGTTGAGTTGTTTTGGATGGTAAAAGGGCATACCGTGCTTGTCGCGACCCAGATTAGGAAGCTTTGTTGAGGGCACGGCGGCAGGAGTGGGAGCCGCTGGCTCCACAAAACCCTTAGAGCTTGCATCGGCGCAACTGACTACAAAAGCGCAAAGACCTACAAAGAGGCTCGTGACACAAGAACGGGCAATAATGGATTGATAACTCATTAATATAGAGATGTTGTTTCCCGCTACAACAGGCATTACTGCATGAGGGAGTCGTAGCGGTTGCAATGATATTAACATAGCAAAATTCATAGGTCAAGCGCAAAGTTCCGTCATGCTCTAATTTATTGATATTTTGTTAGTAACCGTACTTTTTAGCTTGTCCTACTATGATAAGAAGGTATACTGGCGTGCATATGAGAATACAGCATATCCTCCCACTCCTCATGCTTGGCACACTGGGGCTACAGGCCACAGAACCAAGCGCGAAGCGCTACTCCACAGCAGGCTTTTATGCAACAGAAGCCTCGCCACGCAGCGTCCATGCACTCAACCCGCAGTGGAGCTTTCATCTGGGCGCGCTGCCCAAGGGAGCAAAGCCCTATGCCATGGACTATGACGACAGCGCATGGGAAGATGTCAACCTCCCCCACGGACTGGAACTACTCCCCCTTGATGCAAGCGGTGGCATCAACTACCAAGGCGAGGCATGGTACAGAAAATGGCTAGAACTCCCCGCCTCCATCGCAGGAAAACGCCAAGTCATCTACTTTGAAGGCATCATGGGCAAGAGCCGCCTCTACATCAATGGGGAACTGCTGCATGAGCACTTTGGCGGCTTCCTCCCCATGGCCGTGGATGTTACCGACAAGCTCAAGCCCGGTCAGCGCAACCTCATCACCATATGCGCGGACAACTCCGATGACCCCATCTGCCCACCTGGTAAGGCGCAGGCAGCCTTGGACTTCTGCTACTTTGGCGGCATCTACCGCGATGCTTGGCTCATCAGCACCTCCAAGGAATTCTACGTCACAGACGAAAACATGACAGACAAGGTAGCAGGTGGCGGCATGCTGGTCGCCACACTCAATGCCACTGACGCAGAAGCCAACGTGGAGGTCAAACTAGACATAGCTGGTAGCACCAGCGAGGGCAAGGCAAGACTGGAATGGATAGACATGGACGGCAACCTTGCCCTGCAAAAAATCGTCCCCGTCAAGTTGGGCGAAAACAAAATCGACTTCAAACTCCTGCAACCATCCCTATGGTCACCAGAAAAGCCCCACCTTTACACCCTGCGTGTCAGCCTCTTTGACACAGAGGACCAGCTCACCGACGACTTCACACGTCGTGTAGGCGTACGCCACATCCAGCTTAGCGAGAAAGAAGGCTTCATCCTCAACGGAAAACCCTACCCCTACAAGCTCATAGGCGCGAACCGCCATCAGGACTACGGTTACATAGGCAACGCCCTGAGCAACTCCCTGCACTGGCGTGATGCTATCAAGCTCAAAGAAACTGGCATGAACATCGTCCGCAACGCCCACTACTCCCAAGACCCAGCCTTCATGGATGCCTGTGACGAGCTGGGGCTCTTCGTCATCGTCAACTCCCCCGGTTGGCAACACTGGAGCAAAGAACCCATCTTTGCAGAACGCGTCAAAAGCGACATAGCCGAAATGATACGCCGCGACCGCTCCCGCCCCAGCGTCATCATGTGGGAGCCCATGCTCAATGAAACATGGGGAGATGAAGGCTTTGTCAAAGACATCCACCACA
>CAZRZE010000022.1:0-19715 GCA_964604535.1 uncultured Akkermansia sp.
GAAAAGGAAATCGGCAAGGGTCACGTCAAGATGTACCCCCGTACAGAAATGCTCGACCTCGTCGTCGTCGATGGACATGCCAAGGGCATCGTCGTCCGTGACATGGTCACCGGCAAGATTGAAAGCCACGCGGGCGACACAGTCCTCGTTGCAACAGGTGGCTACGGCCGCGTGTTCTTCCTCTCCACCAACGCCATGGGCTGTAACGTAGGTGCTGCCCACGCCTGCTGGAAGAGAGGTGCTTACTTTGCCAACCCCTGCTTCACACAGATTCACCCCACCTGCATCCCAGTCAAGGGCGACTACCAGAGCAAGCTGACCCTCATGTCAGAGTCCCTGCGTAATGACGGCCGTATCTGGGTACCCAAGACCAAGGAAATGGCCGAAAAGGTACGCACAGGTGCTATCAAGCCCTCCGAAATCCCTGACAGCGAGCGCGACTACTACTTGGAGCGCAAGTACCCCTCCTTCGGCAACCTCGCACCCCGTGACATCTCCTCACGCGCCGCGAAAGAAGCCTGTGATGACGGACGCGGTATTGCGACATCTGGCTTTGGTGTCTACCTCGACTTCAAGGAATCCATTGACCGCATGGGCAAGGACTGGATTGACGGACAGTACGGCAACCTCTTTGAAATGTACGAAGAAATCACCGACCAAGATCCCCATGAAGAACCCATGATGATCTACCCCGCATCCCACTACACAATGGGTGGTCTCTGGGTTGACTACAACCTCATGGCATCTGTACCTGGTCTGCACGTACTGGGTGAGGCTAACTTCTCCGACCACGGTGCAAACCGTCTCGGTGCATCCGCCCTCATGCAAGGTCTTTCCGATGGCTACTTCGTCATCTCCTCCACCCTTCCTACCTACCTCACATCTATCAAGCCCGGTAGCGTCACAACAGCTGCTCCTGAATTCAAGGCCGCTGAAAATGAGGTTAAGGCACGCATCGACAAAATGCTCAACATCAAAGGTACCCGCACCCCTGACGAAATCCATCGTGAACTTGGTCAAATCATGTGGGACAAGGTGGGCATGGGACGCACAAAGGAAAGCCTGCAAGAGGCACTTGAAGCCATCCCACGCATTCGCGAAGACTTCTGGAACAATGTCCGCGTAGCGGGCAGTGCAGAGGGCATGAACATGGAGCTGGAAAAGGCGTGGCGTCTTGCCTGCTACACAGAGTTCTGTGAGTTGATGTGCTACGACGCGCTTGCACGTGAGGAATCCTGCGGTGCTCACTTCCGCCTCGAATACCAACTCGATGACGGTGAAGCCGCTCGTAACGACGAAAAGTACGCCTACGTCGCCGCATGGGAATTCACCAGCGTGGGAGAACTCCCCATCCTGCACAAAGAGCCTCTCAGCTTTGACAATATCCACCTCGCCGTCCGCTCCTACAAGTAAGACCAAGAGTAATCATTATATCAACCTTTAATCATTTCATCCTAATATGGCTAAACTGAATCTCACACTCAAGGTCTGGCGTCAAGAATCCCCTCAGAGCAAGGGTCGCATTGAGACCTACCCAGCAGCAGGCATCCCCGAAGAAGCCTCCTTCTTGGAAATGCTCGACATCGTTAACGAAGGACTCGTCCACAAGGGCGAAGAACCCATCCACTTTGACCATGACTGCCGCGAAGGCATCTGCGGCATGTGCTCACTGACCATCAATGGTGTTCCCCACAGCGGCCGCAAGGCTAGCAAGGTGACCACCTGCCAGCTGCACATGCGCAAGTTCAAGGATGGCGACACCATCTGGATTGAGCCCTTCCGCGCAGCAGCATTCCCCCTCCTTCGCGACCTTGTCGTAGACCGTGAGGCATTGGATAACATCATCGCCTCGGGTGGCTTTGTTGACGTACGCACAGGTTCCGCACCTAACGCCAACACCATGCCCATCCGCAAGAAGACAGCAGAAGCCGCCTTTGACGCAGCAGCCTGCATTGGCTGTGGTGCCTGTGTAGCCAGCTGCAAAAACAGCTCCGCTATGCTCTTCACCTCCGCAAAGGCAGCCCACCTCAACCTCCTGCCCCAAGGTCAACCAGAAAAGAACAAGCGCGTTCTTGCCATGGTTCGCCAGATGGACGCCCTCGGCTTTGGTAACTGCACCAACCAGTACGAGTGCGAAGCAGCATGCCCCAAGGGCATCTCCGTAGACAACATCGCCAAGCTCAACCGCGACTACATGATCGCCTGCGCAGCTGAAGGTGTTGGCGTCTTCTCCTAAATATCTTTTATCCAAAGCACAGGGAGAGTCTAGTTACTCTTCCTGTGCTTTTTTGCTTCACGCCTTCTTCTGTCTGTATGAAGTTCTACATCGTCACCCCCACCTTTAATAGTCTCTCATGGTTGCAAAACTGCATACGCTCTGTTGCTGACCAATGCAGTGACGCACTCCATGTACACCATCATGTGCAGGACGGGGGCTCTACAGATGGAACAGCGGCATGGCTGGAGGAATGGGAACAGGCGCAGGCAGGCAGTCTCCATTACAGCTTTAGCTACGTCTCAGGCAAGGACGGAGGCATGTATGATGCCATCAACCGTGCGTGGGATGCCCTACCAGAGGATGCTGATGTTACTGCTCATCTCAACAGCGATGAGCAGTACCTCCCAGGGGCTCTCGCAGAGCTCGCTGCGCAATTTGAGCAGCACCCAAAGGCAGAAGTCGCCCTTGGTAGCTACCTTATTCTCGATGCAGAGAGTCGCTACATCTGCCACCGCCGTCCCGTGCATCCCAGTGCATGGCGCAGTACCACAGTATGTGAAATCATCACCTGCTCCTGCTTTTATAGGGCAGATTATTTCAGAAAACTGCATCTGCGATTTGATACACAGTATCGCTCCTTGGCAGATTTAATTTTCTACATAGAGCTCACCAGATCAAAGCCAGAGTTTCTCGTTTTGCCGGAGCTGATGACATCCAGCTTCACCGTTACAGGGCATAATCTCGCGTGGAGCGAGCTTTCCCTGCGTGAGTGGCAAAGTCATATGGCAAGTCTCCCCTTCTACATCAGCAAAAGCCATGGTATCAACTACCGCTGGGTGAACCTCAAGCGGCACTGGGTGAATAGACGCTGTACCGCACCGCATGAGTACCATATCTATCATAACACAGGCAGTGAGCGACGGAGGCATGCTATACAAAGGCCGACAAGCCACTGGGGCTGCCGCGTCGAGGGTGAGCGCGATTGATTCATTTCTCACCAAAGAGAAAGAGTCGCACGATACGCACACGGCATAGTAGCAAATAGGCTGCGTAGAAAATAAGGAGGAGGGCAACTGAGAGCAACAGCACTGCCCACACCGATTGGTTCTCTATCCCCAAGCTGTAAAAAAAACCACGTCCCATGCCGCTATAAAATAAATAAGTCTGCAAGACATATATCCCCATTGTGGAGCGACCTACGCTGACGACAAATCGATTTTTGATGATCCCTTGCAGGTAGTGGCAGACTGTAAGAAAGCCCATGCAGCAGACGAGTGATATAGCACTGCGGAGGAAAAAGTATTCCAGCGTTTGGGCATCCCAGTGCGTTGAGGCATAGTACAGACTCCATTCTGAGCGATAGACAAAGAAAGCCAGTACCGACAGCGGCAGAGCAAGCAACCAGTAAGCACGTATGGAGCTGGATTGAAAACCTCGTTGATGCAGCAAAAGCCCCAAGAGGAAAAAAGGCCACAGCGAGATGAAGTATGTACCATAGGGCAGCCAGTCACCCAGAAACATCAGCCCTATACAGGGAATTATGCGTAACAGGCGTGATGGGATGGCAAAGATTAGCATGGCAGCAATCCAGCACTCCAACAGCACCCAGAGAAACCACAGACCGCGCACACAGGCTAGACACTGCTCCCAGCTAGGTGTGACCCCTGCGGCATAGCTGCGGTAGCCCAGTATTGCCAGCTGGATGAGGATGACTGTCAGGATAGGAAAGCCGAGGTGACGCAGTTGACTGGGAAGCCGAAGCCATGAGGCTGGCTGCATGCAGGACGTGGAAAAGTAGCCACTTAACAGGATGAAAAGAGGCATGTGGAAGAGGTAGATTCCCTTGAAAAGCGGATTTTGCCAGCTATCGCCAACAAGGTAATACTGCACCACATGCCCTGCTATGACCAGAAAGATGAGGAGTGCTTTGACAGCATCCCAATAGAGATCGCGCGAGCTCTTGCGCACATTATGACTGGGACTCAGAGAGGGCATCGCGGTATATTTGACTGAGGACGGTCATCTTCTTCTCCCAGGTGAAATCCTGACAGCGCAGTAAAGCTCCGCTGGAGAGTCGCTGACGCTCCTCCTCATGAGTTGCAAGGTAATCCAGATGTTTAGCATAGTCTGCGATAACTTGCTTTTTGGAGTTGATGGGTATTTTGATTCCACAATCAGCCGTAATCACGGTAGCAAAACCGCAGTGATCTAGCGCAATAATAGGCATGCCATAGCGGAAGGATTCAAAAACAACTGTCGAGGTGTCTTCGCGTATGCTAGTGATGCAAAAGACGTGGCAAGAACCCATGATGCGGAAGGCCTCATCGCGTGGGACAAAACCATGGAAGGTCACCTTATCAGCAATGCCTAGCTGTATGCTAAGCTGCTTCCACGCCTCCGTACGCGGACCCTTGCTCAGGACATGGAGCTCCATGGGCTGCGCTGTCTGCGTAAGGGCATGGAGCAGTAAATCAAGAGCCTTGCGCGGGATATGCTCCCCTGCCCAGCAGATGCGCAGTGGCGTACCCTCTTTGTGAACCGAGGGCTCTTGGGGCGCATGCCTGTCCTCATAGCCTACTTCATTCATGAGTACTGCCTCACGCTGCCAAAACGCCTTGATTTCCTTTTGGGCGACTGTCGTGCTGGTGAGAATGGTGTGAGAATGGGCGGCGGCGGCACGTGCATGGCGACCCCAACGCTTTTGAATGGCATTGAGAATATTGCGTCCGCCAAAATGGAGAGCACCCATCCAGCCCAAACCTGAAAGCAAGCACCAAGGGGCATCCGTGAGTCCCCCCAGAGGCCCCCAAATAAAGGGTTTTCCTAGTTTCCAAAGAAAACCGGGTTCGCGAAAGCCAGAGATGGTCACCTGATGGATGATGTCAAAGTTCTCCTTCTTGTCGAGTTCCAGCGCAAGCTTGAGCGCTGCTTTGTGCCATTTGCGATAGAACCAGTAGTAACTCGGTGGCCAGAGTGCGCGCAGCGTGTTGTGATGCTTGCGCGGTACGAAATGAAAGTGCATATGCTCCACCTGCTCTGGGTGCTCTATGGCGTACTTCGTGAGCGTCTCCTTAAACTCATACTCCTCTACAATGAGATGCACCTCATGTTCTTTTGCCAGATTATGGGCAAAATTCCACCCCATTCCCGGTTCTGAACCGTAATTGGGGTCACAGGCATAGCATCCTAGAAGTATTTTTAATCGCTCCGGCATGTTGAAAAGAATTGTAAAGGAAAAATACAGGAAGTCAACCCAACAGCGCGCAATTTGCACTGTAATAGATGATTTCTATATGATAGTCATAATTTATCTTGACTTAAACCTATGTACTTGATAGGCTACAAGTGCTATGAATTCTAACTCATGTCCTATTAACTTTGCTGTTGGGGAAAACACACCCCCTGATCCCAAGTCTAATGTATTCCAGCACTTCTTGAGTGCGCTGCGTCGTTTTGCCATTTTTAGAGGGCGCGCGACACGTAAGGAATACTGGTCTTTCGTTCTTATTATGGGTGTCATTTCTGGGGTCTTAAATATGATTTTGGAATCAATGCAAGTGTCTGCAGGTGAGGCGTATGTAGTAGAGGCTATAAAAAATGGCGATGCAGAGCTCGTTCAGGCTGTTTTGGATAATACTGTTACCATGTTCTCTTTGGGTTTCACTTGCATAGCCTTGTCCTTCTTGAGATTCTTGGTGATTTTTGTTTGCTATATCCCAGTTATCGCTGTATTGGTACGTCGTAGCCATGATGTTGGCAAATCCGGCAAAATTGCTGTAATCACCATGGCCTTGATGCTATTCTACATGTTCTGCATGTGTTTCTCTGCAATGACGACTCTCGGCGCTATTATGATGCTGATTTCTGGTATCGGTAATCTCTACATTCTTTTTGCCATCGTATTCCGCGACAGCCAGAAGGGTGAGAACCAGTATGGACCATCCACAAAATATCCAGAATAAAGGCTTGCCATTATAGAAAATCATGCTATTATAGTTCTCCCCCGAACTATAGTGGATAGATTATTTTATTTTCATGAAAGTTGAACTTATCGAAAAAGCTGCCGAAATCGTTGGTGATAACCAATTACTTATCAATATCGTATCAAGGCGCGTACAGCAACTTGCCTACGGTGCAGATCCCTTTGTAGCCACCACGCCAGAGATGGGCAGTGGGGACATTGCCCTCACCGAGATTATTGAAGGAAAGATTACTTGGCGCGAGCTGAGCGATGAGGAGCTTTTGCAAGACGAGCAACAAGACGAGGAAGAAATTGAGCTCTAAAGCCCAAGCTTCCATTCCCCATTTTCAAGCCGCGCAATGTTGTGCGGCTTTTTTCTCCCCCTCTAACACGAACCTGACATGGCAAAGAAGAAGAAAGCAACAAGTAACCTTATCGCGAGCAACAAGAAGGCTGGACGCGACTATGAGATTATCACGCGCTACGAGTGTGGTATAGAGCTACGCGGTACGGAGGTGAAGTCCATACGTGCGGGCAAGGTGAATATCTCTGATGCCTTTGCGCGGGTGGAGAAGGGGCAGATTTTCCTTTATGGCTGCGACATACAGCCATGGGAGACCGCTGGCAAGTGGTTTCAGCATGAGAGCAAGCGTTTTCGTCGTCTGCTGATGCACAAGAAGGAGATATTGAAGCTGGATCTGCAAACATCTCAGAAGGGATATACCTTGCCCCTGCTGCGCCTGTACTGGAAAGAGGGGCGAGTGAAGGCGGAGATAGGCGTGGGTAAGGGCAAGACGCACCGAGACCAGCGTTATGATATCAAGGCACGTGTGGAGTTGCGCGAGGCGCAGCGAGAGGTATCGCGTGTGAATAAGGGACGCTGGTAGATTTGAGTGCCCGCGTGATCCTGCGCGATAGCGTTAAAGGGATTTTCAAGGACAATGTCCTTGAATGGGCGTTCGGGGCCCAGACCCCGACGGGTTCGGGCAGAGCCCGAGTAAGTGCCAAAGCGCGTAGGATGACTGCTATACGCCCTTTGTGATGTCGATGCGGGCTGCGCGCAGCACTCGCACCAGCAGTCCTCTCATCCACCGCGGAAGCGGCATACCATGCCACGTCGCCAGCAAGCTACGCTTCCACCATGCCATGGGCTGCACCAATAAGCAGCTATACACTTCTTCCACCTGCGCGCCTCGCTGCCGTTCTGCTAAGTACCAGACGTTCATCATGCGCTCCATGATAAATCCCGCTGTACGCGGCGGCAGGTTGATCTTCCTTTCCTCTATGACTTTCTCCCATACCTCCAGCAACCCAAAACACCACTGCATGGCGCCTTGCATGTACTCTCGCTTCATGGCGACGGTGAGTCCCAAATGCAGCTGATGCCCTTTACAAAATTCCTCAAGCTGCGGCGCATAGTCAGGGTACTGGGAAAGGAGGCAGTCTTTCATGATTTGCCATGCCTCGGCATGATGCTGCTCCAGATATTGTTCTTCTACGGTGTGTGGGCTGCAATCAAAGGGTTCTGGTAGGTAGATGTCAGCTTTGAGGGCAGGGGCTGTGGTGGCAATTTTTTCCCACTCACGCAGGAAGCGGTTGATTTCTACCTTGCGCATTTGCCCCGCTGGCTTGCGGTCAAAGAGGAGGTAGCGTCTGTAGTGGCAAAAGCCCACGTAGTCCCACTCTGGATGGGCAGGGAGGGCGTTACGGTAGACCCAGTACCAGCCTGTTAGCTCGCACCACTGTGGGTTGGAGGCAGATCGGTTTTCCCCGCTGTCGTCTCTTTGTATGCCTAGGTGTTGTTCTCGGCAGGCGCTACCTACCTCTATGCCCTCTAGCCAAGGGGCTGTGATGAGGGTTGATGCTCTGTGGTAGGCTGCAAAGATTTTTACTGACATGGTAGGTTGGGGAGGAGTTCCCGAAGGGCAGCCAAGGCGCGGCTGCGATGGGAGATGGCGTTCTTGGTCTGTGCAGGGAGTTGGGCAAAGCTTTCTTCATAACCCAGCGGGATGAAGAGGGGGTCATAGCCAAAGCCTCCTGTGCCGGAGCTGTGCAGGGCGATGTGTCCTTCTACTTCTCCTCTCACATGCAGTATCTCTTCGCCATCTTTGGCGAGGCTGAGCACGCAGACGAATCGGGCGGTAAAGCGATCTTCCCCCTCCTTTGCCAAGGCTGCTAGTTCTTGGAGTAGGTGGGCGTTGTTTGCGGCATCGTTGCCATGTTCTCCTGCAAAGCGTGCGGAGTGTATGCCCGGTGCGCCTCCCAGTGCATCGACGCAAAGCCCCGAGTCATCTGACAAGACGTAGCCTGATAGGAGGGCGGAGATGCCCACGGATTTGAGCGCGGCATTGGCTTCAAAGCTTTCGCCATTTTCCTCTATATCAGGCACATTTTCCACATCGACCAGTGAGCGCACGGTGTAGCTCTCTGGCAGAATGGCTGCTATTTCTCCTACTTTATGCGCGTTGCGCGTTGCGATGGTGATGTTCATGGTGTTTGTGTGATGATATTATCAGATTTTTTGTAATAGCGCTTCAAGAAAATGGTAATAGTTGTGGCAGAGACCATGGCTGATATGACATCAGATACTGCCGCGGAAAGCCAGATGCCTGTCATGCCATAATAATGAGGCAGGATGGACAGCAGGGGGATGAGTACTATCATCTGGCGCATGAGGTTGAGGAAGATGCTCACCACGGGCTTACCCAGTGCTTGGAAGAAGTTGCCAACCATCATCTGGAAGCCAATAATAGGCATGAACATCAGCATGATGCGCATCCCGCGACCGCCTATGGCTATCATGGTTTCGCCGTTGCTGTCTCCCTCCTTGACAAAGAGCCCCATAATCTCGTAGGGGAAAATCATGACCAAGAAAAAGCCTATCAGCATAATTCCAGTTGCCGCTCCCATGGCGCGGAAAAGCGTAGCGCGTGCGCGAGAATAAGCCCCCACGCCATGATTGTAGCCCACAATGGGCTGCATCCCTTGCGCTATGCCCATCACAACCATGCCAAAAAAGAACATGACGCGGTTCACTATGCCAAAGGCACCCACGCCCATATCCCCCTCATAGGAAAGGAAGAGGTGATTAAAATACAGCACAACCACGCAGCCGCATATATTGACCATACAGGGTGGCAGACCCACTAGACAAATGCGCCTTGCGATGGCGGAGCTGAAGGTAAAAATCCCTTGCTTCACGTGCAGTACTGCGTCCTTGGAGAGGAAATGCCTAAGCACAAAAAAGAGACCCGTTAGCTGTGCCAATATAGTCGCCATGGCTGCCCCCTGCATGCCCATATCCAGCGTGTAGATAAAAATCGGTGCGAGCAGCACATTAGCCGCAACGGAAATGAGCAAGCAGTACATGGCCTTTTTGGGGTAGCCGCTGGCGCGCATCATGTGGTTGAGATTCATAAAGACGGCACTGATGGGGAAGCCCAGTGCTGTCACGCTCATGAAGTCATAGGCTGGTTGGTATGTTGCCCCCCTAGCGCCAAAGAAATACAGCACATGGGGCAAAAAGATATAGGTCAGAGCCCCGAGCACTATCCCGAAAGCAGAACCCAGTATCAGACCGTGACCGAGCACACGAAAGGCATAATCCCTATCCCTACGCCCCAGAGCGAGAGAGATATTAGCAGCACAGCCTAGTCCCACCATCATCGCCACGGCAATCATGAGGTTCATGATGGGGAAGATGAGGGCGAGTCCCGCGATGGATTCACTGCCGCACCAGCGTCCTATGTAGTAAGCATCGATGAGATTGTAGAGTGACATGGCCGTCATCCCTATCACGGCAGGCCAAGAGTATTTGATCAGCAAAGAGCTGATAGGGCTATGTTGTAATTCTTGTAATTTCTCCTGTGCCTTCATCAATAGAGAGAAGATTACGCCTGATGAGGAGAGAATGCAAGCGCAATGATGTGCATGTGAAAAAAGATGTTAGAAAGGGGAGCGTAAGACGGTTTTTTAGGACGATATTTGTTACAATTTTGTTACACATTATTTTTACTATTTTTGTTTGACAGTCAGGTAGCTATTTTTTATACTGAGAGTGTAGAAAAATTTTCCTATTATGAAAACATCGCAACTTATTTACACAGGTTTACTTGCTGCTGGTGCCGTCTGTCACGCTGAAGAAAGCGTTGATCGTCAAATTCCCATTTCAAAGCACGCTCGCTTTGATGTCACCTTCACGCAACCAGTTATCCCCATTTCTGAAGTGGGCAAGTCTGCTGCAGAGGGCGTTATTACTGTTTCCCAGCCGCTGAGTTACAGAGCCGTATGGCAGAGCCCTACCCAGTTGCGCGTTTACATCAACGGAGATATCCCCAAGCGTAGCACCTACCTCTTTGAAGTCAACTTGGAACATGATAAAAAGCGTTTTTTGCTCTTCGATAATTCAAGTTTCTATTATAGGGTAGAAAGTGATTATGGCGCGTCTGGTCATTATTACACGCGCAGTATTGCAGAGCCCATTATCATTTCTGTCCCAAATGAAGAATGGCATAATTTCTTTAAAAGGGTGATGGACTCTGCCTATTACTCCATCACAGATGAAAAACGCATCGACGGTATTAGTGAGACGCTGCGTCTACCTGCCCAATTCCGCCCCCTGACCGTAGGTGACGTGATTCGCTACAAAGACAACTGTACTGAGATTCTGGAAAATACCAACGAGAAGGATTGGAAGGAGTTTTCCAGTCTGCCTGCCGACAAGGTGGTGCCCAATTATTACATCAGCATTCCTGATTTGAAAAATGTCGATCTAAAAAACTACCATACAGGCGTTCTCTACGTCCCTCAAATGGGTGATTTTGATACAAAGACACGTAGTTTTAAGGATGAGAATATCATTAATATAGATGTTCCTGACAATAAATATTATCTCTATAACCAGCAGCTGGATACAGGGCTGTATCAAGTGAGTGCGGTCTTTGAAGCCCCAGTCATTTTGCCTCCTCAGTGGGAAGATGTTCTCAAGAAAATAGAGTGGGAGCAGGAGACGCCGAAGGGTGACTTCATCCCCATTAAGCATGTGTCAGGACTTTCTTCCATGAGTGAGCCTACTATAAAAGGCTATGAGCCCATGGTGGTCATCCTTGATGTCGAAAAGACAAAGGCAGAGGCTAGGAGCATGCGCTCTAGCACGGGTGAGATGGTGCAGGCTGCGTATCGCCTTTATTTCCGCGTCAAGAAGGGTATGGATGATTCTATGCTTGCGGGTCATATCAAGATGACCAATCTAATAGGTCAGGAGACAGAGCCCGCTGGTCTTTACAGGGGACGTACAGAGTTGAAGCCTGATTCCCCCAAACTTATTACAGACAGCATGCTTTCCGTGCTCAGTCTCAAGGGTACACAGGAGCTTTCTTTCAACTATGAGCTGCTAAACAAGCCCAAGCTGCGTGTGATGCAATTGGGTGATGATGGCTCTCAGGCCGTGCGCGCCATTGCTGCCTACCAACGTTATTATACCACCTACGAGAATAGACATAAGGACGATAAGACCATCCCTGTCGCCGCGCGTCTCGCGGCACAGCAAGAGGCAAGCATCGTGCCAACGGAATTCTTGAGCCCCCTTGCAGAAAAAGAAGCATCCCTGCCCTCGGGCACGCATGAGGTCAAGGTCTCTCTCAAGGATAAAAAACTCTTTGAACAGGGGACTGCTGGACTCTACTTTGTGGAGCTAGTCGGCGAGTCAACCGAGGATTGGAACCGTGCTAATAGAAAGAAGGAGGGTGCAAAGCTGGTGACCCAAAGCCTCGTGCAGGTCACCGATTTGGGCTTGCTGTGGAAGAGTAACGCGAAAAAGCGTCGTGTCTTCTTCTATGCCTACAGCCTCTCCACAGGCAAGGAGTTGGAGTCCGCTCGCATTTCCCTTTACGACAAGGATGCCAAGTTGCTCTTTGAGCAGGACATCTCCCCCAATAACTCCACCCTAGACCTAGATAAGGTTTTGGGTACAAAGGCGAACACTGTTGCCTATATACACGTCAGCACAAAGGATGACGCCTACACTGTGCCCTTTAATCCTGATGAGTGGGATAGCTACAAGTACATGAGCAGCTTCCCCGATGGAGATGTGGCAAAGTTCCCCTACCTTGAGTACAGCACCTTTTCAGATCGCCCCCTTTACCGTCCCGGTGAGACAGCGCAGGTCAAGGGCTACATACGTCAGTTGCTCAATAATGAGCTGAGCATCCCCGGCAAGGACTTTGTCACCGGCTTCAAGGCTGTTCTCATGAAGGATGGCGATGAAATCAGCAAGTACGATGTGCCCTTGCTGCCCGACGGCAGCTTTAACATTGAGGTAAAGCTACCCAATGACCCAGAAAACACAGGCAGATACCGTCTTGACATCACGCCTGTGATGCCAGGTGACGACAAGGGAACAACACCGGATCTTGTCGCACTGGGTCTCAAGAATAGCAATGACTACAACTACCTTCTCAGTAAGAACCGTGGTGGTACGTATCTTTATTTACCCGTAGAGCATTTCCGCAGAAATGAGTTCACCGTGGAGCAAAAGTTGGATGTACTCGATGGTTCTCAGCGTGTGAAGCTGGAAGTCAAGGGAACGCAGCTCACGGGTGCGCCACTGGCAGGGGCAAAATTGACCCTACGCACCATGGCACAGGATACCAACTTCTACCCAGTTGGGCTGAAGGACTACCTCTTTGGTGATTACAGAAACGACGACCCTGCCTATTACTCCGCCTACTATTGGGATGAAGAGAGGGCTGCGCATGGCATCCATCATAGCATTAGCAATAGCTATAATTTGAATGATAATGGTGAGTACCGTGTAGAAATTGATGTCCCCAGAGGCGCATTCCCCCGCCGCCAGCATCTTACTGTTATTTCAGAAATCACCAATGGCAATGAGCAAACTCTCTCTATGACCAGAAAGGGCATAGTTCACCCCGCAGCTGCCTATATCGGCATGAAGCAGGAGAGCAAGCACAGCCTCAAGTCGCACGCAGGTTATCCCATAGATTTGCTCCTCGTTAATCAAAAGGGAGAGCCTATTAGCTCCAGCTCCCCCATCAAGGTAGAGATTGTTTACAAAACCGCCCAGCCTTATCAATACGGTAGCATCATGAGGCAGATGGTCAATAACATCACCACCACCCATACACTCGCACCGCAGGATATCATGTTGGACGCAGAGGGTAAGGGTCGCGTTGTTATCCCCACACCTGCAACAGGTACCTACACCATCACTGCCCATGGTCTGGATGCTGCTGGCAAGCCCTTCCGCTCTGCCATCGAGCACCTCGTATATGGTCCAGATGAAAAAGCCCCTTGGGAACGCCTGCCCGGTAGACGTATAGAGCTACGCGTGGACAAGAACATTTACAATGAGGATGATGAGGTGCGTCTCTTGCTGGAAACACCTGTGGATGGTGAGGTGTTGCTCTCACTGGAAAGAGAAGGCATTATACGCCAAATCCGCCAAAAGGTCACACGCGAAGAACCCATTATCAAGTTCAAGTTGGAAAAGGGCGATGGTCCTGTCATTCACCTCGAAGCCCTCCTCGTTCAAACTGGCGATAAGGATGATCAGGGCGTGCCCATGGTGCTCTCTGGTGAGGAAACTATACATGTAGACCCCGCTTCTCACCGACTACAGGTAAAGCTGGATCTACCCAAGCAAAGTACCCTACCCGGTGAAAACAGCGAGCTGCGCGGTCAGGTATTGACCCCCGATGGCAAGCCCGCCGCCAATGCCATTGTCACCCTCTACGCAGAAGATGAAGGCACCTTGCTGGCTGGAGGCTTTACAATGCCTAACCCCTTGCTAGACTTCTTCAACTCCCGTCCTCATGGCGTTTACAGCTACAGTGCCTTGGGTCAGCTACTCTCGGAAAATCCCGAAAAGCGCGACTTCGGCAACAAGGCCACCTTTGTCGGTGGCGGTGGAGAAGGTTACGCATTTGGGATGGCGTCGAATGCTATTGTCGCAGCCGATGGTAATCAGGCCATCGCTTTGCGCGAGAACTTTGCACCCTGCGCTCTCTGGTTGGCACAGGTGCGCTGTGACGCAGAAGGTCGCTTCCACGCGACAGCAAAGAATCCTGACACGCTGACCAAGTATCGCGTTGTCGCTGTTGCCAGCGAAGGCAATGATAAGTTTGGTCGCGGTACAGGACTCTATCAGGTGAACAAGCCCATTATGCTGGAAAGCTCTGCCCCCCTCAGTGCTTGCACAGGTGACCTCGTCAATGTGCCTGTCACTGTGACCATGCTGCCCACAGAGCTGCCCGAAGCCCTGCGCGGCAAGGATGTCAGCTGGACAGTGCAGTTGCAGGGCAATGAGGCTGTCAGCCTTCCCGAGGCTAGTCAGACCATCACCCTCAACAGCAACGCGCCTCGCACCCTCTACTTCCCCGTAGAAATGAAGAAAACAGGTGATGTGCGACTGGAATGGCGCATTACTGCCAGCGATGCGCAGGATGCCAGCCTCAGCAAGTTCAATGACGGTCTACTCGACAGCTTCACGGTGCGTCCTCCCACGCCTTACTTGAGAGAAAGCCTCTTTGTCACCTTGGATGCGGGCAGTCAGAGCAACGCGGCATCTTGGGTCAGGCTTGCCTTTGATCCTGCTCACACCCGACTCAACCTCACGCTCTCACCCAGCCCCATTTCGGGCTACATTGAGCCGGCGCGCATGCTGAGTAGCTATCCTTATGAGTGTACAGAGCAGCTCAGCTCCCGCGCCCTGCCCATCATCTTTGCAGAGGATTTCCATCTGGCAGCTGGTACAAAGTTGGAGAGCCTGGAGAAGAGGAAGGCTGCGATGAATTACATCGTCAAGACCATACTACAGCGTCGCGCTAGCGACTATACTGGCTTTGCTTACTGGAAGGCTGGCGAGGATGCAAGCCCATTTAGCCCCTATGCTATGCTCATGCTGGTGGAGGCGGATAAGAAGCAATTGCTCTCCAGCTCTGCCCAACGCAGCATCAGCTACATACTCGATAGGGTGAAGATGCGACTTCTTCAAAAGCGGGTCAATGCGGAGCTTGATCTTGTCAGCACCGACCAGATTTGGCTCTACCCCCTTGCAAGGAAAAATATGCTCAGCGTAGCAGACTTCGACCGCGCTTTGGCAGAGCACAAGGCAGAATGGACGGATAGTGAAGAAGGCTACCTCTTCCTCGCCCTCATTGCGGAGATGATCCAGCACCCAAATCGTGCAGAAATCCTCGCCGAGGCCAACCAGCCCATGCCAGACAAGATGAAGGATTTCTTGCTGCCCGATGCACACATCATCCGACTCATGATACTCGCAGAGCTCGACGCGTCCTCTGATGCCACAGCGCAGCGTGTTCACCAAGCCCTTAAAAAGCACCTAGGCACAGTCTACCATAGCACACTGGACAATGGTTGGTTGAGCCTCATGCTAGCTCGCTACATTGAAAATGCCAAGCTGACCACAGCTCTGGGCAGTGTCAATGGGCAGCAGATCAAGCCCAATACACCCCTCAGCTACTTGAAGACTGCCCTCAGCAAGCTTCCTAGCTTCCAGATTGGGCAAGAGGGCAAGGTCTATGCAACAGGCATGATAGAAGGCTACCTCAAGAATGAGCAAGCAGAACGTCAAGTCAACAAGGGCTTTGACATTCAACGTCGCTATGAACGCCTCAACCCCGATGGCAGCTGGACACCCACTGCGGAGTTCAAGGTAGGCGATGTCGTGCGCATCACCCTTCTTGTCAGCAGCGATAGGGATAATGAGTACATAGTCTTGGAAGACTACCTCCCCGCAGGCATGGAAGCCATCAACCCAGCTGTTGCTGGTCAGGCTCTCCCTGCTGCCCTACAAGGTAGAAGGGCAGAATGCTGGGGCACACGTCGCTATCAGCCTGATAACACACAGTACCTCAAGGACAGAGTTCGCTTCTTTGCCAACTGGTGGTCACACGATAGCGGAGTACGCGAAAGCTACTACCTAGCCCGCGTGGTCAAGAGCGGCGTCATGAAGTCACCTGCCGCCAAGGCAGAGGCCATGTATGAGCCAGAGCACTACGGACTCGCCGTTCCCTACACCATCACCATCAAGGGAAAGCAAGACTAAAGCTCTAAACACTAACTTCCCGATGCCTCGAGGGTAATTTATCCTCGGGGCATCGGTTTAATAGTCAACACAACATTTCAATATAACAACATGGCGCAATTAGAACGCATGGCAGGGCTCTTGTTACCTCTTTTCTCCTTGAGGAGGGAAGGGGACTCGGGCATAGGTGACCTCATCGCCCTAGAGCAATGGGTGGACTGGGCAGCAGAACAGGGATTGAGCTTTTTCCAGCTCTTGCCAGTCAATGCCCTCGCACAATCAGAAACCCCCTCTCCCTACTCCGCAGTGAGCTCTGTGGCCTTGGAGCCTCTCTACCTCAGTCTGGAGAACATACCGGGCATGGAGCCCGCTTGGCTGACAGGCGTAGCCCACCTACGCCCCCTGCAAGAACCCAGTGGAGAAAACCTCGTTGACTATGAAAATGTGCGCCGCTACAGAGAGCCCCTGCTGCGCCGTGCTTGGAAGGGCTTTTGCGAGCATGAAAGCTTTGCCCTGCAGAGGGTAGCGCACGCTGCTTGGGTGGCAGAGCAGGACGGCTGGCTGGATGATTATGCCTGCTTCCGCGTTGCTGCTGCCATCTTTGGCACAGAGGCATGGTGGACATGGTCAGAGCAGGACCCTCAGCGCATCAGGGAACTGGTACGGCAGGATGCCGAGGCACAGGCGCACCACGCCTACCAGCAGTGGTTGCAGTGGCTTTGCTTTCAGCAATGGGGAGAACTGCGCCGCTATGCTGACAGCAAGGGCGTGATGCTCATGGGCGATGTCCCCATTGGCATATCTGTCGCCAGTGCCGATGTATTCTTTGAAAGAGAGCAATTTGACATGAGTTGGAGCGGTGGCGCGCCCGCCGAAGGCAACTTTGCAGAAGACCCCTTTACAGGAAAATGGGGGCAAAACTGGGGCATCCCCCTTTACAGATGGGACTTGATGCGTCAGGATGGCTTTCGCTGGTGGTCACGTCGCATTGCCAAGATGGCAGAGGTCTTTGCCATGTACCGCATAGACCATATCTTGGGCTTTTATCGCATCTACGCCTTCCCTTGGATGCCTGATAGGAACGCAGAGTTCCTCCCCCTTAGTCCAGATGAGGCAGCTGCGCGTTGTGATGGCCGTCGCCCTGGCTTCCAACCCCGCCCTGATGACAGCGCAGAAAACAGAAAAAACAACCTCATGCAGGGCGATGACCTCCTGCGCCACATCATGAGACAATCAAAGGGACTGCACGTCATAGGCGAAGACCTTGGCTGCGTGCCCGACTACGTACGCCCCAACCTCTCGCAGCTACGCATAGCAGGCTTCAAGATACCCCATTGGCTCATAGACAAAAACCAGCATATAGAGAAAGGGCAAAGCTACAACCGCTGCTCCTTTGCCACCTATGCCACCCATGACTTCCCACCCATCAGTCAGGACTGGGACACATGGTACGACTACTACGCGCAAGGACATGCTGCGATGAAGGACCAGAATCTCAGTGCCGAGGAAAAGCTACACAGACACCGCGTTGCACATGACTGCATGCGCGTTCTCGCATGGTTGGGAGACTACGCCAACATAGGCAGGCATGAGAACTTTTCCCCATGGGGAGAGCCCATCAAGAATGCCCTATTCCGTGCTCTTTTCAACTGCAACTCAGCCTATGTAGCCCTCATGTGGACAGAACTCTTTGACCACCCAGTACGCCTCAACACCCCTGGTACAGAGGGTGGGCGCAACTGGAGAGAGCGCATGCCATGGGATGCCGCAGAGGCTGGCAAAATGGAGCAAAGCCATTGGCTGCGCGATCTCATTATCAGGACAGGACGTTGCTGTCGTGCAAAATAAGACAAAATTGAGACTTGAAAGACAAGCCCAAATTAGCTAGTATTGCTGTAATGAATGTGTTCCAACGCCAAGCTCTTCCACTCTACTGCTGTGCTGCATGGATGGTCGCAGTCTCGCCCCTTTCTGCTCAGTTGACTGATTTAACTCAGCCAGCTGCGAATAAAGCAGCTGAAAAGAAACCTGCAGCGCAAACTCCCTCCTCATCATCTACATTGGGACCAGCACTTCCCATGCCTAATCTGGTGCAACCACCTGCGGGGTCGACTCTTGTTTCACCGCCCGCTGTACAGCGTCGCGTCATGCCACCTACTGGACAACGACCAGCTGCGCAAGCAAGAGCTGCTACCCCTCAGAAAGCAGCACCGCAAGTCGCAGCTCCACGTATCGTCAACCGCGTGGCTGCAACCGTTAATGGTCGCACCATCACGTCTAGCGAATTGCGTGATCGTATTGTCCCCATTATGATGGAGTTGCGTATGCTGTATCCCCGTGGAGGGACAGAGCTTAACCAAAAGCTGATCAAGGCGAAAGAAGAGATTTTAGAAGAATTGATTGAGCGCGAACTCGTTCTCAGTGAGTTTTATAACAAGGGCTTCACCATGCCAGAGGAGCAGATTGAGACAGAGGTGAATAACCGCGTATTGAATCAATTTGGAGGTGATAGAGATAAGCTTATTAACATGTTGAGAGCCAGAGGTGAAACCCTGCATGTATTCAGAAAGGCCATTCGACAAGAGATGGCTGTAGGTGCTATGCGCCAAGGTCGCTACGCCTCGCATATCCCTCCTACTCCCGATGAGATCAAGGCAGAGTATGCTAAGACAAAGCGAGACTACAGAGATGTAACAAAGGACAAAGTGCGCTTTAGCAAGATATATCTACCCATGGAACAGTTGGGGAGCACGACTGATGAGATTCTTGAGAAGAATTACACAAAAGCGGTTCAGATAGCAGAGCAGATTCGCAGCAAGAAAATGAGCTTTGCAGAGGCCGCGAAAACCTACTCACGCGACCATGCTCGAGAGGATGGAGGACGTTGGGATGAAGTAAAGCGCGGAGACCTTGCACCAGAATTTGCGGCAATCGTCTTTAACGCTAAGAAGGGTGAGATTCTTGGGCCTCTGTATGACCCATCTGGATTTACCATTGTGATGGTTGAATATCATAAGGAAGCCAATCCACCTTCGTTAAGCGATCCTGAGGTACGTGAGAAGGTGAGTGCAGCTGCACTGCGCCGTAAGAGCGAGAAGAACTACCGTGTTTGGATAGATCGCCTGAAGCGCGCCGCTATTATACGACGTTACGTGTAAAATAGAGCGTAGCCCAGCGCGTGAGCGCTCACGCGCTGGATGATCTCATAAAACAAAAAATGCTAAGCATCACGGAAAGATGCTTAGCATTTTATTTTAAGTGGTTTAAGTTTTTATATTAAGCCTTTAGCTCTGTGCCCAACTCAATAATAGAGTATTCTCCAGGTAGGAGGCGGTAGACGATTTGCAAGACGTTACGACGTGCGTTGCGGTACAGGATGAAGGGCTTGCCAGAGATTTCCAACTCCATGATGGCGTCTTCCTTGTACATGGTCTTGAGGTCGTAACCCTCTCGGCTGATACGCACTGGCT